>JBBRDG010000064.1:0-13925 GCA_038204165.1 Elusimicrobiales bacterium
TATCACCGTGAACAAGCCCGATGCCAAGGAAGACGAGCTGATGACCCTGGCGCTGGACCTGGGAGCCGAGGATTTCCGCGCCGTCGCCGATTCCAGCGAGTACGAAATCATAACCGCCCCACAGGACTTTCATTCCGTAAAAGCCAAGCTGGAAGAGAAGAAGATACCTCTCGCCTCCGGCGAAATAACCATGCTGCCCAAGAACGAAGTCAACGTCGGCGAAGACAAGGCCGAAAGGGTCCTGCGCCTGATGGATGAGCTGGAAGAGCACGAAGATGTGCAGAACGTGTATTCCAACTTCAACATCCCCGACTCCGTCATGGAAAAACTGGAAAAATAATAGTGAAAATACTCGGCATTGACCCGGGGCTGGACAGGACCGGCTGGGCCGTACTGGAGAAGAACGGCGCCGCCCCCCCCGGGCTTGTCGTTTCCGGTCTGATCCACACTCCCAAGAACACGCCGCTCGAAAAGCGGCTGGTCTCTATTTTCGACGAGCTTTGCGCCGTAATCAAGGCGCACGGCCCGGATGAAGCTGCCATAGAAGAGGTTTTTTTCTCCAAACGTGCGGATACCCAGGCTAACACCACGCACGCGCGCGGAGTGATCCTGCTGGCCTGCGAAAAGGGCGGTCTGCCGATAAGCGCCTACAACCCCAAGACCATTAAAAAAACCGTCTCCGGCAGCGGCTCAGCAGAGAAGAAGCAGATGCAGCGCGTGGTGCAGATCACCCTGAACCTGGCTTCCATCCCCGAGCCCGACGACGTGGCCGACGCCATGGCCGCCGCCCTCTGTCACCTGCGCCTGGCTCCGTTCGCCCGGGCCGTGGCGCTTGCCAAAGCCAAGGCGGCCGCGCGATGATCGCTTACCTTAAAGGACGCGTGGTGCTCAAGAACCCCGAGAGCGCGGTCATAGAGACCGGCGGGATCGGCTACGAGGTCTTCTTCTGCGAACCCTCTCTGGACGCGCTGGGCCCCGAGGGCTCGCCGGCCGAGGTCTTTATAGCGGAATCTATCAGCATGTACGGGGGGACCGCCCTCTACGGCTTCCGCAGCCGCGAGGAGAAACAGCTTTTCGACCTGCTCCGCGACGCTGTGCCCAACACCGGAGCAAAGAAGGCAATGGACTACCTGGGCAAAGCGGTAAAGTCCCTGCCGGATTTCACCCGGGCCGTGGCCGCAAAAGATCCCAAGCCGCTTACCGCCATCTTTGGTTTCACCTCGAAGACCGCGGAAAAACTGATTATGGCACTGAAGGACAAACTCCCGGCTTCCGGCCTGGGCGGCCCTTCGGGCCCGTTCAGCGCGCCGGCCGGCAGCTATATCCAGGCCATGAGCGCCCTGACCGCCCTGGGATTCCGGGCCGCCGAGGCGCGCTTGGCCCTTGAGGACGCCGCGGCTGAAGCCGGTCCCGCGGCCGGCGCGGAAGCCATAATACGCCTGGCGCTCAAGCGGCTCTCTCCCAAATAACATGCCTAAAAAAGACGATATACTTTCAGCCCGTCCTTCCGGTGAAGACAGCTCCCGGCTGGAATCCGCGTTGCGCCCTTCCTCCCTGGATGAATTCATAGGACAGGAAAGGCTGAAAGAGAACCTTAAAGTCTACATCCAGGCGGCGCGCGGGCGCAAAGAGCCGCTGGACCATTGTCTTTTTTATTCCCCCCCCGGTCTGGGAAAAACTACTCTCTCCTACATCCTAGCCAGGGAGATGGGCGTGAATATAAAAGTCACTTCCGGCCCCGTACTCTCCAAGCCCGGCGACCTGGCGGCCATGCTGACCACGGAACTGGCGGAGGGCGACATCCTTTTTATAGACGAGATCCACCGGCTGAACGCGGCGGTGGAAGAAGCCCTTTACCCGGTTATGGAAGATTTCCTTTTCTTTATAAATACCGGTCAGGGCCCAGGCGCCACTACGCTGAAACTTGCGGTGCCCCGGTTTACCCTGGTGGGGGCCACCACCCGCAGCGGCCTGCTTACCGGCCCGCTCCGGGACAGGTTCGGGATCGTGTTCAATCTCGGCTTCTACGGCGAGGAAGAGATCACGCAGATCCTGGTCCGCTCGGCCGGCATCCTCGGCACCCAGGCGGAAAGACCTGCTCTTGCCCGGATAGCGCGGCGCTCCCGCGGCACGCCTCGCATTGCCAACCGCCTGCTTAAACGCGTGCGTGATTTTGCGGACGTTAAAGCCGCCGGGATAATAACCGCGGAAGTAACAGAGGCCGCAATGACCTCCATGGAGATAGACGCCGAAGGTCTGGACAACCTGGACCGCCGCATACTGCTGACCATAGCCGAAAAGTTCGGCGGCGGGCCGGTGGGAATAGAAACCCTTTCGGTCGCCGTTTCCGAAGAGCAGGACACCCTTACGGACGTGATAGAGCCTTTCCTGATGCAGGGCGGCTTCCTCAAGCGCACCACCCGAGGGCGCGTTATAACCGCCAAGGCCGCAGCTCATCTGGGCTTAAAACTTCCGCAGCAAGAGCTTCTTTGACATATTTAATGAAACGCATCCTGGCCCTGCTATTACTGCTGCTATGCGCCCCCCTGGCGCACGCGGCTGACGGCCACTCCGACGAAGGCCCGTATATCCGCGTGGCCATCGCCAGAAACCTCCCCTCGCTGAAACTTAAAACCTCCGCCCGCATCTACGCGCAGGATGTAAAAACCAGCCAGAAATACCTGCTGCTCGAGCGCTCGGCCTACGAAATAAAGGCCTCCGCCGGCGGCATCTCCGTGGCCGGCCAGCAGCTCTCCTCGCCCATCAAGCTGCTTTCTTCCGATGGTCAGGAAAGAATCCGCCTGGGCGGCAAGCTTTACAAAGGGGACATCCTTATACGGGCCACCGCCCAGGACAAACTGGATATCATCGAGTACCTGCCGCTGGAGGATTATCTTTACGGCGTGCTGAGCGTAGAGATGAGCCCGGACTGGCCCCTCGAAGCGCTCAAGGCGCAGGCCGTGGCCTCGCGCACTTATGCCCTGAAGAATATTAATCCAGCCCGCGATTACGACGTTACTAATGGCGTGGAAATGCAGGTCTACAACGGCACCGCCAGGATCAATTCGCGCATAATAGACGCGGTCAATTCCACCCGGGGTGAAGTACTCAAATACAAAGGCAAGCTGGTCACGGCCTTCTTTCACGCCTGCTGCGGCGGCTATACGGCCAGCGTAAAATCAGCCTGGGGCGAGGACGTAATAAAGCCGCTTTCCGGGATTCCTGACCCCTTCTGTTCCGTGGCGCGCCATTACCGCTGGGAGCTCTTCGTCCCGACCGGAGACCTTCTTAAATTCATCCAGAAGCAAGGTTCCACCGCGCTTAAGATTAAAGCAGTGAGAATCTACAGGAAAGACCGTTCCGGCAGGGCCGTATCGCTGCGTTTTACCACGGACCGGGGCATAAAGGACGCGTCCGTAAACGAACTGCGCAAGAGCATAGGCAACTACGAATTCCGCAGCACGCTGATAACCCGTATCAGCCCGGTCAAGGGCGGGTACGAATTCGCCGGACGCGGCTGGGGACACGGCGTAGGCATGTGCCAGGAAGGCGCCAAAGTAATGGCCGAAAAAGGCCGTCCCTACAAGAAAATACTTCGCCAATACTACCCGGGAGCGTCCATCACCGACTATGACTGAAGAATCCCTCTCTGAATTTTCCCCGCTCGAGATAGAGCCGCTGATAGCCGACCGGCCCGCCGAGCCCCGCGATTCTTCGCGGTTGATGGTAGTGCGCCGGTCGGATAACGCGCTGCTCCACCGCAATTTCCGGGACCTGCCGGAATTCCTCGGTCCCGGCGATATGCTGGTGCTGAACCGGAGCCGCGTTTGGAAGGCCCGCCTGCCGGCAACCAAGCCCACCGGCGGCAAGTCGGAGATCCTGCTGGTGGCCCCCGCCGTTCCCGACGGTTCGGTCTGGGCGGGCCTGTGCCGCAAGATCAGCGCAGGGCAGACCCTCTGCTGCCCCGGGGGCGTAACGGCCGAATGCCAGGCGCGCAACCCCGACGGCAGCTACACATTTAAATTCTCGGCCCCGGTGGACGAGGCCTACCTGGCGGCCCACGGCGTAGTGCCGCTGCCCCAGTATATCCTGAACGCCAGGAAGCGCCGCGGGCTTACCGCCCCGCCCGACGAGGAAAAATACCAGACCGTCTACGCCGCCGCGCCAGGCTCCATAGCCGCGCCTACGGCGGGCTTTCATTTTACTCCGGAACTATTTTCAAGACTTGAAGCCGCCGGGGTCAAAGCCGTTTTCGTTACGCTGCATATAGGTTGGGGCACCTTCCGCCCGGTGCGGTCCGAAGACCCCGCCGCGCACATTATGATGGAAGAGTCCTGCGAGGTAAGCGCCGAAACGGCCGCTGCTATCAACGCGCACCGCGCCGCCGGCGGCAGGCTGATCGCGGTAGGCACCTCCTCCATGCGTACCCTGGAAACTTTTTCAGACGAGAAAGGCACCGTCCTGGCCGGGGCAGGCAAGGCGGGGCTTTTTATCCGGCCTGGGTATAAGTTCAAGACCGCCGGCGCGTTCATTACGAATCTCCATGTGCCCGACTCCGCCCCGCTGTACATGACCTCCGCTTTCGCCGGCCGCGAACTCCTGTTTAAGGCCTACGCCGAGGCGGTAAAGGAAAAATACCGCTTCTATTCTTACGGCGACTCGATGATGATCCTATAAAGAAGGAACCTATGGAACATTTTGAAGTTCTTCATAAAGACAAGGAAACGGCGGCCCGCGCCGGCGTGCTGAAAACCCCGCGCGGTCTGGTGCATACCACGGTCTTCATGCCGGTAGCCACCCAGGGCACGGTAAAGGCTATCTCCCAGCGCGACATCTCGGAGCTGGGGGCCGAATGCCTGCTCTCCAACACCTACCACCTTTACCTGCGTCCGGGGCTCGAGACCCTCGAGAAGTTCGGCGGTCTTAACGGTTTCATGAACCATCCAGGCCCGGTGCTGACCGACTCCGGCGGTTTCCAGGTCTACAGCCTCAGCAAGCTGCGCAAGATCACCGACCAAGGCGTCCATTTCTCCTCGCATATTGACGGCAGTCCGCATTTCTTCACTCCGGAGAAAGTTATAGATTTCCAGAGCTCTATAGGCTCTTCCATCTGGACCTGTCTGGACGTCTGCGTCAAGAACCCGGCTTCGCGGGCCGACGCCGAGGACGCGCTGGAGAAGACCGAGGCCTGGGCCAAACGCGCCAAGGCCCATTTCACCGAGAAGACCCGGCACATCGAGCCGGCGAAAAGGCCCCTGCTTTTCGGCATCATCCAGGGCTCCATGTACCCGGACCTCCGCGCGCAGGCCGCCAGGCACATGGCCGAGCTCAACCCGGACGGTTTCGCGGTAGGTGGCCTCTCGGTGGGCGAGAGCAAGGCGCAAATGATGGAATCCCTGGCGGCGGTGATGGAGAACCTCCCCAAGAACAAGCCCGTTTATTTCATGGGGCTGGGTTCGCCGGAAGATATCTGGAACAGCGTGGAACTGGGCGTGGATATGTTCGACTGCGTGCTCCCCACCCGCAATGCCCGCAACGGGCAGGCTCTCACCTCGCGGGGCAAGTTCTACATAAAGAACGCCCAGTACAAGAACGACCAGGACCCGCTGGACCCGGACTGCGACTGCCACTGCTGCCGCAACTATTCGCGGGGCTACCTTTCACACCTGTACAAGGCCAAGGAGATCCTGGCCAGCCAGCTGATGTCCATTCATAATCTGCGTTTCCTTATAAACCAGACCAAGATCATGCGCCTGGCTGTGGCGGCGGGCAATTTCAAACAGGCAAAAAAAGCCTTCATGGATGTCTATATGAAGGATAAGTAACAAGCCGATAAAATTTGTTACAATAGTAGCGGTATACTTAACGACGGAGGAACGATGAACCCTAATGCTAACGCGACGCTGATGCAGCTTATCCCCTTTGCGGCCGTAGCGGTGATATTTTATTTCCTGCTTATCCGCCCTCAGCAGAAGCAGCTTAAAGATACCAAGAAAATGCTGGAAGCCCTGAAACCCGGCGACCGCGTAATAACCCGCGGCGGCCTGATCGGCGAGATAACCTCCATGAAAGAAGACGAAGTGGAAGTAGAAATAGCGAAGGGCGTTAAGACGCTTTTCACCCGCAGCGCTATTGGCGCGGTAATGAACCAGGTAAAGTAACGCCGATAAAACTAAGGAGCGATTGGAAATGACAAAATTACACTGGAAAATAGGCACCATTCTGGGCCTTCTGATTCTTGCGGTCTGGCTGTTGTACCCTACCGTGGAATGGTACACCAAGACCGCCCCGGAGCGCGCCAAACTGGAAGCCGTGCGCATGCGCCCCAAGCGCATCCTGAATCTGGGACTGGACCTGCGCGGCGGCACGCACCTGCTGCTGGAGCTCGACGTTGCGAAGCTCGGCAAGAAAGAACAGGTTGGCGACGCCATGGCCCGGGCCATCGAGATCATCCGCAACCGCATCGACCAGTACGGCGTGGGCGAAACCCCCATTTCCCGTCAGGGCGAACGCTGGATATCCGTAGACCTGCCCGGCATCTCCAACACCGAAGAAGCCGAGAACCTGATTGGCAAGACCGCGCTGCTGGAATTCCGCCTGGTGAACGAATCCACCGAGGCCCAGAACGTAATTTCCAAAGCGGAACTGATGGACGGTTCCCCCTTCAGCAAGGACGGCTCGCTCGTCCCCGAGATAGCCAAAATAATGCCCAAGGGCACCATCCTCTGCAAATCCTCTACGGGCCAGGATAGCGACAGGACCCGTTACTACGTGCTTAACGACACCGTCACCGTGACCGGCGCTTACCTTGAGAACGCCCGCGTTGAGAGCGACCAGCAGTTCGGCACGCCCAGCATCGGCTTCACCTTCAATAAAGAAGGCGGCAGGCTGTTCGATAAGTTCACGGGCGCCAATGTCGGCAAGTACCTGGCCATAGTGCTCGACGGCGTGGTTCACTCCGCTCCTGTCATTAAGACCCGGATCTCCGGCGGCTCCGGCGTAATCGAAGGATCGTTCACCTTGGAGGAAGCCCGCGACCTGGCCATAGTGCTGCGCGCAGGCGCCCTGCCCGCCCCGGTCAACATCATCGAGAAGCGCGTGGTCGGACCCGGCCTCGGCGAAGACTCCATTAAGAAAGGCCTAACCGCCATGCTGACGGCCCTGATGCTGGTGCTGCTCTTTATGGTGATTTATTATAAAGGCGGCGGCCTCATAGCAAACATAGCCCTCTGCCTCAACTTCGTATTCCTGGTAGCGGCCATGGGTTACTTCAACGCCACACTGACCCTGCCCGGCATAGCCGGCATGATCCTGTCGTTGGCCATGGCTATTGACGCGAACGTGCTGATCCTTGAGCGCATGCGCGAGGAAATGGGGCTGGGCAAGCCGGTAGCTATGGTTATCCCCATGGGGTACGACAAGGCCTGGACCGCAATCCTGGACTCGAACATGACCACCTGGATAGCTTCCATCTTCCTGTTCCAGTTCGGCTCCGGCCCGGTAAAAGGCTTCGCCGTCACGCTGACCATAGGTCTGCTGATCGGTATGTTCACCTCGGTCTTCATAACCAGGGCCATTTATGAGTTCTGGCTCACGTCCAACCCCAAGGAGCTCAGCATATGATAAGGATACTCCACAAAACCAACATCAACTTCATAAAACTCCGCCATGTTTTTTTCTCCATCTCCGGCCTGATCCTGCTTACCGGAACAATTTCCCTTTCCGTAAAGGGAGTGAATCTGGGCCTGGACTTCACCGGCGGCACGCTGGTGCAGGTGAAGTTCGACAAGCCGGTGAAGATTGGCGTTATCAGGGCCGCCCTGGATTCCGCTAAAGTGGAAGCGGCAATACAGAGCTCGGCCGAGTCCTTCGACATAAAAGTCAAGGGCACCCAGGATAACGTTAACGAAACGGCTAACAAGATACTCGCGGCGCTGAAGACCATACAGGGCGTTACCTTCTCCGAGGAGAAGCGCGATTTCGTCGGCCCCGTTGTGGGCCGTGACCTCGCCAAGAAAGCCATATTCGCGATGATCCTGTCCATGTTCGGCATCATCGTCTACGTGGCCTTCCGCTTCTCCAACCCAGTATGGGGCACCGCCGGTGTAATAGGCCTGCTGCACGACGTATTCGTGGCGCTGACAGCAATGTCTATTACCAACCGCGAAGTGGACCTGGTGATAGTAGCCGCCTTTCTTACCATCGCCGGCTACTCCATCAACGACACGATCGTCATCTTTGATCGTATGCGCGAGAACATGCGCAACTTCCCCAAGATGGCGCTGGCCGAACTGATCAACATGAGCGTGAACGAAACGCTCGCCCGCACGATAATAACCACCATGACGGTTTTCATAACCGTGCTGATATTATTCCTGTTCGGGGGTACCGCCATAAACAACTTCGCGTTCTGCATGTTGATCGGCACCATTACCGGAGTTTACTCCACCGTGGCGCTCTGCACCCCTATGGTCTACCAGTGGGAGCACAGGACCCACAAATAACCTTTAGCGGAAGGGCAAGGACAAAGCTCCGTGAGAAAGATAAAGAGGTTCAAGATCCCGGTCTACTCCTACGAAGTGCTGCGCAAGGCGCGCAAGCATAAGCTGGACCTCGCCTCCATCGGACTGGCCGACGAGCAGGCCGTGAGGGAACACGCCTCCGGCCTGGCGGCCGCGCTGGAACCCGCCGTAGTCTTCGAATACCTGGCCGCCGAGGACGAGGCCGCCCACAGGATAAGCGGCGATGGCAAGCAGCCCATGACCGCCGGCATCCTCACCCTCGGCAAGAGCTTCGAAGATAAGCTGGCCGACCCCCAGGACGAGACGCTGCGCCGCCTTAACCGGATAGCCGCGCAGGTGTTTCTTAACACCGCTGTGGGCGTAACTTCGGAACTGGCGGTGCGCGAGGCCGAACCGGAAGGCTATGAACTCGGCCCCGCCATCTATATAGCGTCCTGCCCGGAGCCGGAACTTCCTCCCCAGGAAGCCACGGCCGTGCCGCTGTTCGAGAACGAGCTGGTCAAGGGCCTGTGCGCCAGGCTCGAGGCAGAAAAAATCGGCGTCTCGTTCGATACCGGCGCTTTCACCCCCAAGTATTCGGCGCTGTTCGCCCTGCCCTGGCTTTCCAAGAAAAAGAAGAAAGCCGCGGCTTCCTCCAAAAAGTAACGTTCCCTTCGCGCTGGCCCTATGGGATTCATACTCCTTTTAATCTACAGCCTGCTGGCGCCCGTAATAGCCGCTCTTTACGCGGTTTTTTTCCTGCTTTCCCCCCGCCGGGCGCTGATGAAGAGCCTTGGCGGAGAAACCAAAGAACGCCTGGGCCTGGGGGCGCCTGCTGAAGGCCCCCGCCCGGTCTGGATCCACGCTGCTTCCCTGGGCGAGGTTAAGGCCGTCTCTAAACTGGCTCCGGAACTTTCTAAAACTTTTAACGCCCCCCTGCTTTTTACCTCTTCCACGGCTTCAGGCCGGGCGGAAGCCGCAAAACTAGGCGAAGCCAGGCTTGCCCCGCTGGACTTCTATCCCTGCGCGGCCGCGTTTATAGGCAGGCACCGGCCGCTTATGCTGGTAGTGGCGGAAACCGAGATCTGGCCCGCCACGCTCTATGCCGCCGCCCGGGCCGGCGTCCCCGTGTTCATGGTGAACGCCAGGATCTCCGACAAGACCTACTCTCTTTACCGCGCCCTCTGGCCGCTTACCAGGCTGGCCTTCTCCGGCGTAAAACAAGTGCTGGCGCAGACGGCGGCGGACGCCGGCCGCTTCAGGCTGCTGGCCGGACTGGAAGGCCGGGTAACCGAGACCGGGAACCTTAAGCACGACCTGTTCGGGGTTTCCGCCGCCGGACAGGAAAAGGCCAGGGAGTTCCTGGAGGCCTCCGACTGGCACGGCTGCCCGGTCTTCACCGCCGGCAGTACGCACCCGCAGGAAGAGCCCGTTATCATTGAAGCCTGGCTCGAAGCAAAAAAAACCGTTCCCCATCTCAAACTGGTGCTGGTCCCCCGCCATCCCGAGCGCGTCTCAGAATCTGAAGCTATCCTCAGGAAGTCCTCGGCCACTTACATGCGCTGGTCCTCCCCTGTGGTGCACGACGCCACTGATTGCCTGCTGGTAGACGCCATGGGTCTGCTGCAGGCCTTCTACGCAGTTTCGGACGTCTGCTTCGTGGGCGGCACGCTGGACAACACTGGCGGGCATAACCTGCTGGAGCCTGCACTCTTCTCCAAGCCGGCGCTCTTCGGCCCGAATTACCGCAATGCGCAGCACGCCGGCGACGCTCTGCTAAAAGGAAAGGGCGGCTTCCTTACGGAAACCGCCCATCAGCTCGCCGAGAATCTCACCCTTCTGCTCACGGACCAGGCCGCCATGTCGGCGGCCCGTTCCAATTCCTCAAAAGTTCTGTCCTCTCTCCGCGGCGCCACCGCCCGCACTTTGGCGGCTATCTCCGCCTCAATTAACAGCCGTCCCTAAACTCCGTCTCCAACGTTCTCAATTAAGACAGCCGTGCGTACCGCCAAGCGTAGTAACCAGGCCGTTGGTTACACTGAGGGTCCTGCACTGCACCGGGGGCGTTGTAGTGACAACGACCTCGAAATTGGCTTGGGTGGAACCCGATGTATAGTTTGAATCGATTGTTCCGAAAGTAGGCGCCGCCCCGGTTCCGCGCAGGACAGTATTCGCACCTCCCGCTGCTGTAACCTGTATGATGCCGGCGGCATTACCCAAGAGCACCCCGTTAGAAGTAAATGTTCCGGCTCCAGTTCCGCCATTGCCAGTCCCAAGCGTCCCCGTCATGCTCGTAATGGGCCTGGTGGCCACCTGGGTAATATTGGAGATGCTTATTGTGTCCGGCACGTCGGCATCTACGATAGCGGAAACGGTGAACGCCGCCCCCGAACCGTTCTGCCTGACGAACTGGTTAACGCCGCCAGTGCCTGACAGGTCCGCGCCGGTGCCGCCGTAGCTTACCGCCAGCGTGCCGCTGTTTAGCGAGCTCGCGCTCTTTGTGACAAGGTCAGCCAGCGACGAACCGGTCTTATTCACCGAACCCCAGGTTACATTGTTCGTACCGTTGATGGTTATATCATCCGGCACGTCAGCATCCACTATGGCTGAAGCGGTAAAAGCGCCGGTGCCGTTGCCGCGTACCACGCCGGTCAGCGTGTTTGCGCCGGTGCCGCCCTTATTCACGGCCACCGGATCGACTATCCCGATAGTTATCGAGTTGACGCCGTGCGTCACGTTTATCTCATTCGCAACGCCTATAATATCTTTATATTCCCAGGAGCCGCCGCCGGCGGCCACGCCCACCACGTAGTTGCCGGTGCCCAGGGAACTCAGACCGCCCACCGCGAAAGTTCTGTTCGCGGAAAGGTCTCCACCGCCGGTGAGCGGGCTGGTGGTGCTTATAGTTCGGGAAGTCCGGACGAGGGTCCCCGGAATGTCACCCTCCAGGATGGCGGAACTGACAAAGTGCGTCCCGTCGCCGCGCAGGTAATTAGTACTGGCCGCAGTATTGTTTATCCTTATACCGTAGCCGGACTCAATATTAATATCGCCGCCCACCTGAAGGCGCTGCAGCAACGGCCCCATGGTGCCCACACCTGTTTTCGCTGTCGTAGCGGTAGAAAGGTTAACGTCACCTGAAACGATAAGCCCGGACAGCAGGGTGGCCGACAGAGAGCGCTGTATCAGCGCGCCGTCGAAAACTATATTGCCGGCCACTATCAGGTTCTCCGGGCCGCCGGAATAAGGATTAACCGGGGTGCCCAGTACCAGGTCGCCACCGCGCACATTCAGTTTGGAAACAGGGTAGAGAGTGCCTATACCTATGCGGCCGGAAGAATCAACCACAAGTCCGTCCAGGGAACCGGAACGCAGCACTACGCTGCCGCCGCCGCCCAGGGTATTGGCCGCCACAATAGCGTCCCCGCTGTTAGCGATAGACATGGCCGCGCCGATGGTGGCGACGGAATTCATGGTGGTGCCGTCGGCGAAAACTATACCGTTACTAGTAGGGCCCGAAATGCGGAGGCTGCCATTAACGGTAAGTTTATAGGTGGGGTCGGCTACCGTTGTGCCTATACCAACATTGCCCTGCTGTGAACTTATATAGATGGCGGGAGTAGTATTAAAGCCCGTGGAGATCCAAACCACGCTGTTCTGGATGCGGTGGTAAACGGAGTCCGTCAGGGTCTTGGTCTGCCCGCCGACCACCATGGCCAGGTTGGCGCCGTTCTGCGTTTCCAGGCTGCCGGCCAGCACTGGGCCGCGGTAAAAAGCCAGGCGCGCGTTAGCCGCGTCGCCGCCCACCAGGTAAGCTACAGTATTCTGGGCCGAGTACTCAGCCTTATTGTCGCCGACCTGCAGGTACCTGCCGGCGCCGAAGTTAAAATCCTTCATGGCCACACCCAGTCTGCTGGGCGTCATAATATCGCTGGAGACCACCACCTGGTTGGCAAAGGTGTTCTGACCTGTCAGCGTCTGGGTGGAGGCAATATAAGCCGGGAAACCGGCCATAGAACCTATCCCGCCGCTTACAGTGAGGGTGCCATAAATAGTGGTGCTCGTCAGGAAGACCTGCTTGTTACTGCCGTTGGCGGTAAAATTGCCGTTCACGCCCACATCGCCGGTGAACCCGGCGGTGGCCGCCAGCACGCCGTAATCAGCCAGCACGCTGCCGTGCACGTGCAGCTTTTCGCGGGGAGTATCGGTGCCGACACCGACGTTAAAAGAATTACTCTGCTGCAGCAGCAGATGTGACCCGTTCTGGGCGCGGATCTCGTTAGCTACGGAAGTCCAGCCGGTATAGCCGCCCATGGAAACTACCCCGCCGCGCACGCCGGTGTTGGCGCGAATATTACCGGCGGTATGCAGGGGCTCGGTCGGCCCGGGCAGGCCTACGCCTACGTTGCCTGCGGGGTCTATCCAGAGGCGCTGGGTGTTATTAGTGGCGGCCACAATAGTGTTCGCCGTTTCGCCGATAGAAAGGTAATTCTGCCCTATGCCGCGTACGCGGCCGCCTTCCACAACCATGTCCTGCTTGACATTAAGTTCCCCGTCGTCGCGGTCATAAATGCCGGCGTTGCCTACGTAAAGCGAACCGTCCACGTCCAGGGTGCCCAGCGGCCCGCCGGAAATGGAGTTCGGGCCAATGGCGATCTTCCCGCCGTTGGCATTGTCGGTGATCCGCATGCGCTCGGTGTTGGCCGTGTTAAAATGCATCTCGCCGGTGCCCAGCACGCCGGACGCTATTACGCTTACGCCATTGGAGGTCACGCCGCCGACGGCGGTGCCCAGGCCTGCGGAACCCATGCAACTGGTGTCGTCGAAGCAAATCTGGCTGGTGCTGCCGCTCAACTTTATCACGCCGCTTACATTGAGAAGGTTTCCAGGGACGATGGAGCCTATATTAACGTTGGCGTATGGAGCGGTGGCCAGCGATACCTGGTAAGCCGCCGTAAGGGTAGTCACGGAAACAGAAGCGCCGTCCTCCAGTTTCTTGGCTACCAGCGCGTAAGCCACGCTGCTAAGCGGTTCACGCGGGGTCAGCACATCGCTTTCAACCTGAACCTCAAGGTAAAGGATCTCGTTCCTGGAAAATACGTCCCACGGCGGGGTTATGGGGGCGCTGAAGATGCCCTGCGCGGCGGTAACTTTTATTTCCGGGCTGCTCCAGCGCTGCGTACCGCCTGAAGAGGCATTATAGATTCTAAAAAAAAGATGAATATCACCCGTTATGGGAGCATTGTCCCTTTCCAGGCGGCCCTGATAGTTTATAGTGCCGGGAACAGCCCCGGGCGTTATATCACCGGCCGCGGCCGCCGCGGGCAGCCACAACAGGGCCAGAAGAAACAAGATCTTGTTTTTCATAAGTTCACCTTACAATTATTAATTTCCCCTGCTTGGTAGAGCCCTCGCCCTTGATTG
>JBBRDG010000065.1:0-13840 GCA_038204165.1 Elusimicrobiales bacterium
AGGGCGGGATTAACAGCCGGATAAAGGAATTGTTGCACCGACACCGCGGCATGAGCCTAGAGCATAAGAAAATAATTGTCGCCTACTTCCTAAACAGCAGAAATAGGCCACAAAAACCAACACCAAATGTCACTTAACTCTAAATTTTGCGCTGTATGGACGCCGAAGGCGGACGGGAGCGGCCGTGCCAAGGCCCACGTTTATTGGGCCGGCCGACCGCGCAAAAGGAGGTTGTTGTAAGATGCAGACCTCCTTGGGAGCAAGTGCGAAGGCGCGTTAGTGCCGAGCCCTGCGAACGACCTTCTCGCGGCAAGGAGCGGTGCGGGGCCGCGCTTCGTGGCCACGCCCGCGACGACATCTCGCGGATAAGATCGGCCTACCGCTTCAAAAGACGACAGGTGCACTGCACTTATAAAGGATCCGCAGGCTGTGAGGCCAAACAGTGTCAAACTTCGACTCCGAATCTCCGAACTTTTTTGCTTTTTAAAAAATCCGAATTTAAAATTAAAACTTTCTGCGCGCGCAGCACCCGTACCGGCCCGATTAAGCAGGCTTCGGACATTTCCCCTTTTCGCTCTGCCTGCGATGTAGCCCCTGACGGGATTTTTTCTTTTCTTTACTCAAAACACCCAGAGTCAGAAGCGGAATCGGCACCTTTGCGCACACTCAATTTTCATTATTTCCGTTTTATTCCAGCGCCGACTTCAGCAGGAAGTTTCCGGTTTCATCTTTAAAAGTTTTTCGTGGCCGGGCATGTCTTCTTCTGACTCTGCCAGAGCTATCGCGGGGGTCTTCTGAAGTTCGTCGTCCGGAACAAAAACAATCCGCATTCCCCAGCCTTCGTAGACCGACACCAGTTCACCGAACTCCCGCCAACTCAGCCGCCGCCCGTCTACTTCCATCACAGGAACGTTTGCTGAGCGGAAACTGCTCTCAATGCAGCAGCGCAGCACGTTGCCGCACGCTGTCCATTGGCGGGTCACCTTGGAGCGTTCTATCTGTGGTTTCCCGTCCGGGATCTCCCTTGCCACATAGGGATTGGCCTTGCGATGTTCCTCCATGTTCCGAACCATATTATTATGCGCTTCTACAATATCAAGATCGCTCATCTTCTCAATTTCAGGACCTATCTCCAGGTTAATTCCACCCTCACGGTCAGGGTCCAGGTAGCTGATAACAGCGACCTTCCCCTTCCTCTTAATCGAAACCTCTTTGGCTGAGATTATAAAAAAGTTTTTTGGCATAACGCAGACTCCTTTGTTTTTATTCGCGCCATTCGGTATGGGTAAGATTGTTTGGGCCGTCCTTGAGGAATTTCTCATATTGCTTATCGGTCATGGCTTCCAGGTCGCTTAAGTGACGCCGGGCGCGGTCATAGTCCGGGTTATGGCGCAGGGCTTCGCGCTGCGCCTCTATGGCCTTTCCTCTTTCACCCATTAGCGCATAGCAGATACCCAGGTTACCGAACACCCGGAACGAGATGGTTTTATCATGTTTTAAAACGGCAAGCGCCTCTTCATACATTTGCGCCGCTTTTTTATAATTCCGGTGTATCATTAAACCCAGCGCGGCCTGGCTCTTTTCCGCGGCCTGCCGCGCGGCTTTGTTCTCCAGCCCCTGGATCTTCATATCGTAGCCGATCCGGAGTCCACGGCCGCTTCTATTTCAGAAAACGGCCTGTTGCTGCCGCACCAGCGCTGCCAGATGCCCGCAAGCCGGGTTTTGCAGAAAAACTCCCCTTTGCCCAGCCACGGAACTTGTCCAACAGTTTACGCGCATTCATCTTGCCTCCGTCGGTTACTCCTCAATTTTTCTCAGCTCCATTGTTTCCAACTCTATCAGGGCATAACTTAAAGCGCTTGTTTTCGCCTGCCCAGGCTGGACGCAGATCGTTTTGCCGATTCCGGTTCTCCACACTCCGCTCATTTCAGGAGATTCGTGAATATGGCCGTGCAAAGTCAGCAGCGGCTGTGCTTTCTTAATGAACCCGGCAATAGCTTTCGAACCTACCTGCTGGCCGGAACTTATAACATCCAGCCCCAGCCCGAAAGGCGGCATATGAATTACATAAACGGCTTTGCCCGCGGCTTTGGGTTTGGGTAGCGCGGCAAGTTCGTCCTTTATCGTGGGGAGCGTGGCCGCATAGGCCCGCCAATCCTCCAGTTCCGTGAACCCTTCCGGCGTGGACAGCAGCCCGGCGCCGAACTGTTCCTGAAAAACGTAGCCGGGGCCGTCCCGGCGGCAGCGGTCCTTCAGTCTGAAAGGATAATCGGCAACCCAGTTCATCCCGATGAACTCAAAACCGCCTAGCGCAACGCGCCGCTGCGCCAGGTTAAAAATATTTTTATGCTTCCTGCAGACTTTATCAAAAGCCGCGTCGTGAATTTTTAGATCGTCATTACCCAGTAAACCAAGGTGGCAGATATCAGCTTTCGCATATTCGGCAAAGTACGGGGACAAAAAGCCTTCGATAAAATCCCTTTGCGAGCCGTGCAGGTCCCCGTCCAAAGTGCACATGTCACCGCCGTTTACAACCGCAGCAACCTTATGCTTCTTGGCAGCCTCAAAAACACACCGGTACTTTGCCTCGGTCCCATGCAAGTCAGTGACAAAAATTATTTTCATTTCCTGCCCAAGCCGAGTTTAAACTATCACTGGATTATAGCCGGTTCCAGGCCTTACTGGATACCGGGATTTCTCCGTGACTGTCATTTCACACACCAGGCGAAAAGCCAGGCATAGCACGCCGCATAAACTCATCAAAGAGTGGCACAGTAAACGCCATGTCTCCATAGGCAGGGCTATAAATCATTCCTTTGTTAATCAGGTTTGCCCGCGTAGGCCCCAGGCTGTTCATTTTAACTCCTAGAACTTCGGCAATGTCACCGGAGCGCTGAGGGCCAGAACCAAGATGTGCCATTGCACGCAGATACTCTTTCTCTCGCGGAGTGAGCCTGTCAAATCTGACCCTGAAAAAGTTTTCATCCAGGCGTTGGGTTACCGTAGTTGTCGCGCGCTTAACATCAGCAAGGGAAATGGGCGTTTTCTCGGCATGGTTCCATGATTGATACCCCCATTCCTGAATAAAATAGGGATAACCTTGTGTTAACCTGACTATCTCTTTAATTGCTTCATCGGAAAACGCGACGCCGGCGCGAACAACCGGATCGCGCAGGGCTTTGCCGGCATCAACTGCTGATAGCGGGCCTATTGATGGGAACTCAAAAAGACGTTCAGCATAAGACTTTGATTCGCCGGCCAGTCTTGTCAATATAGGGAGGCCGGCACCGACCAAGACCAGCGGCAACTGACGCTGTTGCATTTTGTGCATGCCCATAATAAGGGCGCTTAACTCTTTAACAGACAGATACTGAATTTCGTCAATCAATATCGCAAGAGCTGTTCCGCGATCCTGGGCCGCCTCAGCAACGGCTATAAAAAGATTTGAAAGGTCTACCTCTAAATCCCCGCTATCAGCTGTGCCGCGCTCAGGTTCTATATCCAGTCCGAATTCTACTTCCGCGACTTTAACCTTTAGGCTGCCGATGAAACTTTTTAATACGCCAAGGCCGCGCTTAACCTTATTGCTTAAGCCTTCCATGCGATCCAACTCAAAAAGAAGCCGCCTCAAATGGGGAGCCAAAAGTGCCGCCAAAGATTTATCCTCATGGGCCTCTAGTGTTATGGTGTGGTATCCCGACGCACTGGTTAACCTCTCTATTTCATTAAGAAGCACGGTTTTTCCGACACCGCGCAAGCCGACAAGCAATAAGCTCTTTTCTGACCGACGTTGACGGACTCTCCCAAGCAGAATCTTTGATTTCTCAAGGATGGCATCACGGCCAACCAGTTCCGGGGGCGGTGAGCCAGCGCCAGGAGAAAAAGGATTATTTATTTGATCCATACGCATCATCTCCAAACTTTATACAAAGATATATATAGTTATATCATAAAATAAGTATAAGTGCTTATAAGTTCATATAAATACCCCAATTATTCACTAAAAGCTAAAATTGGGTGGGTTATTAAGATTTACCGTAAATGGGCGGGGGGCAGGTAAAGAGGGCCAGACCGGGTGCGGCGGACCTCGCGCGGCCAGACGCTGCGAACCCACTACTCAAGCGCCAGGGCGGCGGAGACAGTAAGCGTAAAACGGACAAGTATAGATAAGGAGGAAGCGAGCCCGCGCGTCCAGCCGGTGAAGGGCGGTATTGCCGGCGGCCAGCGTGCGCTACCGGAGAGTAAAAAATTATTTGCCCGCGCTGGTAACGCTGAGCGTGGAGTGCTTTACACCTTTAACAGCCTTGAGTGAATCCGCCAGAACCTTCACCTTTTCCCCGGGCCCCTTAACAGCAATTATCTCCAGGCAATTATCATGGTCCAGGTGGATATGCTGGGTGGAAATTATTATATTCCCGTGGTCGTGCTGCATATCCAGCAGTTTATTTACGACCTCGCGCTTGTGATGGTCATAAACTATGGTAACGGCTCCGGCCACGGCCGCGCCCCTGGTGAAAGCGTCCGAGACGAATTCCTTGCGTATCAGGTCCGCAATGGCCTTGGAGCGGTTGTTATAACCCTCCGCGCCGATAAAGGCGTCGAACCGCCGGAGAAGTTCACCCTCCAGCGAGACGCCGAACCTTACAAGTTTGTTATTCATCTGTGCCACCTTTGCAAACATGGTAGCACTTGGCAAAATATGCGTCAAGCAGTTTTCATTTATTAAGGAAAAAAGGAGCACGAGCTCTCCGAAACTCCGGAAGGTATGCTCTTACCGGTTAGCGTGCCAGCCTGTCGCCCTTCGCGCCGGCCTGGCGCATTTCCTTTTCCCGCAGCCAGATAAAGATCATGGGCGTGACGAACATGATGTGCAGGAAACTGCTTATCATGCCGCCTATCACGGGCGCGGCCAGCGGGCGCATGATCTCCGAGCCGGTGCTGGTGCTCCACATAATAGGAAGCAGACCGGCCAGCGTGGTACCCACCGTCATTACCTTGGGCCGCAGGCGCAGCTTGGCGCCCTCTTTCACCGCCTCCAGCAGATCGGCGTGGTTGAAGGCGGCGCCCCGCTCTTTCATCTTTTTTTCCGTCAGCTCGCGCAAGTACACTACCATGACTATCGCGGTCTCGATGGCGACGCCGAAGAGCGCGATATAGCCCACCCACGCGGCCACGCTGAAGTTGTAGCCCAGCAGGAACTGCAGAAAGATCCCCCCCGTAAGGGCGAAAGGCACGGCCAGCAGGATGTGGGCGGCCTCTTTGGCGGAGCGGTAGACGATGTAGAGCAGCAGGAAGATGATTCCGAGCACGGCGGGCAGGATTAGCCGCAGCGAGCGCTGGGCCCGCAGCTGGCTTTCATATTGCCCGCTCCACTCCACGGTCATGCCCGGCGCAAGCGTCAATTCTTTCGCAATCCGTTCGCGCGCTTCTTTTACAAAGCCCCCGAGGTCGCGGCCCTGCACGTTCGCCTGTACGAAAACGCGCAGCCTGCCGTTCTCGCTCGCTATCTCGCTCGGCCCGGTCACGCGTTTTATGCTGGCTACCTGGCCCAGCGGGATGGCCCTGCCCGAAGGCGTGAAGACCAGCACGTCGCCGAGGCGCTCGATATCGTCGATCTCGCCGCGCTGGTAGCGCACCTGGATCGGGAAGCGTTCGCGGCCCTCTATGGTGGTAGTCACGTTCCGGCCGCCTATGCCGGCTTCCACCACATCCATCACGTCCTGCGCGCGCAGCCCGTAGCGGGCCATGGCCACGCGGTCCACCTCAATATTGATATAGGGCTTGCCCTGAACGCGCGACGGCGCCACCCCGGCCGCCCCGGGAATGGACTTGATAATCTTTTCAGCCTCGAAAGCCTTCAACTGCAGGGCGTTTAGGTCCGCGCCCAGGATCTTCACTCCTACCTGCGCCCGAATCCCGGTGCTCAGCATCAGCAGGCGGCCTTCGATGGGGTGCAGGAAACCCGGGACGTAGCCCGGCGCCTGGCTGAGCTTGTCTGTCAGCTCGGCTATCAGCTTTTCCTGCGTCATGCCGCGCCGCCATTCGGACTCAGGTTTGAGTTCGATGGTGGTCTCTATCATTTCTACAGGCGCCGGGTCCGTGGCGGTCTCGGACCGGCCCAGCTTGCCCGCGGCGGACTGCACTTCGGGCACCTGCTTCAGCGCCTGGTCCTGCCAGGCTATGAGCCGCTTTATCTCGGTCAGCGAGGTGCTCGGCAGCAGCACCGGCATGAACAGCAGGCTGCCCTCGTTGAGCGTGGGCATAAATTCGCTGCCCATGCCGCTCGCTAGTTTTGCGGCGCGGTCCAGGTGCCAGTCGCGCAGCTTATAGCTTACCGGGCGCGGCAGGCCGAACGCCAGCAGCAGCGCGGCCGCCAGCAGGCCCGCGGCCCAGCGCAGCAGTTTGCCGCGCCGGGGCAAAGCCCAGTCCAGCGCGGGGCCGTACAGGGCCAGCAGGCGCTTCATCACCCAGTTCTCACCCTCGGGCTGGAACGGGCCGCGCACCAGGAACGTGCAGAGCACCGGCACCAGCGTGACGGCCAGCAGCGACGCTCCTACCATGGCAAAACTTTTTGTGAAGGCCAGCGGGTGGAACAATTTTCCCTCTTCTCCGACGAGCGAGAACACGGGCAGGAAGGCGAGGATGATTATGGTCATGGCGAAGAAGATGGGCCGCCCCACCTGCAACGCCGCTTGCCTGGTCACCTCCCAGGTTTCTGCCGCGGTCAGCCGGGCCCCCGCGCCGCGGCCGTTCTCCAGCCGCTCGCAGTGGCGGATCACGTTCTCCGTCATCACAATGCCGGCGTCCACCAGCACGCCTATCGCGATGGCGATGCCGGACAGGGACATGATATTGGAGGTGATGCCGAAGTAGCGCATCAGCACGAACGAGATAAGGATAGAGATGGGCAGCGGCAGCGTGACTATCAGGATGCTGCGGAAATGCCACAGGAACAGGATGTGCGCCAGCACCACCAGCACGATCTCCTCTACAAGGGTGTTCCTAAGCGTGGCGATCGCGCGCCAGATCAGCGTGCTGCGGTCGTAGAACGGCTTTATCGTCACGCCGGGCGGCAGGCTCGGGGCGATGGCGGCCAGCTTCTCCTTGACGGCGCGGATAACGGCCAGGCCGTTGGCGCCGTTGCGCATTACCACCACGCCGCCCACCACCTCGTGCCCGTCCACGTCCAGCGCCCCGCGCCGGAAATCCCCGCCCAGGCGGATCGTGGCAACGTCGCGCAGGTACACCGGCGTACCGCCGCTCTCCCTGACCACAATGTCCTCCAGGTCTTTCTGCGAGCGTATCAGCCCAAGGCCGCGCACCACAAATTCCATGCCGTTCTCTTCTATCACCTTGCCGCCCACGTTCAGGTTGCTCTGGCCCACGGCGTCCAGCACGTCCTTGAGCGGCACACTCAGGGCGCGCATGCGTACCGGCGACACGTCCACCTGGTACTGGCGCACAAAGCCGCCCACGCTGCCCACGTCCGCCACGCCGCTCACGGAATTCAACTGGTAGCGCACGAACCAGTCCTGCAGCGCGCGCAGCTGGGACAGGTCGTAGCCGCCCTGCGGCGCCTTGTCGGGGTCCACGGAAAGATAATACTGGTAAACCCAGCCCAGCCCGGTGGCGTCGGGGCCTATGCGCGGCACCACCCCGGCGGGCAGCGCGTCGTTAAGATAATTAAGGCGCTCCAGCACGCGCGTGCGGGCGAAATAATTGTCCACGTCCTCCTCGAAGATCAGCGTCATGAACGTGAAGCCGAACATCGACGTGGCGCGGATATCCTTAACCCCGGTCAGGCCCTGCAGGTTCACGGACAACGGGTAGGTGATCTGGTCCTCCACCTCCTGCGGGCTGCGGCCGGGCCAGTCGGCGAAGACAATAACCTGGTTCTCGCTCAGGTCGGGAATGGCGTCCACCGGGGTGCGCCACAGGCAGAAGATCCCCCAGGCGGTCAGGAAGATCACTCCGCTCAGCACCAGAAAGCGGTTACGCAGCGACCATTCAATAAGCCTGTTTATCATAGCTCGATGTCGTCCGCCGCCTTCGGGCTCTTGGGCCCGAAGAAGGGATTATGGCCGGGCCCTTTAAGCTGCACCCACATGCCGGGCTCGGGTGCGGAAGGGGACTTGAATATCTTGAGGCCGGCGAATACTTTCTCATCTTCGCGCATCTTAAAGACCCAGGCGACTACGGCCCTGGTAAACGGCATAAAACTCTCGCGGGCCTGTGCCAGGTCCGCCGCCGGTTCGAAACGGCTGGCCGCGGCCACGTCCGCTATCTGTTCGCTCCAGCGGCGTCCTTTCGGGAATTCGGTCTGCAGGGTGGGGATCCAGTAAGGCAGCTTCGCGGCTGCCCGGTTGAACTGGCCTACGCTGTCCTCGGCCAAGGTCAGCGAGAGGCCATCGGCCTGCTCCAGGAAAGCCTCTATGGCGTTCCTCTGCACCGAGGTCAGAGCGTACACCCCGGCGGCATTGTTCTTCTGAGTTTCCAGGATGGAAATCCGCCTCTCAGTTCGCATATTGTCTATATAGGCCATCCTGGCCACGCGGTGCGCCGCGGTCGGGTTCACTGCCTGCTCCATCCGCTCGTGAGCCATTTCTGCTTCGTCCGGGGCCGGCGCTTGCGCAGCGGGCTCCGGCTGGGTCATCTCACCTTCGGGTTTCTGCGGCATCCGCATGTGCGGCATTGACGCCATGGACGCTTCGGTATTCGCCGCCGCTTTCTCGCTGTCCGCTTTTGCGCGGGCGGCGGGCGCGGCCTGGGCGCGGCGGGCAGGGCCTGGCGCCGGGACCTCGTCGCCGCAGGTCAGCATCTCGGCGCCGTAATAGGGATTGCGCAATGGGCCTTTTTCCTGAAGCCAGAGCCCCGGTTGGGCGGCCATGGGGCAGTGGAAAACTTTCATCGGGCGGAACGCCTGCTCCTGCGCGCGGGACAATTGGAGCAGCGCCACGGCCCCGGCGCTGAACGGGTTGAATTCTTTGCGGGCTTCGGCCAGGTCTTTGGCGGCGCGCAGACCACTCACGGCGGCCAGGCCGCTGACGGCCGCGCTCCAGGGACCGTCGCCCAGTTCTTTCTTTACCGCCGCCAGCGCGCCCGGCAAAGCTGGAACGTTCTTGTTGAAACCGGTAAGATCGTCCGCCGCCAGCGCCCGGCTGAAGCCGGAACTCAGCATGAAAAAATCTGTCAGGGCCTTGCGGGCAGGCGGGCTGAGCCTTACCGCCGTCGGCGGCGCCGCTGAATCTTTCTCTTGCGCAGAAGGCCCGTCCATTTCGTCCGCCGCTTCCTGGCGGCCGCCCTGCTCAAGCTGGGCCTGGGCGTCCAGCAGTACGTTGCCAGAAGTGACCACGCGTTCCCCTTCGCGCAGGCCCCGCAGCACTTCCCAGGCCTGGTCGCCCTGCCTGGCCAGCTTCACGCGCCGGCGCTCGTAAACGCCTTCGCCCTTGTCGACGTAAACGTAAGAGGCCGCGCCGGGAAAGAGCACGGCCGCGCGGGGCACCGCCAGCGCGCTGCCGGCCTGGGTAAGCACCCTGCCCTCGCCGTACATCCCCAGCTGAAGCAGGCGCTGACTGCGCCCGTTCATCTTGACGGCCGGATTCTCTATCTCAGCCCTGACCTTCACCGTGCGGGTGGCGTAGTCCAGCACCGGTTCTATAAAGGAGACCGTGGCCGGGAAGACCTTCCCCGGCAGCGCGGCGAAACTCACTTCTATGCGCTGCCCGACCCTCACCCAGGGCAGCTGCTGTTCGTAGACATCGAAGCGGAACCACAGCACGGACATGTCGACGATGGTAAAAAGCTTTTCCCCCTCGGTAACGTACTGCCCGAGCGAAACACTGCGCTCCGTCACCGTTCCGGGCTGCTGCACCAGGATGTCTCCGGAGGAAGGCTCGTAGTTCAGCGCCTCTTTAATCGCTTTGTCCTGCTGCCCGCCCTTGCCGGCTAAGCCGGCCTGGATGCGCAGGTACTGGCGCTTCTGGGCCAGGTCGGGACTCAGCAGGCTCATTATGGCCTGCCCTTCCACCACCTCCACCCCGACGTAGTCGACGTCCAGCCTGGCAACCCGCCCCGAGGCCGGGGCGGAAATTATTGATTTGCGGGAATCGGCGCTTTCAAGTATGCCTGCCACCTTGACGCTGCGCTCCAGAGAGCGCCGTCCGACCGCCTCGCTCTGCACGTTGAGCACGGTGATATTATTTTGACTCAGAGAAACCAGGCCGTTCGCGGAAGCCGGGGAATTTTTCGCGTCGGCTACGGGCGACAGGTCCATGCCGCAGATGGTGCATTTTCCGGGGCTGTCCGACTTTACCCACGGGTGCATCTGGCACTGGTAAAACAGGGCCGCGCTAACACCTGTCCCGGCCCCCGCGCCCGAGTGGCGCAGGACAAGATAGGAAAACCCGGCCGCCGCGCAAAGCGCGGCCAGGATATAAAGATTCTTTTTAGTGCGCAGTGTTTTCATACCGTGTCATCCCCTTACCCATCCTTGCGCCCAGGCGCCCCACGTCAACACTATGAATTATTATACCTGCCTATTAAATCTATTATCAGTGTTGTCAGGTAAGCAGCAAAATCCGCATTTAATTGACTTTTATCCACTTCCCTATGCCGATGCCCGCCACCGCGGTCAACCCGACGGTAAACGTAGTCAGCACGCTGTATTCGTTCATAATAACGACCGCTATTCTATAATAACCGCCGCCAGTTATAATATAATTATTCCCGGGGAAAACAATTATGGCTTCATACTATAAAAAATTAAAAGCGGACCTGGCCGGGGCGGCCGCCGCGGGCTTAATAACCGCCGAACAGGCGGAGAAAGTCTGGGAACGCTCCTACGCGGGCCGCACTTTCGCCGCATTTAAGGCCACGCACTGGATCTCGGCCGCCGCCGGGCTCTTTATCGCGCTGGGCGTGATCCTGGTAGCCGCGCACAACTGGGACAAGATCGGCGCCATAGCCAAAATGGGCGCGTTCCTTCTGCTTTTTGCCGGTACGGCCGAAGCGGCGATTCGCCTGCAGGAAAAGAATTCCGCGGCCGCTGCGCTCGAGACCCTCTGGTTCTTTATGCCGGCGCTGGGGATAGGGCTTTACGCCCAGATCTTCAACCTGAGCGGAGACCCCGTTAAGCCTTACCTGGCCTGGGCCGCGCTCTCGGCCCCGCTGGCTTTTTTTTCAAAAAGGCCGGTGGCCGCTTACCTCTGCGCTATTCTGCTTTTCGCGGTGCTGTACTGGGGCACGCTGGGCTCCACAAGCATGCTCTCCCTGACGGCGCGCTACAGCCAGGCCGCGCCGCCGCTGGCCCACTGGGCGCTGGCCCTGCTGGTGCTGGCGGCAGGGTTGGCGCTCTACCCGCGGCAGAGGCTTTACAAACCGCTGGGCGCCGGCCTTACCTGGCTGTTTTTCATGCTGGCCGCCGACACGGCCATAAGAGTGCGCTCGACGGCGCTGCTGCTGCTGGCCGGCATGTCGCTGACCGTGCTGTGGCTGATCTGGGGCCGGGAGGATGAGGAAGCCGAGCCGGGCCTGCCGCTGACGCTCTGGACCGGGGCCGTTTACGCCATGACTTTTTTCTGGCATTACCGGCCCGACACCTACACGCTTAAGACGGATTCGCCGTATGGCGCGGCCATCACCTGGGCCGCTTTCGCCGCGGCGCTCCTGACCCTGGCCTTAAGACGCCAGCGCCTGCTGCCGCAGGGAAAGCTGGAAGACTACCTTGCGAAAGCCCTGCTGGCGGCTTCCATGTTGTGCGCTTTCCTGCTTTTCGACGCTACTACGGGCTCGGCGAAGACCGTGGCGGTGCTGGCAAACCTCATCCTGGCGGCTTTCGGCGCCGGCTGCATAATCAGCGGGGCGAAATCCTCTAACGAGAAAATGATAAACCGCGGCGTGGCCGTAATAACCCTTACCGCGGTAACGCGCTTTGTGGACCTTTTCGGCGGGCTGCTCAAGAGCGGGCTGGCCTTTATAGCCACCGGGCTGGCCTTCGCGGCGCTGGCTTATTTTGTAAACCGGGGGCGCAAGGCGCTTATAAGCCGAATGGCGGCCACGGCGCCCGGCACGGAGGCGACACAGAAATGAAAATATTAAGGATCGTTCTGGCGGCGCAGCTGTTCATCTTCCTAGCCTGGGGCGGCTGGCTGCTGTCCTCCAAAAACACCGCCGCGGCGGAGTTCTACCTGGAGACCCAGCCGGTGGACCCGCGCGACCTGCTCAGCGGCACTTTTGTGGCACTCAGCTACGAAATCGCCAACCCGCCGGCCCGCTCCTGCCAGGAAGCCCTGAAAAAGGGCGACTCCTTTTACGTCCAGCTGGAGGCACGGGGCAGGACCGTGGGAACCGGCCAGGGAGATGTTCCGGTTTACGAGGCGGTGGACTGCGCCAAGACCGCCCCAGAAGGCGGGCTCTGGGCAAAAGCCTCGCCGTACTGGGGCTTCGGAGGCCGGGCCTCCGCGCGCTACGGCATAGAGCGCTTCTATCTTAACGAGGACAACCCGCTCAAAGACGCCCGCTCCGGCTCGGTCATCGCCAAGGTGAAAATAGACCGCAGCCGCAAACTGGTCCTGCTGGACCTGGTAAAAAAGATTTAACTAAACCCACAAAGGAGCGTAAATGCAAAGAACCAAGGCCATGACCAGCGTGCAGCCGGACTGGGAAAACTTCTACCCCCGCCCCATTTCCGAAAAGATTCCCTATTTCTCCAGCACCGGCCGCCTTTACGACTGCCTCTTCGCGCAGCAGCTCAACCGCGAACTGCTGGAGCACCTTTTTAAAACCGCCAACGCCCTGCGCGCCGTGACCAGAAAGAAGGACGGCGCCGACCACGTGGGAAACCTGCTTTCCGACAAGCGCGCCATGCTCTACTTTGTGCAGCCCTCCACCCGCACGTTCATGTCTTTTCTTAACGCTTGCCACATCCTCGGCGTTAAGACCTCCGAGATCCGCGACACCTCCACCTCCTCCGAAGTTAAGGGCGAGACCCCGGAAGACACGGTGCGCACTTTCTCCAGCTACGTGGACATGATCATCATGCGCCATCCCGCCCCCGGCTTTGTGGAGAAGACCGCCTGGCTGATGAACCGCACCGGCCGCCCCGTGCCCATAGTCAACGGCGGCTCCGGCAAGGACCAGCACCCCACGCAGGCGCTGCTGGACGCCTATACCCTCTACCGCAGTTTCGACGGCAAGCTGGACGACAAGCACATCGTCATGGTAGGCGACCTGAAGCGCGGCCGCACCGTGCGGTCGCTCAGTTACCTGATGAAGAATTACCAAAATGTCCGCCTCTCCTTCGTGTCGCCTAAAGAGTTCCGCATGGAGGCCGACATCCTGGAGTTCCTGAAGCGCCATAACATCCCCTTCACCGAGACCGAAGATTTCAAGGGCGTAATGAAGAGCGCCGACGCCATTTACATGACCCGCATCCAGGACGAGCACGACAAGAACGGGGAATCCAAGGCGGTGGATTACTCCCCCTTCTATTTCAAGAAGGAGAACCTCAACGATATCAAGAAAACCTGCGTGATCCTGCACCCGCTGCCCCGCCGCAACGAAATAGACCCGGCCGTGGACGAGGACCCACGGGCCGTTTACTGGCGCCAGGAGCGCAACGGCATGTGGGCCCGGGCCGCGCTGATAGCCTATATCTTCGGCGTGGACGGGAAAATAAGCTAACCGGACCGCGCCCCGGCATAAAAAAGAGCTAAGTGACATTTGGTGTTGGTTTTTAAGGGGCTTTCCCGACGGGAAAGCCCCTTTACTTATACTTGTGCTAGTATAACCCAATGAAAAAGGCTATGCCCAACCTGTGGTCGGTACATGCAGAAATGGGGCA
>JBBRDG010000066.1:0-13806 GCA_038204165.1 Elusimicrobiales bacterium
GCATGGGAACACTTTCTTCATGAGTAACGCGGGCTTTGAAGCCGCCGGCATGGCCGACGGCGTGGCCGGCTTTATTACCGCGGAGATGGGCAAGGACGTGGCCGGGGAGATTGAGAAGACGCTGAAGGAATTCAAGCTGGATTCGCTGGTGGACGCCAAGAACCCGCTGGATATAACCCCTATGGCCCCGGACGCCGCGATAGCCGGGGTGGTCGGTACCGCGCTGGCTTCGGACGAGTTCTCCGGCGCGCTGGTTTCGATGGTGCCGCTCACGGCGATGATGAACACCCTGCCCAAGAGCGCCGCCCCGCTGGAAGATTTTGAGAAGTCTTTCCTGAAAGGCGCCGCCGAGGCCGCCCGCGCCGCGCGCAAGCCGCTCTTGTTCTGCGTGGCCGCGGGCACGCTATACGAGCCCTACTGCGCCTACGCGCAGAAGTTGGGCCTGCCGGTTTTCCGTTCCGCCGACCGGGCCGTTAAAATGTACGCTAAATATCTGGAGTACGTTAAGCGGGACTGACGCCCCGTTAGCCTTTTTGCCTGAGCCTGTGGTTGTTTATTATACGTTCCAGCGTCGCGGGATCTATAGGCTTGGGAAGATAGTCAAAGGCGCCCATTTTAAGGCAGGCCCGCGCCATTTCCTCGTCCTCGTTGCCGGTGAGTACCAGGAAGCCGGTGCAGGGCATCTCGCCCGCCAGTTCCTCCAGCACTTTTAAACCGTTCTTTTTGGGCATGTAAATGTCCAGCAGCACAATGTCCGGGCGGTGCTCCCTGCAAACTTGCACGGCGTGCTCGCCGTCCTCTGCTTGCAGCACTTCATAGCCGGAGCGCGTAAGCGAACGGCTCATAACGTTGCGGAGGCTGGCGTCGTCGTCGGCTATAAGGATCAGACCCTTAGTCCGGCCTGCCGGTACGGCCTGCAATAACCCTAACATGCCGCCTAGTTTACTGAGCACATCGCTTACGCCCATTTCCCTTCCCCTTTAAACCGCGTTCCTGAGGATCTTCTCTATTTCCGGCTGCTCGTGCTTCATCCCCCACAGGCGGATAAGGTTCATGGCGTTCTCTGCTATGCGCGGAATGTCATCCACCGGGATGCCGGCCTCCGCCAGGCGCACCGGGGCGCCGGCCTTCTTGAAGAAAGCTTCGAAGGCCTTGATGGTCTCTTCGGCGCCGGAGGTCCCGAACACCGCCCGGCCGAACTGCTCCAGGCGCGCCGGGCCGTCTTTTTCCAGGTGATGGCGGAACCAGGCCGGCATCACTATGGAGAGGCCCGCGCCGTGCGGGATGTCGTAGATGGCGCTCAGCGCGTGCTCTATGGCGTGATTGATGAAGTTCATCCCCGCGTAGCCGCAGGTGGGCAGGCCGTTCAGCGCCAGCGTGGCGGACCACATCATGGAGGCGCGGGCATTGTAGTCGGCCTCGTCCGCCAGAATGCGGTCGGTGGAACTGATAATAGAGCGGGCCAGGGCGTGCACCACCTCGTCGGTGACGGTAACGTCGCGGTCGGTGGTGGTAAAGTAGCCTTCTATGATGTGGGCGATGGCGTCCACCGCGCCGTAGCCTATTTGCGGGCGCGGCAGCGTGAGCGTGGTTTCGGGGTCCAGCGCGGAAACTTTGGGGAAGAGCACCGCTCCGCCGGCCGAATATTTCTGATGGGTAAGTTCGTTGGTAATAACACAGCCGGAATTCATTTCGGAGCCGGTAGCCGGGATGGTGAGTACCGTAAACAGCGGCAGCGCCGCGCGCGGCTGGGCCTTGCCGCAGAAAAAATCCCAAACGTCGCCGTCGTACTTAATGCCGGCGGCAATAGCTTTGCTCTCGTCTATTACCGAGCCGCCGCCCGCCGCTATTATTATGTCGCAGCCTGCGGCGCGGGCTTTCTTGATTCCTTCGACCGCGTGGGAAAGAACGGGGTTGGGCTTTACTCCGGCATGTTCTGTGATTTCTACGCCGTTGGCCGCCAGCGCTGCGGTGAGCGCGGCGTACACGCCGTTTTTCTTTATACTGCCGCCGCCGTAGACCAGCAGCGCTTTTTTGCCGGCGCCGGCCGCTTCGGCCGCCAGCTTGCCTATGACATCCCTGCCGAAAAGAATCTTAACCGGGTTAGCGAAAGTGAAATTATGCATGGTTTCTCCTGTTTTGATAATCTTACGAATTTAGAGGCGCCGTCTCAAATAGAAAGAACCGCGGGCTCCCGCGGTTCTCTCTTTGAAAGGTTCGGCTTTATTTCTTTGCGTCCACCCACACGCCCCTGGCGGGCGTCCCGGCCGCGCCCAGGCCCTTGTTGGCGCCCGGGGCGTTGGCCAGGCAACCGGAGATGAAAGCGCGGGCCGTGAGCAGTTCGTTTACGGTATTGATATAGACCGGCACGTCCTTGCCTTTCTTGAAGTTCATGTGGTCTTTCTTTATGATGTAGTCGGAGTTCAGTTTGCCGCTGTAGTCGTTGTAGATTATTTCCACGTGGCAGTCCAGGTAGTCGCGGGTCAGGCTCTTCAGCCACATGCGGTCCTCGGTCAGCGTGGCCTTGAACTCCTTGCTCTCTACGTATTCCAGCCGGTCGCGGAAGTCCTCGTGCAGATTCAGGTAAACTTCCGGGTCGCAGTAGTTCTTGTCGGGGGTGAAGGCGGCGTAGAGCCTTTCGTTAACTGCCTTGGCGAGCCTGGCCCCTATCTTGCCGCCGGTGGAATTAACCGCGTCTTCCTGCTGTTCGGCCGCGCCGTGCGAAAGCACGTGGGAGCCGGCGGTCTCTGTGCCGCCGATCAGCGCCGCGCGGAAACCGCCGCGGACGTAGCCGTAGAGCATGATGCCGTGGAAGTGGTACCACGCGCCATACTTGTCGCCGCGGCCCTGGTAGAAATTGCAGATATTGGCGAGCTTTCTGGTTACGGCCAGTTTATCGCGCTGCGGGTGGCGCCAGTTGTCGGAAAGGATATTCTCTATCGTGAGGATCGCCAGGTAGACGTCGCCTTTATTGACGCGGTAGCTGGCGCGGAACAGCTGGTCCAGCGTCACCGCCTCGTCTTTGTTGGAAAGGATGTACCCTATCAGGGTTTCCTCGGTGCCGGTCCTGAAATGGCGCGAGGTAACGCCCGAGGCCAGCGCGGTAAGCAGCTTGCTGAAACCGAGCGGGATCATCTCCCCCTTGGCCTTGCAGTACTTCACGAACTCGGGGCTCCAGGTATGGGGCTCGCCGAACCTGGGCTCTGTGCCGGCGGCCTTTTCTTCTTTGATGACCTGCATCATCATGTTCAGCATCTCTTTTCTGCGGAAAGGGTTAACGCGGCCTTCCAGCTGCAGGCTGGAATTGTGCAGCTGCACTATCATGCGTTCTTTTTCGTCCTGCGGCAGATCCAGCGCGTTTATCTGCGCCTCGGTGGGCAGGGCCAGCGGGGCGTCCTCTACCACCGGGTTGCTCCCGTTGTAGCTGCCGCCGGCCGGGTTGCCGTTGTCCTGCGCGATGCCGAACAGCACCTGAAAAAGAGTCTTGGGCAGGTTCTTGGTGTAGACGGCCAGGGAGACGTCGCTCTGCAGGTCGTAGCGCTGGTAACCGGCCTGGCGGTACTGGCGCGCGAATTCCAGGTCGTTGTTGATGCCGGGGATCTCTATCTTGCCGCCGGTAACGTGGATCTTTTCCGCATCCGCGGGGCGGGAGCGGATCAGCAGGGGGTCGTAGGATTTCGGTTCAAGGTAAAAGTTACCGTGAGCGGCGGCGGTGGGCGCGGTCTTAACGGCCGGGGCTTGAACGTTCCCGGCAGCGGCTTTGATGTCGTTGACGTTTATGTTCTCCAGTTCAAGGGCTTTGGCGGGCAGCGCCGCCAGGCAGAGTATAAGAGTAAAAATTATTTTATTCATCCGCTTTTTCTCCGGGGCTAACTGTTCTATATACTATAATTTAGCAGACAAACCGCGGTTTGTCACCCCCCCGGGGGCCCAGAAGGGCCCGGCTATTGTACCCAGGCGGATTTGGGCCCTGTTAAAAATATGGCGGATAACTTAAAAATACTTCATATTACCGAGTCTTCCAGCTGGTCTGGCGGGGCCGCCCAGGCGCTTTATCTGGCGCGGGAACTGCGTACGCTGGGGCAGCTGAATATTATAGCCTGCCCGATGGCCGGGGACCTGTGGTCCAAGGCGGCCGCCGACGGTTTTAAGACCGTACATTTTCAGCCCAGGCGGGATTACGACCTCCGGACCGCGCTGGCCCTCGCCAGGCTGATAGATCTTGAAAAGCCGGACGTGCTGCAGGCCCATCATCCTAAAGCGCACGCTATGGGGCTGCTGGCCAAGTTCTTCGCCAGACACAAGCCGGTGTTCGTCTTTACGCGGCGTGTTTCGCACCCGATAGTCACCGGTTTTTTTGCCAAGCTAAAGTACACCAGCCGGCTCATAAACGGCTGCATCGCCGTGGCCGATTCCGTGCGGAACCAGCTTATAGCCTACGGCCTGGCGCCGGAGCGGGTGCGCACTATTTACAGCGGTACGGACCCGGAACGGTTCTCCCCCCATAGCCCGGACCCGGAGATAATCAGGGAACTTTCGCTGCCCGGCCTCCCCGTGGTTATGCTGGTAGGGAATTTTAGCGCTCATAAGGGCCAGCACGTGCTGATAGAGGCCGCCAAACTGCTGCGCCTGCGCGGGCTGGAATTTACGCTGGTTTTTGCCGGGCGCGGCACCGATTCTCAGGAGCTGAAGGTCCTCTGCCGGGCCGCCGGCCTGCCGCAGGACAACTGCCGTTTTCTGGGCCTTCGTGACGACGTAGAGCGCCTGCTCAGCGTGGCCGCGGTCAGCGTGAACGCCGCCATCAAGGGCGAGGCTCTGAGCGGCAGCATCAGGGAATCCCTCTCGATGGGTGTGCCCGCGGTGGCCAGCAATATTTCCGGCAACGCGGAAATAGTTAAGGACGGCGTGACCGGGCTGCTTTTCCCGCCGGGCGATTGTGCCGCGCTGGCCGACCGGCTGCAAGAGGTGCTTGTGGACTCCGGCTTGCGTGAAAAGTTTTCCGCTAATTCAGTGGAAACCGTCCGCGCGGGTTTTACTACGGCCATCATGGGCCAGCGCACGCTGGAATACTACCGGCAGCTGCTAGCCGCGTCCGGCCTGCCGCGTAAATAAAAAACGCGCCGGTCCGCCGGCGCGTTCGCAGTTCTTCCCCTCACTCCCCATAATTTTATATCAAGTACGCGCGCAGCAGCCAGGCCAGGCCCAGGAAGGAAAAGAAGCCGGTTATATCCGTTACCGTAGTGAGGAAGATACCGGAGGAATGCGCCGGGTCGTAGCCCAGGCGCTTCATGGTGAGCGGAATCAGCGCCCCGGAAAGCCCGGCCGCCACCATGGTTATAATCATGGAGAGCCCGGCGATAAGGCCTAGCAGCGGGCTGCCCTTCCAAAGCCAGGCCGCCAGCGCGGTCATTGCCCCGGTGGAGAAGCCGTTGGCCAGGCCTACCAGCACTTCCGTTTTTACCAGGCGCCAGGCGTTGGCCGGGGCTATCTCGCGCATCATCATGCCGCGGATCACCACCGACAAGGTCTGAGTGCCGGCATTGCCGCCCTGTCCCGCTATAATGGGCAGAAAGACGGCCAGCACTGCTACTCTTGCTATCAGCCCCTCAAACAGCGCCACTACCGCGCCGGCCATGAAGACCGTCAGCAGGTTTATGGTAAGCCATGGCAGGCGGCGGGTAATCTTGAACCAGGTGGAAGAGAAGACCCGCTCCTCGGCGCTGGCGCCGAACAAAATCTGGATGTCCTCGCTGGCTTCCTCCTCAGTGCTCTCGATAATGCTGGACGTGGGAACCACGCCCAACAGCTTGCCGTCGTTGTCCGCCACCGGCACCGTTAAAAAATGTTTCTTCGCGAACAAGACTACCAGTTCTTCCCGGTCGGTGAAGGGCGAGACCTTGAGGACCTTGGTGAGCATTACGCTTTCCACCGGCGCCGAGCCCTCGGCCAGCAGCAGGTCACGCATGTTAAGCACGCCCACAAGTTTATCGGCTTCATCTACCACGTAGCAGTAGCTGATAGGTACTTGTCCGCGCGCCAGCTTGCGCAGGCGGCTTATGACCTCCTCTACCCTTAGGCCGGACCTGAAGGAAAGAAAGTCCCCGTGCATCAGGCGGCCGGCGCTTTGCAGCGGGTAGGAAAGGGTTTCGGCTATGCCGGCCGCGAGTTCCGGCGGCAGCAGCTCCGCCAGGCGCTTGGCGGATTTCTCCGGCATATCGCTGAAAATTATTGCGGCGTTCCTGGGGGGCAGGAGTTTTACCAGGGCAAGGGCGTGCTGCGCAGGCAGACGGGCGAGCAGGCGCCCGGCCTTAAGGGGCTGCAGGCTGTTGATGGCGGCGGCCGCGGCGGCCTCCGGCAGTAATTGCAGGATGCGCACGGCGTCTGCCGGTTCCAGTGTGTCCAGGGCTTCGGCGGCCCTGGAGGGGTCGGTCTGGATAAAGTGCTTGATTACGATCAGCGCGGCTTCTATCTTTTTCATAATTGAAACTATTTTGCTGAAGCGCGTTTCAGGCGGTCCATGATGGCGCGGCCGAGGCCGTGGGCGGGAACGCGCTCGGCGTAGATTACCTGCGCCCCGGAATTCTCCAGCGAGTGCAGCGCGCCAAACAGCGCCGCCGCGGCTTCGCGCAGGTCGCCCGAGCGGCTAAGTACTTTGACCGCCGCGAATTTGCCGGCCGGTTTTTCCGAGAACGCCAGGTAGGCGCGGTCCGCCCCGCTTTTTACCGCCTCTCCGCGGTTAATTATCCTGAGCCTGGCCTGCGGCGCATAATGCTTTTTAAGACAGCCCGGGGCCTGCGGCGCCTTGCCTGCCCTGGCCGCTTTTACCGCCGGGCCGGCGATTTTCTCTATCTCCTCCAGCGGCAGCCCGCCGGGGCGCAGCAGCACGGGCCTGCCTGCGGTGAAAGTTATAATGGTGGACTCTACCCCTATTTTAGTTCTCCCCCCGTCCAGGATCAGGTCCGGCCTGTTCCCCAGCTGCTTTTTAACGTGCGCGGCGGTGGTGGGGCTTAGCCTGCCAAAGCTGTTGGCGCTGGGCGCGGCTACCGGGCGGCCGGCGGCTTTTATCAGCGCCAGCGCGTGGCGGTTGGCCGGCACGCGTACGGCCACGGTCTTAAGGCCGGCCGTTACAATGCCAGGCACCGCGGCGGCCTTGGGCAGCACCAGCGTTAGCGGCCCCGGCCAGAATTTGTTCATCAGCTTCACGGCGTTCTTAGGGACGCGGACAAAAAGTTTCCTGGCCCGCGCGGCGGAACATTCGTGGAGTATTAGCGGGTCAAAGCGGGGCCGTCCTTTAATTTCGAAGATCCGGGCGCAGGCTTCGGGGTTCAGCCCGTCGGCGCCCAGGCCGTATACTGTCTCGGTCGGGAATGCCACCACACCGCCCGCCCGTATCAGGGCGGCGGCTCTCTTTATGCTGGCTGGCGTAGCTTTTACCGTGCGCATACGCAATTTTAGCAATTAATTACTTATTTCTTTAGCAGCCGCGCTACGGTTTCGGCGAGCTCGTCGTACCTGTAGGGTTTGGGCAGCACGGCGTCGAAGCCGTAATCTTTGAAATCCGCCATAACAGTTTCATCCGAATAGCCGCTTGAAACTATAGCTTTGGCCTCAGGGGCCAGAGCCCGCAGCTCCTTTATAGCCTCCGCCCCGCCCAGCCCGCCGGGGATGGTGAGGTCCATGATAACCAGGTCGAAAGGCTTGCCCTTTTCTTTTTCCTCGGCGTAGCGCCGCACGGTCTCGTTGCCGTCGTCCGTAATCTCGCAGGTGTAGCCTAGTTCTTTAAGCATGCGCGTCAGGGCTTTGGATACTATTTCCTCGTCCTCCAGTACCAGAACGCGCCCGGAGCCTTTTTTTATTTCCGGTTTGGCGCCGGCGTGGCTGGTCAGGCAGCGGCCGGTGGCGGGGAGGTAGACCTCAAAGGTGGTTCCCTGGCCCGGTACGGAGGCGGCGCTGATATGGCCGTTATGGTTTTTGATCACCGACCAGGTCATGGACAGGCCCAGGCCGTGCCCGCAGCTTTTTGTAGTGAAATAGGGTTCGAAGATTCTCCCCAGGTATTCCTTCGGGATCCCTATCCCGGTATCCGCAACGGTCAGCTTTAGGTAGTCCCCCGGTTTTAGCTGTTCCGGCAAAGCCGCCCCCGCGGCAATGTTCTCGGCCGTAAGCCGCAGGCAGCCGCCCGAGGGCATGGCTTGCTGCGCGTTTATAATAAGATTATTTATAGCCTGTTTAAGCTGGTTCTCGTCGCCATTCACGCTCCAAAGGTTCTCGGTTACTGCTATCTGACAGTCCGCTTTTGTGCCGCGGGTAGCCAGGTTGAAAATATCCCGCAGGGCCAGTTCCAGGCAGAATTCTTTTTTTACCGGCTTGCCGCCTTTGGAAAAAGCCAGTAGACTGGCGGTCAGGCTCTGGGCGTTCCTGGCGGCGCTAATAGTCTCATGCAGAATCTCGGCGTTCTCTTTATCCCCGCCGCAGCGGGCCTCCAGCAGCGAGATGTTGGCCATTATGCCGGTGAGCATGTTGTTAAAGTCGTGGGCTATGCCCCCGGCCAGCTGCCCCAGCGATTCCACGCGCTGCATAGTCGTCATTTCGGCCATCAGCTTCTCGTTCTTCTTCCGCTCGGAAATATCCCGGAAGAAGACCAGGGCGCAGTCCTGGCCGCTCAGCACTATCGGCGAGCTGGTTATTTCCAGGTCCACCAAGGTCCCGTCCACAGCCCGGAATTCTATGTCTATCTGCTTGGCAGGGACCTTCTGTTCGTCTACGGCCGCTATGCGGCTCTTTATGATTTCAGCGAATTCTGCCGGAATGCTTTCCAGGATATTCTTGCCTATCAGGTCCGACTGAACCTTAGCTCTCGTTATTTCCAGGCCGCTCTTGTTTACAAAGATAACCTTAGGCCCTTTTCTAACCATTACGCCGTAAGGCGCGGCATCCACCAGGGTCCGGAAACGGGCTTCGCTTTCCTCCAGCTTGAGTTGTGACAGTTTTTTTTCAGTTATGTCTGTGGAGATGCCGCAGATGCCGTAAATCTTGCCGGTCTGGTCCTTCAACGGAAATTTAGCGGAGTAGAAGTAATGCTGCTGACCGTCGTTTTCCTCGAAGGTAATGGGCTTGCCGGATGCTTTCACCTTCGCGTCGTTGGCTTCGTGCTCGCTGGCCATCGGTTCAGGCATCAGGCCGTGCCGGGATTTTCCCAACATCTGTTCCGGGGTTGTTTTCAGGATGGCGGCGATCGAGTCGTTGGCCAGGATGAACCTGTTCTCCAGGTTCACGGCGTAGACGGACGCGGCGCTGTTGTTTAGCACATCAGTAAGCAACTTACGCTGTGCCGAAAGTTCCGTCTTTATTCGTTTTCTTTCGGTAATGTCGTTTGTTATGGCCAGAAAGGCCTTTTCCTTGCCGGTTTCCACCAGCTGCATGCGCACCTGAACCGGGTACGTAGTCCCGTCCTTGCGGGTCTGCGTGGTCTCGAAGGCGAGCCTGTCCTTTTCTCCGGACTGCAGCGCCGCGGCTTTAGCGCGGAAAGAGGCTTCGGTAAATTCTTTTTTCAGGTCCCAGGGCGCCATGGTCTCCAGTTCTTCCGGGGAATAGCCCAGGTTCTTTATGGCGCCGTAATTGACGAAGATAAAATTAAAATTCTTGGGATCAAAGATGTAAATCTCGTCGAAGCTGGACTTTATGACCTGGCTAAGCATGTCCGTCTGCGCGCGGGCCTTCCAGGTATCGGTAATGTCCGTGAACACGCAGTGAGTCTGCTTGAAGCTGCCGTCCGGATTGTGTCCAGCTTTGCCGTTGAAGGAGACCCTGCGCGTGCCGCCGTTCTTCCGGAGCAGTTCGAACTCGAGCATGCAAATTTCCCCGGCGGCCTTGAACTTGGGGGAAATTTCCATGAATTTATTTTTAAATTCCGGGGTCAGAAAATCCGAAAAGTTGCCTCCCAGCACTTCCTCCCGGCTGTAGCCCAGCGTAGTAAGCCAGGTTTCGTTCACTTCCATCAGCCGTCCGTCCGCGTCCAGCGCCTGGTAATTTATAGGCGCCTTTTCGAAGAGCTCGTGGAAGCGCTCTTCGCTCTCTTTCAGGCGGGTGATATCCGTCCAAGACCCTATGTATTCTGTCTTTGAAACTGGCTTTATCTGTTCATGCATCCAGATATAGCCGTTGTTCTTTTTCTTTATTCTTAGATCACTGATCAGGGCGTCAGTTTCCGGTAAGGCTTGCCTTCCCGCCAGCACCCGCGCTTTATCGTCGGGGTGGATATTTTCTTCCAGCCAGCCGGGGGTGAGTATTTCGGCTTCTTCGGTGCCGAGCAGGCTCTGCACGTTCCCGCTGACCCACTCTGGGATAAGGCGCCCGCTTACGGCGCGCAGCCTGAAAAGTATTACCGGGTTGGTCTCCATTACGTGGGTAAGCTGGCTGGCGGTAAGCTCCAGGGCCGCCTGGGCGGAAGCTCGCATATTTTCCGATAAAATGGCTTCTAGGCCGAGTGAAACGTCGGACTTTATCCCTTCAAGGAGCTTTAGCTCTTCTACGGTGAAGAACCCGGGTTGTTCAGAATATAGCACTAGAACTGCTACGGTTTTCCCCGCCTCTGCCAGCGGCAAGCCGGCTACGGACCGGTAGCCTCTTTCAAGCGCTTTTTCGCGCCAGGGTTCCATTTTCTGGTTCCCGGCTATGTCCGCGAATGTGGAAATTCTGCCGCTAGAGGCCGCGGAGCCGGCCGGGCCCTTGCTGTGCGGGCTTTTCCCGTCGAACTCAATTTTTATATGGTCCAGGTAGCCGTTTACCGCGCCGGCTGAACAGGCCGGTATTATCCGCCCGGTATCCTTGTCGGGCAAGCCTACCCAGGCCATTTTTAACCCTCCTATCGTAACGACTATATCGCAGATCGCCTGCAGCAGCGCGGGTTTGTCCTTTATGCGCGTAACTGCCTGGTTCACCTGAGCCAGCACCGTGTAAAGCCTTAGGTTCTTGGCGGCACTGCGCTGCGCGTCTGTCAGGGCCGACTTTAGGGCTGCTTTTTCAAGGGCCTTGCGGGCCGCGGGGAGCAGGTTGTCCAGGAAGTCCGCGTTCTTTATTATATAGTCGCTGGCCCCAAACTTCATGGTCTCAACGGCCACGGCTTCGTCGCCGCGCCCGGTAACCATAAGGAACGGAGGGACAGTTATTTCGCTGCCTTTTAGCTTTTTTACCAGCTCGATAGCGTTGGAGTCTGGCAGGGAATAATCGAGCAGCATCAGCTCCGGCGTAGTGTGTTTAAGTATCCCGATGGCTTCTTCGGAGCTGCCGGCCCGGCGTATTTCCAGGCCCAGCGCTTCAAGCCGCTGGGTTTCCAGTTCGCCGGTGCCGGCGTCGTCTTCAACTATAAGGATGAATTTTCCGCTGGGGGTATTATTGTCCGCCATAATATTTGCCTTAGGACTGTAATAGCTATGCGCGCCCTGCCTGTGTTTTTAGTCCTGCTTGAACTTGCCGACTTTCATTACCATAAGGAAAAGTCCCAGCCGCTTGATCACTTCAGCGAATTTGTCGAAGTCCACGGGCTTGGTCAGGTAATTGTTGCAGCCCAGTTCGTAGCAGATCCCTATTTCCCTGGGATCGTCCGTAGTGGTCAGCATGATCACCGGGATATTTTTAAGGCGCGGATCACCCTTCACGCGCCTCAATATCTCTACGCCGTCTATCCCGGGCATGCGGATGTCCAGCAGCAGCAGGTAGCCCTTGCCTTCTTCCAAGCCGGGTTTTGAGGCGGCAGTAAGAAAGTTCCAGGTCTCGGTGCCGTCCTTGAAACGCAGGATAGGATTCCTTACCCCTACACCTTCAAAACGCTCTTGTATCAGCCTGGCGTGGCCGTCGTCGTCTTCCGCCATAAGTATTGTAACGCAGTTGTTGTTTTCGTTTTCCATTTACTTGCCCTCCGCAACAGGAAGATGTATGTAAAAAGCTGTTCCTTCACCGGGTTTGGATTCCACCGTTATGTTCCCCCCGTTCTTTTCGGCGATTCTTTTTACCATGGGCAGGCCTATGCCTTCCCCCTTTTTACCCGGAGCGGAGTCGTGCCGGTAGAAGATCTCCCAGACCCGGTTCAGGTCTTTGTCGGGGATGCCAGCACCGTTGTCGCGCACGCAGTACAGGGCCTCCCCGCCTTTAACTTCACCGGTCACGGTCACCGCTAGCTGCCGGCCTTCCTGCCTGTACTTGATAGCGTTGTCCAGCAAATTGGCTAAGAGCTGGCTTATCGCCCCGGGGTCAGCTTTGCACCGGGGCAGGTTTCCGCGCTCAATCGCGCCGCCGGCTTTATCCAGCTGGTAATGCAGCGTTCCTATAACTTTATCCAGCAGCTCGTTCATCTCTACGTTTTCAGGCTTCATTTCCACCCTCCCCAGGCGGGAGACTTTCAGCAGCGCGGTTATCAGCGCGTCCATCTTGCGCGAGCTTTCAAGTACGAACTTGAGCGCCGTGGGGATGCGTTCCCCGGTCAATTTTTCCAGAGTGGCTTTAGTCTCAGGCGGCAGCGCCACGGTGGGCATGGCCTCTTTCAGCTCACGTAAATAATTTTCCAGATTCTGGCTGAACCCCTGGATGTTCACCAGCGGGCCTCTAAGGTCGTGCGTGGTTATGTATAAAAAATTCTCCATCTCCTGCTTTTTTTCTATCAGGTCAGCGTTGAGTTTTTTTAGGGCGATTTCCGCCCGTTTGCGCTCGGTGATTTCTTCAAATACGGCCACCATGCCCAGAAATTCTCCGGCCTCATCCAGCAAAGGCGCGCCGTTAACGGACAGGATAATTTTTCGCCCGTCCGGCCAGACAATTTGCTGCTCTATACCGCTGACTTCCTTTTTTGTCTTTTTTACTAGGCTAAATGGCTGGTCTTCGTCGGGGAAAGGGGCGCCATTAAGGGTAGTGTGCCTCCATTCCGTAGAGTTATATTCCCGCCGCAGCAGGTCGGTCCTGGTCAGGCCTAGCAGCTCTTCGCCGCGGCGGTTGGCGTAGCTTATCTTTCCGGCCGCGTCCAAATAAACAATCCCGACAGGGCTGATCTGCGTAAGTTGCTCAAGCCTGGCGTTAAGCGCTTTTAATTCTTCCTCCGCTTTTTTACGCTCGGTAATTTCAAAAAAAGCCGCCACAAAATGATCCGGCTTGTTCTGATATGCTACCAGGTCGTACCAGCGGTCGTTGAAAGCCAGGTGCTGTTCGAACCGGATTTCCTTGCCGGTTTTGGCAACTGCCCCGAAAGTGCCTATCCAGTCAAAAGGATCTTTTTCAATGCCGGGGAAGGCGTCTGTAACCAGCTTGCCCGCGGGCTCAATGGTGCCGGTAAGTTTTTGGTAGCTCTGGTTAGCTTCCAGAATACGGTAGTTTACCGGTTTTCCGGACGCGTCATAAACCATGCGGTGATAAGCTATGCCGATAGGCCCTTTTTGGAACAGTTCCCTGAAGGTGCGCTCGCTCACCATCAGCGCCTCCTCTGTCAGTTTTAGTTCCGTGATGTCAGCTATGTAGCCTTCCAGCGCCGTTACTTTGCCGTCTGGGTCCTTTACTCCCAGCCCTTGTTCCCAGACCGTGCGCACGGCTCCGTCCTTGCGCCGAATCTCGTAAGTAAGCTTGAAATTCATGTCCCCGGTTAGCGCCGCCTGTATTTCCGCCCAGACCCTATCCCTGTCGGTGGGTAGAATGAGCTCGCTGAAACTGACGGATTTTTCTCCCACCAGTTCCGAAGCTTTGTACCCTGTGATTTTTTCGCAGCCTTCGCTAATAAATTCCATGGTCCAGTTTTTGTCGTTGCGGCAGCGGTAGGCTATGCCG
>JBBRDG010000067.1:0-13397 GCA_038204165.1 Elusimicrobiales bacterium
CGCCGTGGAGCGCGCCACAACCGCTTCGGTAGAAACTGCTGCGGCTATGGCGGTGGAGATTGCAGGGGCTTGTGCCGGCGCGGGTGCTGGCTGCGCCGCTAGGCGTTCCTTTATGTCGGCCTTCTTAATATTCAGCGAGCCGTATTTGGTCTGCACCATTATAACATCGTCCATTTCGCCGGTTACGTCGCCTTCAAGGCGGGTACCGTCCTTAAGCAGAAGGGTATCGGCCAGGCAGAAGCCCGGTAATAAGAATAAGGTGAGGGAAATTAATAGTTTCATATGTCTCCGTGACTTATTCTACAAAAAAAAGACCAGCAAGCACGCCGTCAGGCCGCGTAGAAGTTCTAGCCGGACACAAATTAAGCCTTGACGGAATGATACCCATTTGGTATCATTAGAGTAATATATGAAATTGATAAACAGAGATGTGGATTACGCGGCCAGGGCTCTGGTTTTTATGGCCAGGGCAAACAAACCCACTATATCGGTGACGCAGATGCAGGGAGAAGTAGGCGTAGCAGGCCCTTTCCTGCGTAAAATCCTCCAAAAGCTTCACAAAGCCGGCATCCTTCAGGCCGTAAAAGGCAAAGGCGGCGGCTTCGCGCTAGCCCGCAACCCCGAAAACATCCGGCTGAGCGACCTGATAGCCGTACTCCAGGGAGACCTCAAGCTCAGCGACTGCATCTTCCGCGAAAAACTCTGCCAAAACCACAGCGCCTGCATCCTGCGCCATAAACTCGCGGCTATAGAAACCCGCCTCCTCGCCGAAGTTGAAGGCATAACGGTTAAAGATTTGGTGTAAGCACGCGTAAGCCTGAACGGAGGGGTGGCCGGGGTGTGGCCCCGAGAACCCGTTGCGGAAGGTGAGGCCCGGCGAAGAGCGAAGCATAATTATGCTTCGCGTCCGGGCCGCAAGGGCGGAGGCGGTTTCCTGCGTAAGCGAAACCGCCGGATGGAGCGAAGCGACAGGTCCCCGCCGGGGCCGAGCAAAACCGCTATGCGGTTTATGCGTGGCGCCCCGCCATCAAAGTAAGGCGGGGGGGAACCGACGCAAGGGTTCCCTGCAGTCCGGGTTCGCGGGGCCATATCCCGGCCAGGTCCCCGACTGGGCTTCTCGCGGCTCTTGAATTAAACAAAGGATAAAATTTATGAAAACCAAAAGACAGATAATCAAGATAGACGAGGCCAAGTGCAATGGCTGCGGCAACTGTGTAACCGGCTGCCACGAGGGCGCGCTGCAGGTTATAGACGGCAAAGCCCGCTTGATCAGCGACCTGCTCTGCGACGGCCTTGGCGCCTGTATAGGCGACTGCCCGCAGGGCGCCATAAAAATAGAAGAGCGCGAAGCCGTGCCTTACGACGAGATAAAAGTAATGGAGGGCATGGTGCAGCAGGGCCCTAACACCATAAAGGCCCATCTCAAACATTTAAAAGACCATGCCCAGAAGAATTTTCTAAAACAAGCTTTCGACTACTTGTCTGCGCACAATATTCCCAACCCGATGGAGGAAGAAATGAAAAAAGCACATGAACCCTGCGGCTGCCCCGGCGGCCAGACAATGGACTTCCGCAAGCCTTGCGCTGCCGACGGCGCCGAGAACCCCGCCGCCGCTTCCCAACTACGCCAGTGGCCCGTGCAGCTGCACCTGGCTTCGCCCATGGCGCCTAACTTTGAGAAAGCAGACGTGGTAGTAGCCGCCGACTGCACCGCTTTCGCTTACGGTAACTTCCACAATGACTTTATTAAAGGTAAAGCCATCGTAATTGCCTGCCCCAAGCTGGACGACGGGCGCGAGATTTATGTGGAGAAGATCCAGGCCCTGATCGAGGACGCGAAAATCAACACCCTCACCGTGGTAACCATGGAAGTGCCCTGCTGCAACGGCCTATTAGCCATTGTTAAAGAAGCCGCCGCTGCGGCTAACCGCAAGGTGCCGGTAAAGCATGTGGTGATAGGTATACAGGGCGGCGTCAAAAGCGAGAGCTGGGCGTAGTTGAGGATTCCGGCAAAGTTTGATATTATATTTGAATGGTGCGGTGGCCAAGTGGTAAGGCGAGAGTCTGCAAAACTCTTATTCGTGGGTTCGATTCCCACCCGCACCTTTCTTCTTTTTATTAATCTGGAGGAGGGGGGCAGCCCCGGAACCGCTATGAACCTCAGCAGATTAGCTCTATCCCTTGGCCAGTCGGCCACCCTTAAACTTAACGAATTAGCCAATAACCTCAAAGCCGAGGGTAAGCCCGTTATCCACCTGGGCGGCGGCGAACCCGAAGAAAAAATACCAGCCGGCGCTTACGAAGAAAGCAAAAAAATGCTGGATGCCGGTTTTGTGCGCTATACGCCGGTCTCGGGCACCAAGGCGCTAAAATCCGAAATTGCGGCTTACACCGAGCAGTATTACGGCGTAAAGCCCGGCCCCAAAAATATCTGCGTGGCCTCCGGCGCCAAGCAGGCTATCTATAATTTCCTGATTTCCGTGGTGGATCCAGGCGACGAAGTGATCTTCCCCGCGCCCTACTGGGTGAGCTACCCCGAAATGGTTAAGCTGGCCTACGGCAACCCCGTGGTAGTGCGCCCGGCCGCCGGCAGCCTGCTGGTGACCGTTAAAGAGCTTGAGGCCCACCTTACCAGCCGCACCAAGGCCATAATGCTGAACAGCCCCGGCAATCCCGGCGGCCAGGTCTACTCCGCCGAGTTCATCCGCGAGTTAGTGGAACTTTGCGAAGCCCGCAATGTTTACCTGGTAATGGACGACATTTACAACCGGCTGGTGTTCGACGGCCTCAAGGCCCCTTCGGCCTTCAACTATTCTAAACGCCCGCTGAACGAGTCTGTTATAGTTTCCATCAACGGCGTTTCCAAAACTTTCTCCATGACCGGCTACCGCATAGGCTGGAGCGTGGCCAACGAGGCCGTAACCCAGGCTATGATCAAAGTGCAGGCGCAGGTCTCCTCGTGCCCTTCGGCGCTAAGCCAGGCGGCCGCGGCCGGCGCGCTGCGCGAGGGCGACGCCTTTGTGGAGCAGCTCAAGGCCAGCCTGCAGCACAAGCGCGACGTGATGGTGGCCGAGCTTTCAAAGCTTAAGAAAGTGAAGCTGGCCAAACCGCAGGGCACGTTCTACAGCTTTCCGGATTTCAGCGCCTATGAGCAGGATTCCGCCAAGCTTTCTGCCCTGCTGCTTGAGAAGGGCATGGTGGTTACCGTGCCGGGCGTGGAGTTCGGCCTGGAAGGCCACCTGCGCCTGAGCTACTGTGGCTCAGAGAAAGATATAGTAGAAGGCGTGAGCCGCATCCGCAAGATTTTGGATTAAATTTACCAGCGAGGACCATGATGGAAACAAAAACTATGCCTACTACCAACGAAATAAAGACTTCCAAAACCCTGCACAAGAACCTTACCGCCCCCGTACTTTACGAACACGCCGTTAACCGCAAAGAGGCCGTTATAACGGCCGGCGGCGCGCTCTGCGCCAATACCGGCAAGCACACCGCCCGCTCGGCGCAGGACAAGTTCATAGTGAAAGAGCCCTCCAGCGAACAGCACATCTGGTGGGGCGACCAGAACGTGGCCATAGACGAGGCCGCTTTTGATAAGCTGCTGGGGAAAGTGCAGGGCTATCTCGGCGATAAAGAAATTTACCAGCGCGACTGCTACGCCGGCTCCGACCCCAAGAACCGCCTGAACGTGCGCGTGTACACCGAATTGGCCTGGCACAGCCTGTTCGCCGGTTCCATGCTTATTGAAGCGCCGGCCGCCGAACTCGCCAGCTTCACGCCCGGGTTCACCATTGTTTGCGCCCCCGGTTTTCACGCGCTGCCCCAGGTGGACGGCACCCGCGGCGCCGCTTTCATTCTTCTTAATTTCAAGCGCAAGCTGGTGCTGATAGGCGGCACCGCCTACGCCGGCGAAATAAAAAAAGCCGTGTTCAGCGTGATGAATTACCTGCTGCCGTTAAACGGCGTAATGCCCATGCACTGCTCCGCCAATGTGGGCAAGGCCGACGACACCGCCATCTTCTTCGGCCTGTCCGGCACCGGCAAGACCACCCTTTCCTCCGACCCGCAGCGCCGCCTGATCGGCGACGACGAGCACGGCTGGAGCGATAACGGTGTGTTCAACTTCGAGGGCGGCTGTTACGCCAAGGTGATCAACCTTTCCGCCGAGATGGAGCCCCAGATTTACGCCACCACCGGGCGCTTCGGCACCATTCTGGAGAACGTGGTGTACAATAAAGAAACCCGCGCGCTAGACCTGAACGACGGCTCGCTCACCGAGAACACCCGCGCGGCCTACCCGCTGGAATTCATCGACAACGCTATTAAGGGCGCGGCCTTCCCGCACCCGAAGAACATCGTGATGCTCACGTACGACGCTTTCGGCGTGCTGCCCCCCATAGCCAGGCTCTCCTACGAGCAGGCCATGTATCACTTCATCAGCGGCTACACCGCCAAGGTGGCCAATACCGAGATGGGTATTAAAGAGCCCAAGGCCACGTTCAGCACCTGCTTCGGCGCGCCGTTCATGAGCCACCACCCCTCGGTTTACGCCGAGCTGCTGGAAAAGAAGATGCGCGCCAACAAGGCCGACTGCTGGCTGATTAATACCGGCCTGTGCGGCGGGCCTTACGGCGTAGGCAAGCGCATGAGCATAAAGCACACGCGCGCGCTCTTGAACTCGGCGCTGGACGGCAAGCTTTCCGGCGTGAAGTTCACCAAGGACCCGGTGTTCGGCTTTGAGATCCCCGCCGAATGCCCCGGCGTGCCGGCGGAAGTGCTGAACCCGCGCGAAGCCTGGGCCGACAAGGCCCTGTACGACGCCAAGTGCAAGGAGCTGGCCGGCCTGTTTACCGCCAACTTTAAAAAGTTCAACGTCACCAGCCCCGCCATCAACGGCGCCGCGCCTAAGCTGTAAGCCAGGAAAAAAGAAAGAGGGCCGTCCCTCGACGGCCCTCTTTCTTTTACGCCATGAACCGCTTTTTGAATATAAAACTACGGCTGTCCACCTTGGAAGAAGTATAATTATTTCAAGGTGTTACCCAGGGGGAATAACCGTAATAAAATGCCTGCAATAAAACATTTTCCTATAGTAGCGGTAGGAGCTTCGGCCGGCGGGCTGGATGCGCTTACGCGTTTCTTAAGGGGCCTGCCTAAAAAAACAGGCATGGCTTTCGTGCTGATACAGCACCTAGAACCCGAACATAAAAGCCTGCTGACCGAAATTCTTTCCAGGGAAACCAATCTTAACATACGGCAGGCCGAGAACAACCTGAAAGTAGAACCTGCGCACATCTACGTAATCCCGCCCAATGCCAGTATGTCTATTTCGCGGGGCCGGCTGAGGATTACCGCCCGCACAAAACAGATAGACGGCAAATACCTGCCGATAGACCTCTTTATGATTTCGCTGGCTGGGGACCAGCGCAGGAACGCCGTAGGCGTTATTCTTTCCGGGACCGGCTCGGACGGCACTTTGGGCGCCAAAGCTATCAAAGAAGCCGGCGGCGCGGTGTTCGCCCAGGATGAAAAGTCCTCTAAGTTTTTCGGGATGCCCGGCAGCGTGATCGAGAGCGGCCTGGCGGATTTTGTGCTGGAGCCAGGAGAAATAGCCAGGGAGCTCCAGCGGCTCGGCGCGCCCGGCCGCAAAAAACCCCGGGCCCCTGCCGCCCGCCGGCACGGCGGTAAAGAGGGCTCGCTTGAAGACATTCTGGTTTCCCTGCGGGACGCGACGGGCGTAGATTTTATCCACTATAAGCAGACTACCGTCGGCCGCCGTATCAGCCGGCGCATGGGGTTCCATAATATCCGGAGCTACGCCGAGTACGGCGCCTTCCTCCGGAAGCATCCCGAGGAGAACGCCCTGCTGTACAAGGATATCCTCATTCCCGTAACCACCTTCTTCCGCGACCCGGGGATATTCGCCGCTCTGAAGAAAAAAGTGTTCCCGCGCCTGCTCAAGAACCGGCCGCCGAACATGCCTGTCAGGCTCTGGGTGCCGGCCTGCTCAACCGGGCAGGAGGCCTACTCCCTCGCTATAGCGCTTTACGAGTACCTGGAAGAGAGCAGGAACAAGACCCGCATTCAGGTGTTCGGCACGGACCTTAGCGAGGCTAACATCATCCGCGCGCACGCCGGAGTTTATTCGGCGAGCGTCTCCGCCAGCGTCCCGCCCGATAAACTGCGCCGCTACTTCGTAAAAACCGAGAACGAGTTCAAGATCGCCAAGCACATCCGCGACCTGTGCATCTTCGCCCGGCAGGACCTGACCATGGACCCTCCCCTGTCCAACATGGACCTTGCCAGCTGCCGCAACATGCTTATTTATATGGACGCCGAACTGCAGCATAAGGCCTTGGCCATGCTGCACTATTCCCTTAAGCCCAAGGGCTTCCTGCTGCTGGGCTCGGCTGAATCCGTCTCCGCCGTGCCAGGGCTGTTCGAAGTGGTGGATAAGCAGCATAAGCTCTATTTAAAGAACGTAATGGCGCGGCACTCCGCGCTGGATATAAGTATGAAAACTTCCGAGTACACCCCGTATCCGCGCAGAAGCCGCGCGGCGCAAGCGTCCCCCGCCCCGGCCCGGAAGCAGGAGCCGCCTCCGGCCTCCGCGCCCGCAAAAAAATCCTTCTCTGCCGCGGCAAAAATAAATGACATGAAAATGAGCCCGGCCGGCCTGCGCCGTGAAATTGAGCGGACCAGGGCCAGGCTAGCCGCCAGCCTCAGGGAAAAAGACGCGTTCCACGAAGAACTGAGCGCGGCCAACGAGGAAGGCCAGTCGGCGAACGAAGAATTGCAGAGCATGAACGAGGAACTGGAGACTTCCAAGGAAGAACTCCAGTCCACCAACGAGGAGCTGCAGACGCTCAACGAGGAGCTGCAGACCAAAAACTCCGAACTTACATATCTGAACAACGACCTCAGCAATTTCTTCTCCAGCACCGGCATCCCGATGATAGTGGTGGGCAACGACCTGCGCATCAAGCGCTTCACGCCCACGGCCAGAAAGGTAATGAACCTTATCCCCACGGACGTGGAGCGGCCTATAAGCGACATCAAGCTGAATATCGACCTCAGGAACCTGGAGGGGATGATCCTGGACGTTATAGAGAACATGGCCCAGCGGGAGATCGAGTCGAAGGACATGGAAGGCCGCTGGTATTCCGTGCGCATAAGGCCCTACCGGACCCTGGATAATAAGATCGACGGCGCCGTAATCACGATGTTCGATATAGATACGATAAAGCGCAGCCAGGACGACCTGAGAGCGGCGGGCGATTACTCCGAGTCCATCATAGGGACCATGACCGAGCCGTTCCTGGTGCTCGACAAGGATCTGCGCGTAATGTCGGCCAACAAAGCCTTCTACGCGGAGTTCGACGCCAAGCCGGCGGAAACCGTGGGCAGGCGGGTGTACGAGCTCGGCGGCCATCAATGGAATATTTCCAAGCTGCGGCTGGCTCTGGAGGACGTCCTCCCGCGGAACAACCATTTCGACAACTTCGAGGTGCCGATAAAATTCAAAAAGGCCGGGAACAGGATTATGCTCCTGAACGGGCGGCAGATTAAGCAGGCCGGCAAAGGCAGGCAGCTGATTCTCCTTTCTATGCGGGATATAACGGAACGCAAGCACGCGGGGGAGCTGCAGCTCCGCGACAAAGAAACGCTGGAGAGGCTGGTCCGGGAGAGAACCGCGGAGACGGTCGATGTCCGGCTGCAGCTGGAGCAGTCAAAGCGCCTCTCCGATATTGGCACGCTGGCGGCCACCGTGGCGCACGAACTGCGCAACCCTCTGGCCGCGATAACCGTAGCGCTGTCCAATATAAAAAGGAAAGACAAGAATCCGCTGATAGAAGGGAACCTGGCCAACATAGAGAAAAAGGTGACGGAGAGCGCCCGGATAATCACCAATCTCCTCTTTTATTCCAAGCTGACTACCCCGCACAGGGAAGAAGTCGGCCTCTACGGGATCCTGGAGGAATGCACCGATATCATCCAGGCTCAGACCCAGAAAAAAGTGCGGCTCGAGCGGAAATACGCCCGGATAAAAAAAACCTTACTGCAGGCGGACCCCCTCCAGCTCAGGGAAGTCTTTTACAACGTGCTGGGCAACGCCTACGACGCCATAGCGGCATCCGGGGGCCGGGTCAGGATAAGCGCCGCGGTGGGAGAGAATTTTGTGAAAGTCGTAATAAAGGACAACGGCCACGGCATGCAGGCCGAGGACGTGGAAAAAGCGTTCAACCCGTTCTTTACTACCAAGGCTAAAGGTACCGGGCTCGGGCTTACCGTTTGCCGCCATATTCTCGAACTGCACGGGGGACGGATTGCGTTGGAGAGCGCCCCTGGCAAGGGGGCGGTCGTGACGATAAGCCTGCCCAAAAGGACCAAATGAGCTTGGGCAAGCGCATACTTGTGGCGGACGACGACGCCGAACTGGTGGAAGAACTGGCGGAGTGCCTGCAGGCCGAAGGCTACGTGGTGGATACGGCCCTGAACGGCCTGGTGGCGCGGGCCCGGCTGGCCGGGAATACTTACGATGTAGTGCTGCTGGATTATAAGCTGCCAGACGCGACCGGGGCGGAACTGCTGGGCGAAGTGGAAAGGAAAAATCCCGGCGCTTCCGTTATCTTCGTCTCCGGCAAGACCGATCTGGAAAAGCTGGTCAGGGCGCGGCCGTCAAAGCTGGTCAAGGCCTTCCTGGCCAAACCCTTTAGCATAGAAGTCCTCTTACAGAAAATAAAACAAAGTCTGTAGCGCGGCCGAAATGAAAAAAAGGCCAGACATGTGTCTTTTTATTGTTCGGCTATGGCATCAAATGCCGCCAAATAAAACTCCCGGGGAAAGTCCCGGGAGTTTTGTCCGTTAGCGCGGCTGACTCAGTTGAAAGTAACGGGATCTGCCGATAGCTGCCGGAAGGACGGCGGCAGCTTGAGCATTACGGGGGTTTCCTGGGGAATCCCGGCCGCGGCCTTGCTGAACGGCGAAGTTACGGCCGACAGCTTGGTAACATCCTCGCCGCGGCAGCCTTCGGCCGGGCACACATTGGAAACGCTGCAGCCGTCTTTATACACATAGTCGTTGTCGCCGCGCACCAGGATGCCCTCTATGATCCCGGTTCGGGCGTTGAAGACTGCGCTGCCGGAATTGCCGCCGTAGGTGTCCAGGTTGGCCACAAAATAGCCCTTAGGGGAAGCGTCTCTCACTACGGCGCCGCCGGCCACCTTGGTGGGCAGGCCGGCCGGATGGCCGATGACCACCAGCTCGTCGCCATTCTTCAGGGTGTCGGCGGTGTTGTACTTAAGCGCCGCATGGCCGGTAACTTTGCGGTCCAGGCGGATCAGGGCCCAGTCGGCCCCGGTGCCCACTTGTTCGCGGCCGATGATCCCGACGCAGCTGTAAACTTCCCCTGCCGGCACGGTCTCGGGCAGCACGCCCTTGGCCTTTACGCCGAAGCCGAAAACGAACCGGGTGTTTTTGCAGGCATCCTCGGTCTTTACGCAATGCCCGGCGGTCATAATAACATCGGGGGCAACCAGGGAGCCGGAGCAGAAGGCGCCGGTATTCTGCTCATAGAAAGGTTCTTCTTTGCAGAGATTATAGCCCGCCGCGTACGACTCGGTGGTCAGCACGGCTTTGTCGGGATACATGGAAACGTTCTCGGCTGAAAACAGGCCAACGGTCGAGTCGGCCAGTTTCAGCAGGCGGGCGTCCTTCACCTGGTAAAGATCCAGGCGGTCATCCGCGCCGTAAACTACCTTTTCACCCAACTGGCCCGCGGAGACGGCGGAGGCCGCCAACAGGGTCAACGCCGCGATATAAAAAGAGAATTTTTTCATCCTGACACCTCCCGAGATTTTACCGCCGAGATTAAATTATACACTTAATCCCGCCGCCTACGCTCAAGCTCCCGTATGGGGGAGCTCCCCGACTATAATTTCGGCCAGTGAGGCGGCTTCCTTCAGAACTGACTTAAGAGTTTCCGGGATAATACCGCCCGCCTTCCCCGCCCTTATCCTTATCCAGCCCCCCCTGATCTCGAGTTCCCAGCCGGGCCTGGCGCGCAGGAAATCTATGGCTGCCGGCGCAAGAACGCGCCGCGCGGCTTCTTCTCCGGCGGCCCTTACCTCGTACTCCGCCGTAAAACCAGGCGCCCCCGGCAGTTCCACGTTCTTAAGGCCGTCGGTCCCGAGTAGTTCCCGGGTGGCGAGGCTGTTAAGCCTTACTTTTATCACTGGCAGGTCCGGCTGGCCCGGGGCGAAACAGATGAAAAAATTCAGCAGGTCGAAATACTTGCTCCGGTAAACGTTCTCATAAGCCGCGCAGCGCATGCCGCCGAGGGTGCCGCGCAGAACGTTGCGCTGCCATTCGTAACCCAAGCCGGACCTCAGCCCCAGCTCTTTGCGCAGTCCGGGGTCGCGGAAGGCATAGGTCAGCCCGGCCGCTTCCGCCGCGGGCCGCACACGGGACTCGCCCTGGCCCCGCTCTCTGCGGTAGCGGTAATACAGCCACGCCCCGCAAGCCGAGAGCGAGGCTGCGAAAAACCCGCCGACTATAATAGCCATGCGGATACCGTCCGTGGAGCCGTCCGTCCCAGTTCCGGCCCGGCAGATTAATTTTCCGATAAGGTCAGTCATAGTTTTTGCCTAACTCCGGGCAACAGTCCCGCGAGGGGGCTGCGCAAATTTTAAAATGAAGGAAAACGGGGCGCTTCTCCCGGTAACAGAAGAGATGATCATACTTATGTTTCCTGCGGATAGGCCGCTGCCGCCCGTCCTTTCGGGACTTTTCTGCGTCAGTTGCCGGGCGCCAGCGTGTCGGCCCCGGGGATAGGGACGCCGAGCTGCGCGTAGAAGAAAGTGGACATGATAGAGGAGATCAGCCCGGGCTTGCTCGAGAGGTCCTTTATGGAATTGATCTTCTTTGCGGCCGCTATGTCGTTGGAGAAGGCGACGTCAAGCTGGGCCACGGTTTCGCGGCCGAGGATGTTAACGTTCATCTCGCTGTCGGAACGCTCACTCCTGGGATGCAGGTTGTAGGAGCCGATGTCGGCGAACTCGCCGTCGACGGTCATGAATTTGGAGTGCAGCGTCTGCTCCGCGCCCTGCTTAAGGTACACTTTAACTCCGGCCTGGTACAGCGGCACCAGGCATGTGGTTATCGCGTTCACTATCGGCTTGCCCTCGGAATCAATGCTCTCCTCGGAGTTGCTCAGCAGCGTCACTTCTACGCCGCGGGCGCGGGCGTCCAGCACGGCCTGCGTTACTACCGGGATCGCCACAAAGTAGGCGTTCTCAATGTTTATATTCCTGGTCGCGCCGTACATCGCCTTTATAATGCTGATCAGGATGGGGGAATACTTAGGGGGGTTCTCGAGAACCACGGCCACGCGGGCCGCCCCGCCCTGGTAGCTGCCGGCCGCGGAGCGGTTTACGTCTACCAGGCCGAAGCCCAGCTTGCGGGAGGTCACCTGCGAGTTCCACTCGTCGCCGAGCAGTTTCTTGGCGGCCATAACGGCTGGGCCGGAGTAGATTACGTCCGTATCGCGCCATTTAATATTGCCGCCGCCCTTGTGGGAATACACGTCCCCGAAATTCATGCCGCCGGTGATAGCGTACTGGTCGTCCACTATCATCGTCTTGACGTGCCAGATATCGGAATAGCGTTCAAGGTCCTTGTGCAGCACTACCTGGATGCCGGCCTTCTGCATTATCGCCACAACCTTGCTGCCGTGGCTTGCTTCCACGATATTGTCGACCATCACCTTCACGTCTACGCCCTCATTCTTCTTGGCAATCAGCATCTGCGCGGCCTCGTAGCCGGTGGTGTCGTCGTAAAAGGCCCAGCTGGAGACCAGCAGGCTTTTTTTAGCGTTCCGGATCAGGGAGTCCTTTGCGGCGAAGGAGGCCTTGCCGTTTATGAGGAACTGCGCGTAGTTGCCGCTGGAGAAGCGGCTGCCGGTGGCCTGCTCGAACTCGGAAATGAAGCCGGGATTGGTGAATAGAGAGGGCTGGCCGGCCTTGCGGGCAGGATACGCTTTGGACTTGGCGGCCTTCATCACGCGGTCGGAGATGGCCTCGAAAGAAGGGGCGTCGCTGCCGGGCAAAAGGTCGCCCACCTGCTGGGTTATAGCGTGCCAGGCGGAAACCGCGGCGCCGCTGTAGGAGGTGGGTTCGACGCTGGCGAACGGCTGCGGCACTAGTTTAGGCGTGGGGATGTCGAATGGATTACTATCGCGGTCGACGCCGGCAGCAACTGCCAGTTCCTCCATGCTGGCGCCGCCAACGGACTGGGCCGCTGTGAACTGCGGAACGATAAAACAGGAAACCAGGAGCGATAGGGCAAACTTTTTGCTCGTCATACTAAGAGTATGCGGCCAGAAGGCGGGTTTTAAAAGGGCCGAATAGGGTGGGAACAGAAGTTAAAAGGCCCAGACAGATTTGGGCCCTTGGGACCGTTAAGTAGAGTCTGCCTGCGCAGGTATTGTAATATAGCGGTAGGGCAAGCGTCCGCAAATTTTTCAATTTAAGAAAAAGGGAAGGCTTTCCGTATAGATAGCGATAATCGCACTTAGGTTTACGGCAAAAATATGACCTTATACGACATACTGGACGGGATGGCGACGGCCGGCACTATGCCGGCGGCCTTGGCGGAGCGGCTTAAAGGGCTGGAGGCCGAGCGGCCGTTTTCCGTACGACGAGAACTTAAGGCTCTGATGTATCTGGGCGCCATTCTCGTAGCCGCGGGCCTGGCGGCCACGGTAAAAAAATATTTCGACCTGCTGGGGCCCGGGAGCGTGCTGGGCGGGCTGGTGGCGCTCTTCGCGGCGTCAGTCGCTTATTGCTTCCGGCGTGGAGCCGCTTTCGACCGGAAGCAGGTCCCCGCGCCTACGCTGCTCTTCGACTATGTCCTCTATCTCGGTTGCGTGGCCTGGGGGCTGGCGGCGGCTTACGCCGAGAATCGTTTTCATATCTTCGGCGGCGCGTGGAAGGCCCACTTCCTGATCTCTTCGGCGCTCTTCTTTGTGCTGGCCTACCGTTTCGATAACCGCCTGGTGCTTTCCCTGGGGCTCTCCTCCCTGGCGGCGTGGTTCGGCCTGGAACTTCAGAGCGTTTATGCTAATTTTTATGAAAGCCACAGGCTTTTTGCCCTGGTTTTCGGTGCGCTTGCCGGCTTAGCGGCCTATTTCAGCGCGGCGGCGGACGTGAAAAGCCACTTCCAGGACGTGTACGGTAACTTCGCCGCTAATTTTATCCTGGCCGCGCTGCTCTCCGGGACGGTGACGGAAGGCCCGTCGCTCTACTTTATGGGACTTCTGGCGGCCTGCGGGCTGCTGGCGGCCCATGCCGTAAGCTCGCGGAAATATTTCTACATGGTCTACGCGGTGCTGTACGGCTACG
>JBBRDG010000068.1:0-13332 GCA_038204165.1 Elusimicrobiales bacterium
TCCTGCTCAGCCTGCTGATGGCCTCCGAGTTCGTGCTGATCTCGGTTTTCGGGTATTATCTCAGAAAGGCCGGTTTCAAGGCTTGGCCCTACGTGTTTGCCGCCGGCTGGTTCCTGCTGGAATACGGCAAAGTGTATTTGAGCCTGAAGGCGGTCTGGTTTCCCTGGTTTATGCTGGGCTACACGCAATGGGCTTACGGGCCGCTGATCCAGCTGGCGTCGATTACCGGCGTATACGGCCTCAGCGCCGCCGTTTGTTTTACCGGGGCGCTGGCCGGTTCCCTGCCCGCGTTCGCCGGCCCGGCCTGGAAGAAAGGGTTGCGCTTCGCCCCGGCCCTCCTGCTTTTCGCCGCCATCTGGATCTTTGGCGCGCGCGAATTGCGCCGCGCCGAAACTACCGCGCCGCGTGAAACTTTCAGCGCCGCCTTGCTCCAGCCTTCCATCGATCAGTATGCCAAGTGGGACGCGACCGAGGCGGGGAATATTCTGGCTAACATTAAAGGGCTCGCCGCCGCGGCGAAAGGGGCCGACCTGGCGGTGTGGCCGGAGAACGCGCTGCCCTGCTGGATAGAAGAACCTGCTTGTTATACGTGGCTTAAGACCGCGGCGGCCCGGCCCGCCGGCGGTACGGTGGTCGGTTCGGTCTCCCGTGGCGATGGTAAGCATGTGGCGGCTTTTCTGCTGGATAAAGACGGGGAGATAACCGCCACATACAACAAGCGCCAGCTGGTGCCGTTCGGGGAATATGTGCCGCTGCGCGGTCTGCTGGGAAAATATATAGGCCCGGTGGCCGCGCTTGGAGAATTTCTGCCCGGGGCGCCTTCTCAGGGGCTCATGCCTTTTAGAAACCTGAAGTTCGGCGCCGCCATCTGCTATGAATCCATCTTCCCTTATCTGTTTGCCGGCGATACAAATGCCGGGGCTGATTTTTTTGTTAATATCACCAATGACGGCTGGTACCTGAATACGGCGGCGCCGTACCAGCATTTTGCCGCGAATATCTTTCGGGCGGTGGAAAACAGGCGCACGGTGCTGCGCGCCGCCAATAACGGCATTTCCGGCGTGATAGATCCGTGGGGCCGCGTGACGGCCCGGACGCAGCTGAACCAGCGGACCGCGCTGCTGGTCCCCGTTAAGGTTTACGGTGAGCGCGCGCTGTTCCCTTACTACGGCGCTTGGTTCGCCTGGGCCGCGCTGCTGGTGGTAGCGGCTTTCCTGCTGGCTATAATTTTTATCTGACGGCGCGGTTTATTTTTCGGACAGGTGAATTTATGAAAATACTGATTGTGGAAGATGACCAGAATAACCGGGATATCCTGGGACTTGTTTTAAAGAAGCAGGGCTACGAAATCCAGCAGGCCTGCAACGGCAGGGAGGCCCTGGAGAAAGTCAGGCTTTCGCGGCCCGACCTTATAATTTCTGACGTGATGATGCCGGAGATGGACGGCTTTATGCTTTGCCGCCTGCTGAAAGCCGACCCGGCGCTGAAAGATATCCCGTTTGTACTTTTTACCGCCACTAATTCCGAGAAGGATGAGGAGACTTTGGCGCTCAGCATGGGCGCGGTCAGATTTATACGAAAGCCTTTTGAGACCCGGGACCTGCTGGCGGCTGTAAAGGAAGAGCTGGCCAGGGGCGCCGCGGCCGGGCCCGCTGTGCCTCCGGCTAAACCGGGGCAGTCGGCGGATAGCGATTATCTGTCAATCCTCACCCGCAAGCTGCGCGCCAAGGAGGTGGAGTTGGAGGCGGCGCTTGCGAAGCTTTCCCTGAGCGAGAGGCGCCTTAAGAAGGCCCAGGCCCTGGCCAATGTGGGCAACTGGGAACTGGACCTGCGTACCGGGGAGATCTGGGCCTCGGAGGAGGCTTTTAGCATCTATGGGCTTAATCCCTCCACCTCCAGGTTGCCGTTGTCCGGAGCGCAGGAAAGCGTGCTGCCGGAATACAGGTCTGCCCTGGATCAGGCGCTAAAAGGCCTGGTGCGCGGCGAACGGGAATATAACGAAGAATTTTGCATAAAAAAGATTGATACCGGGGAGATACGCGACATTAATTCAAAGGCTGAGCTGGTCAGGGACCAGGAGAACAGGCCGTTGATGGTAATCGGGGTGTTGCAGGATGTTACTGAGCGTAATCTGGCGAAGAAAAAGCTACTGGAGAGCGAGGAACAGCTGCGCCAGAGTCAGAAGCTGGATTCCATGGGCCGACTGGCCGGCGGGGTGGCGCACGACCTGAATAACCTGCTCGGTCCCATTCTGGCTTACGCCGATTTCCTTAAAAAAAGCCTGCCTAACGGGGACCAGCGGCTTGATGATATAGCGGAAATAGTTAAGGCCGCCGACCAGGCAGCCGCCCTGGTGAAAAAACTGCTGGCGTTCAGCCGTAAGCAGGTGATGGAACTTAAGGTTATAGACGTAAACGTGGTGGTTTCCGAGATGGAGAGGATGCTGAAGCGGGTGATAGGCGAGAATGTGCGCCTGGATTCCGTGCTCGGCCCGGCCGCGGGGCCGGTTAGGGTGGACCCGGGGCAGTTGGAGCAGGTTATTTTGAACCTTGTGCTTAACGCACGCGACGCCATGCCGGACGGGGGAGACATTCGCATAGAGACGGCGATGCTGGATCTTGAGGCCCAGATGCAGGCCCCGAGCGGGTCAGTTCCGGCCGGCCGCTACCTCGCGCTGAGCGTGAAAGACAATGGGAGCGGAATGGATGAAGCTACCCAGAAAAAAATATTCGAGCCTTTCTTTACCACGAAAGGGCCGGGCAAGGGCGTGGGACTCGGCCTTTCCACTGTCTATGGGATTGTGAAACAGAGCGGGGGGAGCATTATGGTGGAAAGCGCCCCGGGAACCGGTTCGGTTTTTCGCATCTGTTTCCCGCTGGCGGCAGAAGGAGTCGTTGAGCACGCAAGGCCCGCGGAGCCGGTTAAAGAGATGGCCGGGACGGGCCGCATTCTGGTGGTGGAAGACGATGAGCAGATGCGCAAGATAGCTAAGAGGATACTTGCTGCCGCCGGCTATTCAGTGATTGAAGCCGCGGACGCCAAGGAGGCCCTGCGCCTGTTGGCGGAAGGCGGCCAGCCGGTGGCGCTAATGCTTACCGACATGGCAATGCCGGGCATGAGCGGGGTGGAACTTTCCCTGGCTGTGTTGGCTAAATATCCTGTCGTAAAGATAATCTGCATGTCTGGTTACCTGGAGAAAGGGGAAGAATTCCGGGAATTGCTGGGGGGCAAGGCTGAATTTATCGAGAAGCCGTTCACCCCGCAAGTACTGGTGAGCAAGGTTAATTCGCTGCTTAAGTAAGCGAAAGCGCGCAGGCCATAGTACCCACCTTGTAGGTCCTTTGGCACAGCCCTGCCTATTACTTCTATAAATCATAAATAGTCAAAGCTGGCCCCGGCTGGGCCTTTCTCCAATGAAGCCTTGACAAGTCCATGGGCCTTAGGGCCCAAAAAGCAATAGGCACAAAGACTGGTGCTTGACTAGGTCCTTTGTTCTTGATTATAATCAGGTTAGTGCTTAAACTATATAGGCAAGCATAGCGCCTCCAGACCAGGCGCCAGACCAAACCGCAGTATGGGAGGTAGTAATGTTAAGGAAGATAGCCGCATCCCTCGCGATAATCGCGTCAGTATCCACCCTGGTGTCCGCTGCCGTCAGCTTCGACACCCTCAACAAGATCAGCCTTCAGGACGAAATAGCTAACCTCGACCTTAGCGTGCCCACGGCCGTTATCGTTGAAGACAAAGCCGTTTCCTCCAAGCTGGACAAAGAATGGACCATCATGGTCTACGTGAACGGCAAGAACAACCTTATGCCGTACGCCCTCAAAGATATGAACGAGATGGAGAAGATAGGCTCCACCGACAAAGTGAATGTGGTAACCGAGACCGGCCTTATTCCCGGCTACGGCGCCACTCCCTGGACCGGTACCGCCCGCTTCCTTATAACTAAGGACAACGACATTAAGAAGGTCTCCTCTCCCATCCTCCAGAACCTGGGCAAATCCGATATGGGCGACTACAACAACGTAGTGGCCTTCGTGAAATGGGCCCAGGCTAACTACCCCGCCAAGCATTATATGCTTGTGGTGTGGAACCACGGCGCCGGCTGGATAAAATCCCGCAGCCCCGAAGTTACCAAGGGTATCTCCTACGATGACGAAACCGGCAACCACATCAACACCCCCCAGATGGGCCTGATGATGAAAGGTATCGGCAAAATCGACGTGTACGGCTCCGACGCCTGCCTTATGCAGATGCCCGAAGTCAACTACGAGATCAAAGACTATGTTAAATACATAGTCGGTTCCGAAGAGACCGAACCCGGCGATGGTTATACTTATGACCTGCTGCTTGGGCCGCTCGTTAAGAACCCCACCATGAGCGCCATGGACCTTGGTAAACTGGCCGTGAACGCCTATGCCGACCATTACGGTACTCAGGACCACACCCAGAGCCTTGTTGACGCTTCCAAGCTTAACGGCCTGGTAGCCCCGATCAACGCCTTCGTGAAAGCCGCCATGGCCGCCAACGAAAAAGCCCTGATCAAGACCGCCATGTCCGGCACCCAGGCTTATGCCTATGCCGAGAACAAGGACCTGTGGCACTTCCTGAGCCTCTACGCCGCCTCCTCCAAGGATGCGGACGTGAAGGCCACCGCGAAGTCCCTGCAGGACTACGTGACCGGCAGCCTGGTGCTCCTCAACCGCGTGAACGCCGGCTACTCCAATTCACACGGCCTGGCGATCTATATGCCTAACTACACCAACTCCTCCTACAAAGCTCTGGCTTGGGCCAATGCTTCCCAGTGGGACGAGTTCATTGCCTGGTACAGCGTGAAGTAATCAGTAATACGCTGAAGCGAAGGGCCGGCTTAACCGCCGGCCCTTCTTTTTGTGTCTGGGTCCTAGGACCCATTAAGCTTCGGGTCCCTGGTCCCTTGTTGAAAACTAATAGCAGGGTAAACTATTATTATGAAACGCAAAGGCATCAAGACACTGGAGGAAACCATGATCCGCAAAATATCCCTGTCCGCAGTGGCGGTTTCGCTGTTCGCTTCTATCGCTGCAGCCGAAGTGAACTTCGACAGCGGCAGCATCAATATTAAGGAAGAGATTGCCAACATGGACGTTTCCGTCCCCGCGGTCACCCAGGATAAGAATGTGGTCTGGGACTGGCTCATCGGCAAAAAAGTCCCCGCCGAATGGACCATCATGGTTTTCGGCAACGGCAAGAACGACCTGGAGCCCTACCTCTTGAAGGATCTCAATGAAATGGAGAAGATCGGTTCCACCGACAAAGTAAATATAGTGGTGGAAGCCGGACGCATAGACGGCTATGACGAAAGCGACGGCGACTGGAAAGGCGTCCGCCGCTACCGCATAATCAAGGACACCGACACCGAGAAGGTAACTTCCCCGGTGCTGGCCGACCTGGGCGAAGTGGACATGGGTTCCTACCAGAGCGTTATCGATTTTGGCACCTGGGCCAAGAAAGCCTACCCCGCCAAACACTACATGCTGGTGTTCTGGAACCACGGCGCCGGCTGGACCAAGGACGGCAAGCGCATTATCACCAAGGGCATCTCTTATGACGAGCAGAGCGGCAACCACATTAACACCCCCCAGATGGGCCAGATCATGAAAGCCCTGGGCAAAACCGATGTGATCGGCACCGACGCCTGCCTTATGCAGATGGCTGAAGTGAACTATGAATTCAAGGACAGCGTGGACTACATTGTAGCCTCCGAAGAAACCGAGCCCGGCGACGGCTACACCTACGATCTGTTCCTGGGCCCCGTGGTGGCCAAGCCCACTATGTCCGCCATGGAAGTAGGCAAAGCGGCCGTGAACGGTTACGGTAACCACTACGACTCAATCGACCAGGGCTACACCCAGAGCCTGGTAAAAGCTTCCGCGATGAGCCAGCTGCCGGCCCTGACCAACGCCTTCGGCGCCGCCGTAATGGCCGCCAACGAGAAAGCGCTGGCCAAGACCTCCCGCGACGCCACTATCAACTACGCCTATGACGAGAACCGCGACCTTGGCGACTTCGTCCGCCGCGTGGTGGAAGGCACCAAGAGCGAAGATGTGAAGGTGAAAGGCCAGGCCCTGCTGAACTTCATCTCCAAGGACCTGGTGCTGCTCAGCCGCTCCCGCGACGCTAAAGCCAGCTACTGGAGCGACGCCAAAGAATACACCCTCTCCAAGGGTATAGCCGCCTACTTCCCCAATGCTAACCTTGGCGCCGGCTATACCGACCTGCAGTGGGCTAAGGTCTCCCAGTGGGACGAGTTCACCCTCTGGATCAACCAGCCTTAAGAACTTTAAGGTTTAAAAGAAGGGCCGGCTTAACCGCCGGCCTTTCTTTTTTTGTATCCCGCCGCTTGTCAGCCCCGGGGAAATGTAATACTCTTGTGTATGCCCGTGAGCAGGCCCCGGACGGGCGATGGAGAAAACAATGAAGAAAACAGCTTTAGCGGCGCTTATCCTTTCGTTCTGCGCCGGGTTGACCCAGGCCGGATTTAATTTCGACGGCGGCGCATTCGACCTGCGGACCGAACTGGCCGCCCTCGACCTTTCCGTTCCCATGCCTCCGCCTGCCAAGGCCGGCCCCGCCAAGGAATGGACCATCATGGTCTTCGTAAACGGCAAGAATAACCTTGAAGAGTACGCCCTCAAGGATATGAACGAGATGGAGCTGGTTGGCTCCACCGACAAGCTTAACATCGTAACCGAGGTCGGCCGCACCCGCGGCTTCGACTCTTCCGACGGCGACTGGAAGACCGTGCGCCGCTACCTGGTGCAGAAGGATACCGACACCGCCCGGATCACCTCCCCGGTGCTGGCCGAGTTCCCTAAAGTGGACATGGGTGACTACCGGAGCGTTATCGATTTCGCGAAATGGGCCAAGACCGCCTACCCCGCTAAGAAATACATGCTGATCATCTGGAACCACGGCGCAGGCTGGATCAAAGGGCCCGTCTCCGCCGCCAGGGGCATCTCCTACGACGACGAGACCGGGCATAACGTCACCACCCCGCAGCTGGGGACGATCCTTAAGGAGATCGGCGGCGTGGACGTGTACGGCTCCGACGCCTGCCTGATGCAGATGGCCGAAGTGGTGTATGAACTAAAGGACTACGCTAAGTTCATAGTCGGCTCGGAAGAGACCGAGCCCGGCGACGGCTATACCTACGACACCTTCCTGGCCCCGGTGGCCGCCCGGCCCGCCATGGGCGCAGAAGAGCTGGCCAGGCTGACCGTGGACGCCTATGCCGACCATTACGCCGACGTGCGCGAAGGTTCCACCCAGAGCTATGTCAGGACCGCGGCCCTGCCCGGTTTCCTCGCCGCCTCCAACGCCTTCGTCTCCGCCGTTTTTAAGGCCGGGGAGAAGGACCTGACCCATACGGCCGCTTATACCGCCCAGAGCTACGCCTATCCCGAGAACAAGGACCTCTACCACTTCGTCCAGCTGGTCCTGGCCAAGAGCAAGAACGAAGACGTCAAGGCGAAGGGGCAGGCCCTGCTGTCCTATATCACCGGTCAGCTGGTCGGCCACAACCGCACTACCAACGGCCTGGGCGGCTACTCCGGCCCCGGCCCCGACTACGGCGATTCCCACGGCATCGCTGTGTACCTGCCCGGGATAGAAGCACCTGCCGAATACGCCGGCCTGCAGTGGGCTAAGGCCTCCAACTGGGACGACCTCATCGCCTGGCTGGCTACGCGCTAAGCCGCTAAGCTGGTTTAAAAGGGCCGGCACCCCGGCCCTTTTTTACGCCCTTATCCCTGCCGTCGGCTGGGTCTTTGGCACCTTGTGAATTTCGGCCAAACGGGTAAAATATCTACAGATGATGTCACGCATCACCGCGTCGTTCCTTTTTGCCGCCCTCAATGCTGTCCTTTTCTGCGTCCCGGCGGCTGCCGCCCGCGGGCGTGAACGTGGTGGTGGAGCTGGGCCGCATGGCCGGCTATTCCGCCGACGACGGGGACTGGAGCGGCGTGCGGCGCTACCGCGTGAACAAGGACTCCGACCCCTCGAAGATAAATTCCGAACTGCTGGCAGATCTGGGCCCCGCCGACATGGGCAAGGGGGAAACCCTGGGGGATTTCGCCCGCTTGGCGCGCAACGCGTATCCCGCCAGAAAATATATGCTGGTGGTGTGGAGCCACGGCTCCGGCTGGCTCAAGGGCGCCGGCAACAAAGGGATCTCATACGATTACGAAACCGGCAGCCACATCAATATTCCGGACCTGGCGAAAGCCCTGAAGGCGTCCGGCCATCTGGACGTGCTGGCTTTCGACGCCTGCCTGATGCAGATGGCCGAAGTGGCGTACGAGCTTAAAGATTCGGCCGACTTTATTGCCGGCTCCGAGGAGATAGAGGCTGTGGCCGGCTACCCGTACGATGCCCTGCTCGGGGCGGTCTCAAAAGAGCCCGCGCTCGGACCGGAGGCCATGGCCCGCGCCGTGGTCGAGTCTTACGGCGATTATTATTCCGCCCGCGGCGAGGCCGCCACGCACAGCTATCTAAAAACGGCGGCCCTCCCCGGCCTGCTCGCCCGCGCTGCAGGACGCCATCAGCTACGCGGTGCTGCAGAATACCGACATGTACGACCTGGCCCGCCTGATAACCGCCGGCACGGCTTCGCCGGAAGTGAAGCGCGCGGGGCGGGAACTGATGTCTTATATTTCTAACGACCTGGTGGGGGCGAACCGGACCAGCAGCAAGGTCACTACGGACCAGGCCATGGATTATTCTTTTTCGAAAGGCCCGGCCGTTTACGCCCCAGGCGTAGGCATCGAAAAGGGTTACGGCGAACTTGCCTGGGCCGCGGATTCGCGCTGGGATGAATTTATAGCCTGGTACCTGCCGATAATGAGATAAAGTTGGCCTGGTTTGCGGGTAAAAAGAAAACCGCCCGGGTTGGCCCGGGCGGTTTATTTGCTAATGCCTGCTGTGATTATTTGGTTACGGGAGCGGCGGCAGGAGCGGCTTCGGCTTTGGGGGCCGCGGCTTTCTTCATGTCGTGCTTCTTGCCTTCGTGCTTGCCTTTGTGGTCTTTCTGCTCTTTAACGGTGGTCTTGCCGTCTTTTACAGAGACTTTCACTTTGGCGCCCTGGGCAAGGGTACCGACGGACTCAAGGGTGAACTGCTTCTCCACGCCCTTGTTGTTCTTCACGGTGATCATGTTGGTGGCGGCGTCCACAGCGGTGATCTCACCCATGGTGACTTCCGCGCCTTTCTTCATCTCGTGCTTCTTGGCGGGCTTCTCCATCTTGGCCGGGGCGGCAGCGGGGGCGGCAGCGGGGGCGTTCTGGGCGAAGCTCATTCCGGTGAAAGCGGCGAGAGTTACGGCGGCGAGTATGTACTTTTTCATTTTAGTGTCTCCTCTAACGATATTGACTGGCAACTTCTATAACCATAGTCTAGCACTAGCCTCATTAAACTCCCCTTAAACCACTATTAAAAGATTTTAATCTTCGCCGGGACAAAAACCGCGCTTTCCCGGAAGTGAAGAGGCGGGCAAGTATTGTATTATATGCGTAGAAATCGGAAAGGGATGGATAAGATATGAAAAAATTTATTCTGGCTGGTGCGGCGCTGCTGTTGAGCGGCTGCTTCCATAATATAGTTACTGAGGAACCGGTGAACGAGGGGCTGTTGGTGGCGGACGGGCTTAAGAGCGAGCCGGCTTTGGACGTGGAGTTCGAGCCGGGTACCGGGCGGTCCATCTTCGCCTGGACCTCGGTCACCGGCAGCGCCGCTTCCGCCGTCTCCATAGCCGCGGTGAACGAAGCCGGCCGCATTGTCTGGCAGGCCTCCCCGGTGGCCAACGAAACCCGCGGTCCGCTACAGTTCGAGGCCAGGGTGGCAGTCTCTTCGGCTAACGTGTTCGCCTCCTGGGACGAATACCTGCTGGGTTCGTACAGCCTTAACGCCGCCGTGCTGAACGCGTACGGCGCGCAGCTCCCGGCGAAAGCCAGGGTGCACGGTATTTCCAAGGTGACCCGCGAGAAGAACGTGATGGTAGCCGCCGAAGAAGACTCGGCCGCGCTGGCCTGGCAGGATTACGACCCCGTGGTAAATACCACTTATGTGGGAATATCAGAAATAGGCCCCTCCGGCCTCCGCTGGACCAGGGTGCTGGGCGATAAGTCCGCGAACGAGCGCTACCTGGACCCCGCGTTGGCCTCCGCCAGGTCAGGCGGCGTGCTGGCGGCCTTCCGCCATCTCCATAACGGGGACAAAGGCGTAGTGGTCCGCCGGTTCAACTCTGACGGGGCCTCCTGGGACGACGACGTGCAGGCCAGCGACGAGCCCAGCTACAAAGCCAACCCGCAGCTGGCCGAAAACGGTCTGGGCGGCGCCTTTGTTGTGTGGGAGGACGGGCGCAACGGCAGCACCGATCTGTACGCCCAGCATATCAGCTCTTCCGGCGCGGTGCTGTGGAACCATGGCGGTATTCCGGTGGCCACAGGCGGGGGCAACCATTGGAACCCTGTGGTGGTGCCGGACGGCGGCGGCAGCTTTTACTGTGCCTGGATCGACGACAACATGGGTTCCAAGTGGGAGCTCAAGGTGCAGCGCATGGACCGCGATGGCACCGCGCTGTGGGGCCCCAACGGGCTTACCGTATGCGAATCGGACAACAAGCAGTCCCTGCCCTCCATAGTTTCCGACGGCGGAGGCGGCTGCGTGGTGGTGTGGAATGAGGCCAGGGGCGGCACGCTCAATATCATCGCGCAGCGGTTCGACCCGGACGGGAAGCCGCTCTGGAATGAGTACGGCGTGCCGGTGGTGAACCCGGGGGCGGACCACATCCGGCCGCACATGGCGGCGGACCAAAACGGCGGCTTCGTAGTGGGCTGGAAGCAGCAGGACCCCGCGAAGAAATGGCGGATTAAGGCGCAGCGCCTCGACAAGGACGGCGTGCCGCTCTGGAAGTAATTAAGCTTTAGGAAAGATTACCGTGAAGGCGGAGCCGCGCCCGGGGGCGCTCTCCGCTTTTATTTCGGCGCCGTGGGCGTCGGCGATGGACTTGGCAATGGCCAGGCCCAGGCCGAAACCGCCGGAGCTGCGCGCCGCGTCGGCCCGGTAGAAACGCTTAAAGATGTGCGGCAGGTCCCCGGCGGGGATGCCGGAGCCGTTATCCGTTATCCTCACGGCAGGCCGCCGGCCTTCCAGCTGCACGCTAATCCCCACCGTACCGCCGGCCGGGCTATACTTTATGGCGTTATCGAGCAGGTTCATAAAAAGCCGGCCCAGCTGGCCGCTGTCCGCGTCCGTGCCGATGTCAGCTCCGCCGGAGGAGAGCTCTACCATCACGCCGGCTCTCAGGGCTAGGCCGGCCAGGCTGTCCGAAGTCTTTTTCAGCAGTCCCCACAGGTCCACCCGGGCGTGCTCCAGCCGCACCTCGCGGTTATCGAACCGCGCCAGCGTAAGCAGGTCGCCCACTATCTTGGCCATCTTCTCGGTCTCCTCCAGGTTGCTCTGCAGGATGGCCGCGTACTCGCCGGCGGTGCGCGCCTTTTTTAGCGCCACTTCCAGTTCGCCTTTTAGAATGGTCAGCGGCGTCTTAAGCTCGTGCGAGACGTCCTGAATGAAACGTCGCTCCGAAAGAAAAGAATCCTCCAGGCGCGCCAGCATGGCGTTGAAAAGGTCGGCCAGCTCCCGGGTCTCGTCACGGGTGGCGGGTGGTTTCAGGCGCAGGCTCAGACTTTCTGCCGTGATCTGGCGGATAGTGCGGGCCATGTCCGCCACCGGGCGAAGCGCCACCCTGGCGAAGAACATGCCAAAAGCGCTTGTGAGCAGCACTATCAGCGGCACCAGCGCGGCCATCATCATGCGCAGGTTTTTAAGCGCGAACTGGGTGTGGTAAGTGGAGCGGTAGGCCTGCACTATGTAGACCGCGCCCCCGGTGCCGGCCGGGGTGGCGTAGGAGCGGTAGGTACTCTCCGTGCCGTCTTCGGCCTCCGTCCTGATTGTGTCGTAGGCGGCGTTGTTTTTGAGCGCGTCCTTGATGGTGCTTTCGGGTAGCTCTGGCGCGCCGTTAGCCCCGGCGGAGCTTAGCAGCTCGGCCCCGGCGGCGTCCAGGATGCGCAGCGAGATGGCAGTCTGTTTCGGGTCTTCGGTGTGCAGGCGCACCAGCTCGGGGGCTATCCTGTAGAAAGCGCCGCCTTTAGCGGCCGCCTTGGAATGCCGGCCCACTTCTATGCGTTCGGTCTCCAGGTAGGTTTCCAGCGCGTCCGCCACGCCTTCGGCGCGGTAAGACAACAGCTGGTCCATGTTCTCATTCAGACTTTTAGCCAGGCTGTTGTACACCAGCAGGCTGAACAGCGTCAGCGTAACGGCCAGGGCCGCCGCGTACCACAGCGTTATCCGGAACCTTACGGAGTTGAAACGCTGCAAAAAGTCTGGGATGTTCTTCATGGCTGCGGGCCGCGCTAGGCTTTCAGGATGTAGCCCTTGCCGCGCACGGTTTGGATAATCTTGTTGGAGGGTTTCTTCTCCAGTTTGCGCCGGAGGTAATTGATGTAGACGTCGATTACGTTGGTGCCGGTGTCGAAATTTATGTCCCACACATGCTCGGCTATCATGGTGCGGGTTACGATCTTGCCCTTGTTGCGCACCAGGTATTCCAGTAGCGAAAATTCCTTGGCGCTCAGGTCCAGTTCTTTTCCGGCCAGGCTGGCCTTATGCGCCAGCAGGTCCAGCTCAAGGCCGCCGGCCTTGAGCACTGTAGAGGCTTCCGCGGGCTTGGAGCGCAATAGGGCCCTGATCCGGGCCAGCAGTTCTTCAAAAGCAAAAGGTTTGGTGAGGTAATCGTTGGCGCCTGAGTCCAGGCCTTTAACCTTGTCCTCCACGCGGTCCTTGGCTGTAAGCATCAGGATGGGCGCCGCAAAGCCGCTGGCGCGCAGACTGGCACAGACGGCCAGGCCGTCCAGCCCGGGCAGCATCACGTCCAGCAGCAGCAAATCGTAGGGGTTCTCTTCGGCCAGGCGCAGCGCGTCGGGGCCGGTAGGCGCCAGGTCGGCGGCGTAGCCTTCTTCTTTGAGGCCGCGCTTGATGAACTCCGCTATCTTTTTTTCGTCTTCGGCTATCAGTACGCGCATAGGTTGCCGCTTGGGGCCGCCGGGTGCTATTTGACGTTATTTAGCGGGGGCACACACTTCGGAATTCCCCGGGTCCACTTCGTGCGCCTTGGCTAGTTCGCACACGCGCTTCTTCTCGGACCGGCCGATGAAGTAGATGGCTATGAACATGAACACCAGGCCAACCCAGTCTTCCGCCTTGGGCAGTTTCTGGTTCGGGATGAACCAGAAC
>JBBRDG010000069.1:0-13291 GCA_038204165.1 Elusimicrobiales bacterium
GGTCTGGTCCATCATATAAGAAAGCGAACTGGCGGCCTGCTGGCGGACCTGCATGTCCTTGTCTTTAAGCAGGAGCTCTGTTATCCTGGGAGTGGCAGCGCGGTAAACAAGCTGGCAAAGGCCGTCGGCCGCCGAAGCGCGCACCTGGGCAGCCGTGTCGGAAAGAGCCTTCTCCAGGTACGGGGCGGCCTTCTGATCCCTGCTCTGAGCCAGAAAATCTGCTCCCTGGCGGCGGACAGAAGGATCCTGGGACTTCAGCCGCTCCACCGCGACGCCAAAAGGGGTAGAGGTAGAAACCTGCACCGGCTGGGCCGGCTTTACGGGCGCGGGCTGGGCTTTAGCTGCCGCGGCAGAGGAGGGCACGGCCGGCTTAGCGGCCGGTTTTTTCACCGTTTGTTTCACGGCTTTCTTTACCGCGGGTTTTGCGGCCTGCTGCCCGGTAGTCTGGGCGTAAATCCCCGGCGCCGGGCACAGGGCCAGGACCGCTGCCAATGAAAATATTTTTGTTAGTTTCATAATCTGAATTCTAGTATATTCCGTGCCTTTTTGCTAGAACAGCGGGCCAAGATAGAAATAAAAGATCTTCCCCCCGTCCGAAGTGCGGACCGCATAATCTAAACTCAGCACCAGCTGGAAGGCCTGCAGGATGAAAGTGTGCACGTCCACGCCGGCGCCTATCGAACTTTCGATGTCCGAACCTTTAAAGGAGCGCAACTGCGCACCTCCATCCCAGCCGTAGGCAGAATCTACGAAGAGCTTGCCGTAAATGCCTTTAAAATAAAAATCGGGGAACATGTACCACATATAATAATCAAGGTCCTTTACGAGAGGCACGCGCAGTTCCGCGTTATTCAGAAAAACCCCCGGAGTATCGAACCTGTCCGACGAGCCCGAGAACCCGCGCACCCCGCCCAGCCCGCCAAAACCGAACAGCCGCTTATCTCGCCCGGTGCTCTTCCCGGCGATGAAACGGTTAACGAAAGCCGACCGCTTGGAGAGAGGAAAATACCTCAGGTACTGCAGCACGTACGCGTCATACTTAAGGTTGCCGCCAGAAACAGCCGCGGCTTTTGTCCAGGAAAGTTCCGTCCGGGAGCCGCGCACAGCCGTAAGATAAAGCCCGTTCACGGTGTCGCGCACGTAGGAGGCCTGCAGCGCGCGCGTGCGCAGTCTTTCGGTGAAGTCTATGTCCTTATATTCATTGGTCTCGTTCTTGGAAATAACAAAAGCCTCAATGCGGTTATAGCGGTCGAAAGGCCAGGCGGTGCCGGCCGCGTGGCGCGAGTAGCGCTTGTCGTATTCCAGCAGGTCGGAATTTTTGGCGCCGTTATAAGTCAGCGCGCTGGTCTGGAGCAGCAGCGGCATACGGTAGCGCGCGTAGGAATAGTTGGTCTGCAGCGCGAGATAATCGGACCCTGAGTTGTAGTTTAAGTACACGCTGAAGTTGTGATACCCCAGCATGTCAGAAACCTGCCAGTAGTTCAGCCAGAAGAGCCCGCCCGGAGAGGAGAACAGGAAGGCCGGGAAGAACAGGTCCGTGGAGGCCTTGAACCGGTAAGGCGCGAAAGTCCCGCTGGAGGGCTTTACAGAAAAAACCGCGCTGGTTTCAGGCTGCGCGGCAGGCGCCGTTTCGTACAGAAAATTCTCCGGCTGCGCCTCATACACGTCCATGCCGCCCCGCCGGAAAGCTGAGAAATACACTTTGCCGGCGGAAACCGCGGGTGTAAAAATTCCTCCGAGGCTACGCGTCAGGCGCGAAGTCCGCCCGGAAGCGGCCTCATAACGGTACAGCTCAAAATCATAGCCGGCGTCGCAGATAAAATACACGTAAGCGCCATCCGGGGAAAAAACAGGGTCGTAGACATTACCGGCGGCCGGCCTTATCTCCACCGGGCTCCCGCCCCGCTTAAGCAGGCACAGGGCGCGCGCCGGGCCGTCCGGGCCGTCGACTTCGCAGGAATAGGCCAGCGTGGCGCCATCCGGAGAATAGGCCGGGGAGGCTTCATCCTGAGCGCTGTCGGTAAGCCGTGAAACCGCCGAAAAAGGAACAGTCCCGCCGGCGGCCAGCAGTTGCGCCGACGCCTCATAAAGGTCGTTATAGCCGCCCCGCATGCCCACGAAAACCACTTTTTTACCGTCGGGCGAGAAGGCCGGTTGGCGCAGCTCCTCGAACCCTTCCACGGCTGCCCGAAAAAGATCACCGGAGTCAGGCCGGTAGAAATGCAGGGATTCGCGGTGGTTCTTCTGGCCGCTGAAGGCCAGGTATTTCCCGTCGGGCGACCAGGAGAGGCTCCTTAACGGCTTGGTAAAGCGCCCGTAAGGAATATTCTCGGCCCCGGCGGAAAGGGCGGAGATCTTTTTCTCACGGCCGGACGCCAGGTCCTTAAGCCGCAGTTCTGCCGGGTGCCCGTCTCGGGTGGAAAGATAGGCCAGCGTGCCGCCGTCGGGTGACAGCGCCGGGCTCAGGCTGAACTCCGGAATATTGTCGGACCCGGCGGTGAGCGCGCGCCCGTAATACGCTGGTTCCTGCAAGCGCTCCGAACGCGCCTCATCCAGGTATTTAAGCTCGGTGTATTCCGCAAATTTTTTCTCAAACGAGGAAAGGTCCGTGCCTATCAGCGCGGTAAGCACCGAACCTGCGTCGTAGCGGCTGCGAAAAAGCTCCAGCATCCTGCGCGGCTTGTCGGAGCCATACTGTTCCGCGAGAAAGCGCATCGCCTGCGCGCCGGTCTTATAGCCGAGCGTCACCTGATGCGGCTTCAGGTGGCCGAACTGATTCAGGCGGCTCAACGGGATCAGCCCGCCGGAGAGCGAGGCGTCCCGCACGTACATCTTCTCCACCGCGTAATCCGCCATGCCGGTCTCGTATTCCGCCAGGCCCTCTATCATCCACAGCGGGTAGATGAAGAGCTTCATGATGCGGGCGGATTTCCAGAAACCGTCGATCAGCACGCTGAACTGCACCTCGTGGGCGAACTCGTGTTCGATTACGTCCTTCAGCCAGCCCTTGGACCCGTCGGACCACACCATGAAACGATCCTTGTACGGTTCGGTGAGCCCGCCGACGCCGTCGGAAACGTCGGCGATGCTGGTCTGCTCCATGTCGTTAATGGTGCCGTACAGGAAGAAAGGTATCCGTTTGGTGAGCAACGGATTCAGGTCCGCGCTTTCGCGCTTGTAGGCCGTCTCCAGCACGCCGGAGGTGTAGGGGAGCCAGGGCTCGGAGCCGGTATAATAGTGGATATCGAAATGCTCGGTGGCGTAGATCTTCCAGTCGAAGCCGCGGACGATGACCTTGTTCTCGTCGGCGGCGCGCACACCGGAGCAAAACAAAAGCCCGGCGGCGGCAAGCACTGCCGTCAGGACCAGGCGTGAAAATTTATTTCTGAAAAGCATCTTACCCCGGAATGTAACCCGCCGCCTATTTACTGGAAACAGTCTTGGTCTTAGTCTTAGTCTTGGCCTTAACCTTAGCTTCCGCTTTGCGGGCCTTTTCCAGTTTTGCCAGCAGTACGCGGCCTTCTTCGTGCGCGGGGTTCAACGTTAAAAGTTCCTGGAGGTAACCATAGGCACCTTCCATATCCTTAATCTTGTAGGCTGTATCCCCGGCCAGCCAGAGCAGTCCGGCCCTGTCGGAAAATTCGGAGGCTGACCCCTGCACGGCGACGGCCCGGCTCAGAAACTCAAAAGCTTTAGCGTATTCCTTTCCTTCGTAATTTATCCGCCCCTCGGCGTAATCGGCCAGGAAGGCGCCTGAGGGCCCCTGTGCGCGCAGATCAGAAAGGGTCTTCGAATAGTCCAGATTATTCTTCCAGCGGGCCAGCGCCAGGTTCTCAAGCAGCACGGGATCGGTATTCCTTTCCTTCTGCAGCAGCTCGTATTCCCGCACCGCCCCGGCGTAGTCGCCGGCCACATAACTGAGCTTGGCCAGCAGCATGCGCGCCTCGGCGTCCCTGGGAAAATTGTTCAGGAACTTGCGGTACTCCTGCGCCGCAAAATCATAAAGCCCAACGGCCTGGTACATGCTGCCGAGGTAATAGAAGGTGCGCGCGTCGGCCAAGCCCAGCGAGCGGGCCCGCTCCAGGTCGGCTATGGCCTCTATGTAGCGGGCAGGGCCAAGTTGGTACTTGAGCCGGCCAGATTCGGCCAGAACCTGCAAATTGTCGGGATTGGCGGCCAGAACCGGCTGCAGTTCGGCCAGCCGGCGCTCGGCCTTGGCGGCCTGGATGAACTGGGAGGACGTCCTGGGAAAGTCGGGCGCGGCCCTGTTGGCGCGGCCCATAAAAACGTAAAGCGCCGCCAGCATGAAGAACAAGAACATGCCCAGCGGCGCTCCGTACGAATGAAGTATTTTACCAACCGCGCTCTTTAAACCGTAATGGCGCGGCTCATAACTCACCTTCATCCTCCGAATTATCCAGCAGGATCTGACCCAGGGTCAGCGAGGGCGACCCCTTGAGATACTGCGCCATGCGCTTGCGGTCTTCCATATCCTCGCAGCTCCTGATCGAGAGCGTCAGGCGGAAATTGGAACTATTGATGCCGACCACCATGGCCGTTACTTCCTGGCCTTCGCGGGGCGCGCCTTCCGAGCCGTAACCCTCGGGGGCTATAAAGCCCTCCACCAGCTCGCTAACACTGGCGACGGCCCCTTCCGGCGTAACGGAGGTTATTTTGGCCTTGATGTGGGACCGGTAAGCGAATCTGCGCTTAATCATATCCACCGGGTTAGGCATGAGCTGCTTCAGACCGAAGGAAAGTTTCTCGGCGTCCTTATCCACGGAGAGGACCTTGCATTTCACGCGCTGGCCACGCTTATAGGACTTGAGCGCCTCCGCCGTGTTCCGCCAGGCCACGTCTGCCGGGGCCACGAAGCCCTCTATGCCCTGGAAGCGCACGAACAGGCCTTCTTCGGTCACCTTGGAGACCACGCCGCGGATAATGTGCCCGGAGCCTACTTCGGACAGCACCTGGGTGCGGCGCTCCTTCTCGTCCTCTTCCAGCACCTGCCGGCGTGAGACGACCACCTTGCGGTCCTTCTCGCTGAAGTCGGTTATGTAAAACTTAATTTTGGCGCCCTGGGGCAGGTAATGCTTGTGCGCGCCGCCGAGTTCGGAAAGGGAAAGGGGCATGAAAGCGCGCATCCCGGAAATGTCCACGATGTAACCGCCCTTTACGAGCTCGGTGACCTTGCCCTTCACGCGCTCCTTGGCCTCGAACATCTTCTTGGCCATTTCCCAGGCGGCCCTTTCGCGGGCGCGCCGGTGGGACATCATGGTGTAGCGGCCTTCGCCGCCCTTCTTCTCCAGCACGGCCTGCACATCTTCGCCGGGCTCGGGGGTCTTCTCGTCCTGGAAATCGGCCAGCGGGATGGCGGCCTCTTTCTTCTCGCCGATGTCGACAAGGACGTATTCCGGGGTCACCTGGACCACGCGCACGGTCACTACGTCGCGGGAATAAATTTTCTCGGACACCTCGGCTTCGGCCTTAAGAAGGTCCGCCATCGAGAGTTCTTCGTCGGGACGCTTCTCAGGTTCAGGCTGGGGGACCGGTTCCTTAATGTCCTTTTCCTGATCTTCGATGTGCTGGGTTTCGTTGGTTTCCATGTGGGTACTACTCCTCTGTTATTGAAAAAATGTCCGCCATCAGAGTTTCTGAAAATAGAGCATAGGCGGCCTTCAGGTCGCCGTCCGCAGGGGGCTCGAAATATCTCGGGCTCCCGTACTTAATAGTTATTTTACCTAATTTTAAGAACTTATCGGTATTGAATAATCTGACGGGCAGTACCGGCGCGCCGGATCTGTGCGCCATCAGGGCCACCCCTAACTTGGGTTTACCCTTAAGGTCCGGCCCCTTCGAGCGCGTGCCCTCCGGGAAGATAACCAGGCAGCCGTGGTCCTTCAGGGCCGCGAGCGCCCCGCGAAGCGCGCCCAGGTCCCCGCCGGCCCGCATGCGGTCCACCGGGATCCCGCCCCACCGGAGGAAGAACCAGCCGATAGGCCACCTGAACAGCTCCTTCTTGGTCATAATGTAGGGCAGGCGGACCAGACCAATGGATGAAAGCAGGGCGGGAGGATCGATATTGGAAAGGTGGTTAGAGGCAATAATGACCGGCCCCGAAACTGGAAGTTTTTCAAGCCCGATCACGCGGAGGGAACTGACAAGGCGGAACGTGGTCCTGAAGAAAATGTAGACCAGCCTCAGTAAGACCGGCTGGGTTTTTTCCGGAGATATTGGCATCTGCGTTTTATTTTACGGCGGTTCTGAAAAGTTCGACTATGGCCTCTACGACCGAGTCCCTGGAAACCGTAGTGGAATCCAGGTAGTGGGCATCATCTGCCTTCCGCAAAGGGTTGTTCTTGCGCCCGGAGTCCTGGGCGTCCCGCTTGATAATGAAATCCAGGATTTGGGCGTGGTCGGCGGGCATGCCCTGCTCTTTCAGCTGTCCCACCCTGCGCCTGGCCCTGGCCTCGGGAGAGGCGTCCAGGTAAACCTTCAGCTCGGCGTCGGGGAAAACGTTGGTGCCGATGTCGCGGCCTTCCATCACTACGCCGCCGGCGAACCCGGCCTGGCGCTGCATCTCCTTCATGAACAGCCGCACGCCTGAAAGTTTGGCTATCGCGGAGGAGGCGCGGCTGACGCTTTCCTCGGAAAGTTCCAGCGCGAGTACCCGGCCGTTTAGCGCTACGTCGGCCTCTGGGCCGGTACCTTTAGGGAACTCCCACCGGAGAGAACGCGCCAGCGCGACGAGCTTATCGTCGTCCTCCAGGCCAAGTCTGTCCCCGAGAGCCTTCCACGCGAGGGCGCGGTACATCTTACCAGTACTGATAAAGCTGTAGCCGATCTTCTTCGCCACCATCTTCCCGACGGTGGATTTACCCACCCCGGCGGGACCGTCGATAGCGATCACGATGCCGTTCGCCCGCATTACCGCGCCACCGCCGTCTTCTTCGGAAGGTTGGCCTCGTTGTCGATGCCCATCTTTCTGAGCGGGCGGACCCACTTGGTGAAGGCCGAGGGCTTAAGGGAATATTCGTGAACCAGGCGCACCACCTCGCTGATGGGCTGGTAGCTCTCCCAGTTCAGGCGCAGGATGCGCACGCCGGCGTCCTCCATCTCCTCAATGAACTCGTAATAGTTCTCCTGAAGACTTTTAAGGTAGGCGGGGTCGATGGCCTTTTCCATGTTGCGGCCGCGCGACTTGATGCGGGCGATGGAAGTCTCGACGCGGCAGTCGAGGAAGATCATCAGCTGCGGGAACACCATCTCGCGCAGCACCATGTTGTCGAACAGGTCCAGGTAGGTGTTGTAGTCCATGTCCGAAATGATCTTGTCGGGGTGCCGGTTCAGCATGCGCGCAAAAATAGTGTCCTCCCAGATAGTCCTGTCCTGCACCACGCCACGAATCTTGCCGAGGCTGATGCGGGAGACGAATTCGCGATGCTGGCGGAAGCGGTGGTTCAGCAGCCAGATCTGCATGATGGTGCCGTACTGCTTCATATCGCCGTAAAAATTTTCCAGATAGGGGTTGCCGCCGACCTCTTCGAGCACCGGCTCGAAGTTAAGCGCCTTGGCAAGTTCCATCGTTAGCGTGGATTTGCCCACACCTATGATCCCCGCGACGCCGATATAGCCTTCTGCGAACATAGTTACCTTCCTTGTGGAACAAAGATGTAAAGCCTTTTACTTCGAGCGCCCCGGCTCGATCTCCTGCTCAATGCCCTTAATTGACAGTAGTACGTCGTCGGGATTTGAGGCCGCCAGCAGGATGTCCTCCAGCTTGGCCATGCCATCCTTGTGCAGCTTCACCAGCGACTGGTTGAAGGTCTGCATGCCGTAGAAGCCGCCTTTGGAGATGGCTCCGTTAATAGCGTCAATATTGTTCTCCGCGATCATCTTTTTGACGTGCGGAGTATTGGTCATGATTTCAATCGCCGGCAGCCGCCCGCCCCTGGTGCACGGCAGCAGGCGCTGGGAAATTATGCCGCGCAGGCTTTCGGAAAGTTGCATCCTCACCTGCGACTGCTGGTGCGGCGGGTACATATCTATGATGCGGGAAATGGTCTGCACCGCGTTCATAGTGTGCAGAGTGGCCAACACCAGGTGGCCGGTCTCGGCGGCGGTGATGGCGGCCTGGGTAGTCTCAAGGTCGCGCATTTCCCCCACCAGGATCACGTCGGGGTCCTGGCGCATGGCCGCGCGCAGCGCGTCCACAAAATTATTGGTGTCGAAGCCGAGCTCGCGCTGGCTGATAATGCACTTCTTTTCCGTAAAAGCGAACTCTATCGGGTCCTCGATGGTAATGATGTGCGCGTCCCAGGTGCTATTGAGGTGCTCGATCATGGACGCCAGCGTGGAGGTTTTGCCGGAGCCGGTTATGCCCGTAACCAGGATCAGGCCGCGCTCGTTCTGCAGTAGTTTCTTTATGGGGTCTATCGGCAGGCGCAGTTCCTCAAAAGTGGGGATCTTAAGCGGGATGTGACGGATGGCCACGCCGATCTTGCTCTTGTGCGTGAAAACGTTGAAGCGGAACCGGCCGAGCTCCGCGCCGTCAAAGGAGAAGTCAACTTCGTGCTTCTCGTTAAAAATCGACTTGAGCCGCTGGTTCATCAGCGGAAAGATCATGTCCTCCACTTCTTTCTGCGTCATGTTGGAGGAATTTATCGGGGTGATGGCGCCGTTGATGCGGAGGAAGACCTGGGAATCGCCCCTGATATGCGTATCTGAAGCTTTATTCTGCACCATCACTTTCAGAAGGAGATTAAGGTTTATCGCCATAAGTTCAGCCCCCCGCCTTTACTTTAGCCGCCGGGTACGGTTCTGCAGCCTGAGGTAGGCTGGTTTCTCCAGGTCGTCCTCTCGCCCGCCCGCCGCGGAAGTTGAATCCGGAGGAAAATCGTCGCTGGCCCGGCGCCGTCCTCCGGTACGGTTGAGAGAACGAATGCGGGCAAGGTCGTTCGCCAGCTCGCCGCGGGTGGACGGGAAGCCGGTGGCAATTACGGTGATCTTGATCTCGTCGCCGAGTGTCTCGTCGTAAGCCTGACCGAACTTCACGAAGACGTCGGGGTTGGCGTGCTTCTTGATATACTCCATCGCCTCATCCAGTTCCACAATGCGGATATCGCGCGACGCGGTGAAGTTGACGAGCATACCCTTGGCGCCGTCTATCACGGCGCTCTCGAGCATCGGGGAATGGATGGCGCCCTTGGCCGCCTCGATATGGCGCTCCGGGCCGGACGCCCGGCCCACGCCGATCAGCGCCTCGCCGGACTTGGTCATAATCTTCCTGACGTCCTGAAAGTCCACGTTGATGGAGCCGGAGCGGGTGATCACGTCCGAAATACCCTGGATGGCCTGGCGCAGCACGTCGTCGGCCTTGCGGTAGGCGTCGTTACTGGAAGTGTCCCGGTCCACCACGGAAAGTATCCTGTCATTGGGGATCACCAGCAGGCAGTCGGTATGCGTGCGCAGCTCCTGAATGCCGGCCTGCGCCTGCTCGGCGCGGGGCGTGCCCTCGAAGCCGAAAGGGCGGGTGACCACGCCGATCACCAGCGCGTTGGGATTGGTCTTCTTGGCGGCCTCTGCCACTACGGGTGCGGCGCCTGTGCCGGTACCGCCGCCCATGCCGGCGGTGATGAAGAGCAGATCCGCGTCGGATACCGCTTCTTTTATAAGCTCATAGGATTCCAGCGCGGCTTCCTTGCCCCTGGCGGGGTCGCCGCCTACGCCGAGGCCCTTGGTAAGGTTCTCGCCGATCTGGATGCGGTTAGGAGCCTTGCTGCGTCGGAGGTCCTGCGCGTCGGTATTAACCGCCACGAACTCCACCAGCCTGACGTCGGACTCGACCATGCGGTTAACGGCGTTGCCGCCGCCGCCGCCGACGCCGATAACCTTGATTATAGCTTCGCGGTCGTGAAAATCGTTATTGTAGCGTATTCTGTTTTCGGACATAGTAAATCTGCTAACTGCGGCCGGCTGGCTTAACAACCTGCCGGCGCGCGTCCCTCAGCGTTATTTAGAACAAATCCTTGAACCAGCGCCAGACCTTCTTTTCCACCGAACCGCCGCGGGCGGGGCCGGGCACGTCGGTGTTCCAGGCCTTCAGGTGTGGATAGCAGACCAGCGCCACGGCGCCCAGGTAAGACTGGGTCATGTATTCCTCGGGGCACTGAAGTATTTCCTGGGCAGGCAGGCCCAGCCTGGCCTGGCGCAGGTCCAGCAACTCTTCAGCGGCCTCCGGCATGCCTTTCAGCAGCGAGCCGCCGCCGGTAAGGATGGCCCCGCCGGGCAGCTCGGCGTAGTTAGAAACCTGCACAAACTGATTGATCTTCTCGAAAATTTCCTCGGCGCGGGGCTGAATGAAGTCGAGCAGCTCGCGGGGCTTTATTTCTTTCTTCGTCCTGGCGTCGAGCCTGGTGATATTTATCACCTTATCCTCGTCCACCATGGTGGACAGGACAGCGCCGTATTTCTCTTTTATGTCCTGTGCCACGGCCATGGTGGTGCCAAGGCCGTAGGCGATATCGCGGGTGATATGGTCGCCGCCGATGGCTATCTCCTTAGAGAAATGGATGCTGCCCTCGGAATAGATGCCGATGGAAGTGGTCTGGCCGCCGGAATCTATCAGCAGGCAGCCCAGGTCCTTCTCCTCTTCGGAGACTACCAGCTCGCCGACGGCGAGCAGCGTGTAGATGGTGTCGACCACGCGGAAGCCGCCCTTGGAAACGGACTTCATAAGGTTATTGATGATAGGACTGGAGGCGGTCACGATGTGCACGCCCACCTCGAGCAGGGCGCCCTCCATCCCGATCGGGTTGGGCACGCCGCGCTGGCGGTCCAGCGAGAAGCCCTGCGGAATCACGTGCAGGATCTCGTGGTCAGGGGAAAGCTGGATGGTCTTGGCGCTCTCGATCACGTTCGCGACGTCCTCGCTGGTGATCTCCTTGTCGGTGCGGGCGATGTTGTAGCCGCCCCGGTTGTCGAAGGCGTTGATATGGGAACCGCGCACGCCCAGGTACACCTCGCCCACCACTTCATTGGCCTTGCTCTCGGCGGCGTCCATCACGTGTTCCACCGCGCGGGCCGTTTCCTCGATGTTCACCACGACGCCGCCCTTGAGGCCCTTGCACGGCGCGGAGGCGCCGGCCAGCACGCGTATTTTATTATGCTCTTCGTCGCGCTCGGCTATGACACAAGTTACCCGGCTTGAACCCATGTCCAGCCCGGCTATGATTTCAGATTTTCCCATAAGAAGCTCCAAGAATTAGCAGAATCAGGCGGTTACTTTGCTGCGGAAACAAAAATCTTGCCTTCCCTGAAATAACGCATGTCCACCCGTAAAGGGCCGGTGCGTTTCAGGGACGCGTCTTTCATGACTTCATTCAATCTTATTACTTTTAAACGTGTGAATTCAAATTCCCCCCACAGCACGCTGGTGCCGTCTTCCAGCCTGAGGGTGCAGGCCCAGTCGCTGCCCGGGCAGTACAGCCGGGAAGGGCGGGAATAAAAGACCGGCAACAGCGGGTTAAGGTCCTTGAGAAAAACAGCGAGCCCCGGGGCGGACCCGGCGGCCCAGCCTATCTCCGCCGGCAGTTCAGACGAGATTTTGCCGGTGATATTCTCGCCGAGCAGGCGGCCGGTTACGCTCAGGTAAGCGCTGGTCCCCTGCAGCAGCACCGCGGAAACGACAGCTTCCGGAACGGCTTTAACGCTGGCGCGGCCGGTGAAGAAATTCCTGGCCACGTTCACTTCGGTAAGGCCGGGATGCCGCCTGCGCAGCTCCGCCGCTATCTCGGCGCAGCGGCGGGCGGTGAGCGGCGCCTTGAGCGTGGCGGTCATAAGTTCGCGCGCGGAAACAGCAGCCTCGGTGGAGGGGCAGTCTACGTTGAAAGAAGCGGGCCGGAATGAAAAAATACGCCCGGAGATAAAACTGCGGGAAGCCTTCAAAGCGGCGCCGAAGAACCAGGAAGCGAGCAGCAGCCCCAGGGCCAATCCGGCCACGGTTCCGCCCTGCCGCAGAAGGTTGTTGCGGACCTTGCCGCGGACTCGCACTTTATATTTTCGTTTTCCCGCCATTGTGCTATATTATAGCCCAATTGCCGACCTTTGAACAAAAATCCCGGTGTGTCTTGCCCGCGGCTGCCCGATAATAAGCCGAGGGTCTGCACCGCCAGACATGTCTGACCAGCACGGCCAACTGGCGCGAATTTTATTTGGAATTGATTTATCCGGAATATTTTGTATAATTAGTTTCAGTAGTTTGATTATGCGCCCGTAGCTCAGGGGTAGAGCATTCGCCTTTTAAGCGAGTGGCCGCGCGTTCGAATCGCGCCGGGCGCAAAATTTCTCAACATTTTATAACCCAAGATTCAACCTGATTCTTTAAAAAAGTCCGGGGCCTTTTATTTAGCCAAAACACGTTGTTACTCTCTTAGCAAATACATAAACAATTCAATTAAACATAAAAAAATGGCTCGTTTTTCATAAAAAATTATCGCAAAGTTTTGTTGACACCTTGTTAACAAAAAAAATAAAATTAAACCATGCCGGAAAAATACCCCCTTATTCGCTGTTCGATCCGCTTTCAAAATGTTATCCGCGAAGTATCACAGCAACTCAACGTCAGCGGCCCTGTGGCTATAGATGTAATAATGGATGGATATTACAAAGGCGGCTTGGTAATGCCCGGACAATCGTCAAAGATATACAAAATCATATCCGTACATGAAAAAACTGCTTATGAGCGGCCTACTCCCATAAAAAAGATGTCAAAGGGAAGGAAACCAGAGGATATCTAATTTTTCGTGCGCTTTACCGGCAATCAGACCAAATATTTGGACTATTCCAACTCTTTTAAGGTATTGACAATTCACTTAATTTATTGTATACTATACGTAAGCACAAATAAATATTAACTTTACAAAGCGAATCTTGATTACGGGGGCTACATTTATGAATACCAATAAAAAGGGTTTTACGCTGATAGAGTTACTTGTCGTAGTGCTCATTATCGGTATTCTGGCTTCCATAGCCATACCGCAGTACTTTAAGGTCGTTGAGAAATCCCGCGTCGCGGAAGCCAATTCGCTGATCTCCAGCGTCAAGTCCGCTGAGGAAAGGTTCTTGGCGCGCGGCGGCTCTTATACCGCCGACTTCACCCAGCTTGACATCTCCTACGCCGGCATGACCGCTGCCGCCATCCCGACCAAGTTCTTCACTGCGGCCATAGCGGTAGGCGCCAGTGCGGCCGGGCCCAACTACGCAATCACCGTAACACGGCAGACCAACAGCT
>JBBRDG010000070.1:0-13254 GCA_038204165.1 Elusimicrobiales bacterium
TGGGCGGTTTCTTTGCCGCAAGAAGCGCGCTGGGCAAAGCGACTTTGGAAGGAAAGGAATGTTCGGGAAAAGGATTTGGCGCTGGTCTAAGTTAAACTACGCCCATGCTTCCCAATTTACACCCAGAAAGTTGACATGACCCTTCCGTTAATGTTACAATTAATTCTTAGGAAACATCCCTAAATGGGTTAGGAGAACACCAATGAAATCAAAGGCAATCCTCGTCGCGTTTTTTCTTTCAATTTCCACATCCGGATATGCGGAACAACTGACTGGCAAATTATACTTAAGCCTCGAAGGGTATAATGTAGCTGAAGCCGGAGACAAGTGGAAGGATAATACCCAAGATGCAATTAATGGCCTGGTTAATATTTCAGGTTATGACACCGCCGCAGGCACAATAAAGACTAACCCTGGATTTGGTGGACGGATTGGCGTAAAATTCCCATTTAAAAGCGTTGAAAATGCGGATTGGGGTATCAGCCTTAATGTAATCAAAGGCCCCTCTTCTAATATCAAGGTTCACGCAGAATCGACATTAACTATTCCAGGAAACTACACAGAAAAAATCGATACATCCTTTTTTCGATTACTTCTTGATTTCTCCAAAAGCTTCCCCCTCGGAAGTGGAGCCGACAGCAACCAAACTCGTTTTGCACTTGGAGCCAGTATTGGAGCAGCTCAAGGTAGAATCGAAGACAAAACCACTTCCGCCGGGTCTTTCGTTACTATTTTCGGCGCAGACCCTACCACTTCAGACAGCAAAACCTGGACAGGATTTACATGGGAAATATCGCCATCTTTAATTATTCCGTCCGGCACAACAGAAATTGAAATAGGAGCAAAGCTAGCCGGATTCCCAAAACTAAAGGAATCAGACACTGTTAGCGAATTCAACTGGACTCCTATGGGTGTTTTTTGCGCTATTCACTTTGACCACTCACCTTTCTAGAGCAACGGTACCAGAACACCAAAAACAGGAAAGCCGAAAGCTTTCCTGTTTTTTTATTAAATTGAGAAGCGAGAAGTCTGGGGCCTAGGAGCATGAACGTTAAGCGCGTTAGCTTATACGGAGGGGCGGCCGGGGTATTGCCCAGAGCACCCGTTGCGGAAGGGGGCCCCGCCATAATTTCCCAAGGCGGGGGGAACCGCCGCAAGGGTTCCTGCGGCCCGGGTGAGCGGGGCAATACCCCGGCCGCACCGACTGGGCATCTCGCGGTCTTTATTTTAGGGGTTCGAAACCGGGGGCGATGGGGCCGGGGGTTTTGTTGTGGGGGCAGGCTTCCTGGCAGAGGTCGCAGCCGTAGGCGTAAGCGGCTTTAGCGGCTATGTCGGCGGGGACGGGGTCTTTAGACTGGGTGGTCCAGTAGGCCAGACAGCGATTAGCGTCCAGCGCGCCGTCCTTGAGCGCGCCCACGGGGCAGGCTTTTATGCAGGCCTCGCAGGAACCGCAGGAACCTTCCGCCGGGGCGTCGGAGGTGAGCGCGAAGTTGAGCGCTATGCCGCCTATAAAAAAGTAGCTGCCAAGCTTGGGCGAAAGCAGCAGGGTGTTCTTCCCCCTGAAGCCAAGCCCCGCCAGCCGGCCCAGTTCCTTCTCCATCACCGCCGAAGTATCACAGAAAGCGCGGCCTTCAGCCGACGGGAATTCTTTTTTTATCTCTTCTAATATTACGGCCAGCTTTTCCTTCACCGTAAGGTGATAATCGCGGCAGAGCGCGTAGCGGGAAATTTTCGCGCCCGGCGCTTCCAGCAGCGGCGACTGCTTAACCTTCCGGCCCGAAGCGCGCAGGAACTCTTTAAGTTCCCCCGCCCGCGCCAGCGCCGCGTCGTAGTCCTGCCCCGGCGCCCAGTACCTGAAGGCGCAAACCAGCACCGACTGGGCGTTGGAGTCCCAGTTCTTAATATTTTTTCTTCTTTGAATATCCCGGTTAAGGTAGGCCTCGCCGGCAGGCACCGAAGCCACAGAAGTGATAAATCTTGCGAATTCTTGAAGGTCCCCGGCGGCAACTATACCGGCGGCCGAGGCGCCGCGGGCTAAAGCTATTGATTTAACCCGCGCCGCGTCCATCAGTTGCTGCTCTTGGCCTGGCTGGCGTACTCCCAGGAGGAATAGCGCAGCCAGAAAGTCTGCAGGAACTCTTTAAGAAATTCTTCCCTGGAAACCTCTTTGCCCAGGATAGCGCGCACACTCACGGCGGTATCCAGTTTAATAGGGTTATTGAGGTTCACGCCCACGCCCAGCAGCAGCCAGCTCGGCGAGCGGTTAATGGAGGAACTCTCGGTGATCACGCCGCAGACCTTCAGCCATTTTTTGCGGCGCGGGTAGAAAGCGAACACGTCGTTGGGTTTCTTGATGCGGGTCTTGATGCCGTAAAGGTTAGTTATGGTTTCGGCCACGGCCTCGCCGCTTAAGATGCTAAGGTCGGGCAGGAACTTAAGACCGGTCTCGGGCTTGAGGAGCAGCGTCAGGTACAGGCCGCCGGGAGCGGATTCCCACACGCGCCCCAGCCTGCCGTGCCCGGCGGTCTGGACCTCGGCGATAACGAGGGTCCTTTCGGCCGCGCCTTCCACCGCCAGCTCGCGGGCCACGTTCTGGGTGGAGTCCGCCTCGTCCAGGCAGACTATCTTGCTGATGCCGGGCAAGGTGTCCAGGTCTATGCAGGGTTTGTGTAAAATTTTCATTTGGTTTTCACCTCGAAAGAGATATCCAGCGGCTTGGCGCCGCTGGTGATGGAGCCGACCGAGATGCGGTCCGGCCCGAGGGTGGAATAGCGCGCGGCCTTCGCAAGGTCCACGCCGCCGGAGATCTCGATCTCCGGCACTTTACCTTTGTAAGAACGGATCAGGGCTATGGCCTTTTTCATGGCGGCATAGTCCATATTGTCTAGCATCAGCACGTCCGCGCCCAGCGGCAGGAAAGCTTTTACCTGGGCCAGGTCCTGGGCTTCTATTTCTATCTTGAGGGCGGGCCGGGCTTTGCGCATGGCGGCTATGCGTTCCGCCAGCACGGCGGGGCTGCCGCCGGCGAAGGCCACGTGGTTATCTTTTATCATGGCCATGTCGTACAGGCCCTGGCGGTGGTTGCGGGCGCCGCCGCAGGTTACGGCGTACTTTTCCACGGCGCGCAGGCCGGGCAGGGTTTTGCGGGTGTCGTAAATTTTGGTACGGGGATGCCTGATGACGGAAGTGAAGAGGGCGGCCCGGGTGGCTACGCCGCTCATATGCTGTAAAAAGTTAAGGGCGGTGCGCTCGGCGGTAAGGATGGAGGCAGGGCCTTCTATCTTCATCAGCACGTCGCCTTTCTTAATGCGGGCGCCGTCTTTAAGGAGCAACTTTACGCGGGAGCCTTTAGCGGCCAGTTCGAACACGCGTTTGGCGGTTTCCAGGCCGCACACAATGCCGCCGTCTTTGGCGCGCATCTCACCGGAGAATTTGGTCCCCAGCGGTACGAAGAACCGGGTAGTAACGTCCCCGTTCCCGATGTCTTCCTTCAGGGCTGCCTTGATAATGAAATCAAATTCTCTCACCCCTAAATTTTACCATTTACCAGCCCCCTCCGCCCTAGCTATGCAGATATTAGGGACAGCGCCCTATTATTGATTCTTCAACCAACAACACGGATAATAGGGCGCTGTCCCCCATTACCCCAAGGTCAGGTTCCGGGTGAGGGTTGGGGGGCGGCGGTTTTGAGCAGGCGGGTTATCAGGTAGGGCACGACCAGGACGAAGCAGTTAAGCAGGAAGATACGCGGCACCAGGTTGAGCCAGTGATTCAGCGCCGCCAGCGCAAACTGAACGCCAAGCAGGGCAGTAATTACCCCGGGCTTCTTCAGCGATAAATCCTGGATTTTGCTCGCCAGCAGGTTCTTAAGGAAAAGCATCTGCGCCCTGTCCCGTTCGGTTTTCACGCGGGCGGCCCCCTGAACGTAACCGGAAAGCACGTAAAGATAAGCCATAGAAAAACTCATAGCTATATAGGCGAAAGCCATGCCATAAACCGCAGCCTCCAACGGCCCCGGCCTGACCAGGGAGACGGCGGAAGCCGAGAAGAAATCCAGCTTAAGCCCGCTGAACTGGGACAAGCCGATATAGGCCAGCGCGGCCAGATACCACGCGTAAGACAGATTCCAGACCACTTTGCCGGTCTCTCCCGGGCGGAAATGGCCCCAGACCGCCCCGGCCGCCCCGCCGAGCGACAGCACAAGAAGAAAAGGATTAAGCAGCGAGACCAGGCCGTCGGGAGAGGAGCCGGCGAGGGCATACCAGAAGGTGATGGTGTAAGTCAGTACGTGGTAGCGGGTTATGACCGGCAGGATCTCCGGCAGGAAAAGCAGCGTAATACCCAGCACGCCCATGCAGGCGGAGATCAGGAGGGTCGTAAAATCCCTAACGCCGGCCTTGTCCCACGTGCTGATGAAATATAGCAGCGGCGGCAGCATGGCCAGCGCCCACAGGCGCACCTTGTTCTCTTTCACGGCGGGAGCCAGCAGCAGCACCAGCTCCGCGAACATTCCGCCGAAGAAACACACCGCAAATAAAGTATTGGGATCGTTTATCATAGAAAGCTATTTTTTCTTGCTCCGGCCGGCCTTCGTCTTTATGCCGGACATTTCCTGAATTTCAAAGAGGCGGTCGCGCAGTTCCACGGCCAGTTCGAAGTTGAGGTTCTCGGCGGCGCTCTTCATGCGCTTCTCAATTTCAGCGGCCATCAGTTTAATGGAAGAGCGGGACATGTCGCCGGTGGGCAGCGGCTCGGCCACCGCCAGACCCTGGCGCTTGGCCTGGGTACGCAGCTCCTCGTAATCCATGAATTTCCGAATAATGGTCTTAGGCTCTATGTGATTCTTCACATTGTAGGCAGTCTGCTTTATCCGGCGGCGCTTCATCTCCCCCATCGCCCGCTCCATGCTGCCGGTAATGCGGTCGGCGAAAAGGATAACCTCGCCGCACAGGTTCCTGGCCGCGCGCCCGGCTATCTGGATGAGCGTGGTCTCGCTGCGCAGAAAACCCTCATTGTCCGCGTTGAGAATGGCCACCAGCGTAACCTCGGGAATGTCGAGGCCTTCCCTTAATAAATTTATGCCCACCAGCGCGTCAAACTCGCCCTTGCGGAAAGCGCCCAGCACGTCCATCCGCTCCAGCGTGTCCATGTCGGAGTGCATATAGCGCGCCTTCAGGCCCTTCTCGCCCAGGTACACGCTAAGGTCCTCGGCCGTTTTCTTGGTAAGCGTAAGCACCAGCGTGCGCTCTTTTTTGGCCGCGCGCTTCTCTATCTCCGCGGTAAGGGACTTGATCTGCCCCGTAACCGGCAGGATTTTGACCTCCGGGTCCACCAGCCCCGTCGGGCGGATAATCTGCTCCACAATGTCGTCCTTAGAGCAGACCCCCAGCTCGAAAGGCCCGGGCGTGGCCGAAACAAAAACCGTAGAAGGCCGTACGGCCTCGAACTCGTCGAACTTAAGCGGCCGGTTGTCCAGCGCCGAGGGCAGCCGGAAGCCGAAGTCCACCAGCGTCTGCTTACGCGAGCGGTCCCCAGCGTACATACCGCGGATTTGCGGCACTGTAACGTGGCTCTCGTCGATAAATAATAAAAAATCTTTTTTAAAATAGTCGAACAGGCAGTCCGGCCGGCTGCCCGGGGCGCGGCCCGTAAGGTGGCGGGAATAGTTCTCTACGCCGTTGCAGTAGCCGGCCTGGCGCAGCATTTCAAGATCGTAGCGCACGCGCTGGCCCAGGCGCTCGGCCTCCAGCAGTTTTCCCTCGCCCTTCAGCACGGCCAGCCGCCCGGCCAGTTCCGCCTCTATATTGCTGGCGGCCTCGGCCACCTCTTCGGGTGTGGAAACGAAATGCGAAGCCGGGTAGATCCAGACTTCTTTTTTCTCGCGGAGCACGTCGCCGGTGAGCGGGTTTATCTCCTTGATGGATTCGACCACGTCGCCCAGTTGTATCCGCCACGCGGTTTCGGCGTCGGCCGGATAAATATCCAAATTGGCGCCGCGCAGGCGGAAGGTGCCGCGCTCGAACTCCATTTCGTTGCGCTGGTACTGAATACTGATCAGGAAGCGCGAGAGTTCCTTACGGTCGGCCTTCTGACCTTGCTTAATGGTCAGGCACAGCTCGCCGAAATTCTGCGGCGAGCCAATGCCATAAATGCACGAGACCGAAGCCACTACCAGCGTGTCCGGCCTGGTCAGAATGGACGTGGTGGCCTTCAGGCGCAGCTTGTCGATATGGTCGTTGATGGAGGCGTCTTTTTCGATAAAAGTGTCGGTGGAAGGAATATACGCCTCGGGCTGGTAGTAATCGTAATAGGAAACAAAGTATTCCACCGCGTTCTCGGGGAAGAAGGTCTTGAATTCGGAGTAAAGCTGCGCGGCCAGCAGCTTGTTGGGCGAGATGATCAGCGCCGGGCGCTGCAGCCGCTCTATCATGGCCGCCACGGTAAAGGTTTTGCCCGAGCCGGTAACGCCCAGCAGGGTCTGGTTGGCTTTGCCGGCCTGTACGCCGGCGCACAACGCGGCCAGCGCCGCGGGCTGGTCGCCGGACGGTTTAAACGGGGCTACAAGTTTGAACTTGCCTTCCATATAAAGATTCTAGCAATTCGCCGGGATAACGCACCCCGGCGCGGCGGGCCGCCCGCTATAAAATGTTAAAATTCCTACATGTCAGAGCGCGTGCAAATTACCGTGGCCAAAAGTTCCGGGTTCTGTCCCGGGGTAAAGAACGCCATCGACAAGGTGCTGGAGCTGGCCAAAGACCGCCAGAAGCACATTTACACCTTCGGGCCGCTGATCCACAATAAGCAGGTAATTGAAACCCTCAAAGAAAAGAACATCGTGGCCGTAAATTCCACGGATGAGATAAAAGAAAAGAGCGCTATTCTGGTGATCCGCGCCCATGGCATTCCGCCGGAAGAAGAAGCCCGCATTCGCGCACTGGACCTGGAAGTGGTGGACGCCACCTGCCCGCTGGTAAAGCACGTGCAGAAGAACATAGCTCTTTACGCCGACAAAGGCTACTCCACTATTATAGTGGGCGACCGCGACCACGCAGAGGTGGTTGGACTGCTGGGCTACACTAAGGGCCGCGGCTACGTGGTGAGCGGCCCGGAAGAAGTTAAGGCTCTCCCCCGCCTGGAAAAAGCAAATATTGTGGCGCAGACTACGCAGGAAGACTCGGTTTTTCTGGCCGCCGCCGGCGAGGCCCGCAAAATAGCCGGCGAGCTGGCGGTGTCCGACACCATCTGCAACCCGACAAAATTACGCCAGAGCGAAACCGTTAAATTCGCCAAAGATTCGGACCTGGTAATAGTAGTGGGCGGCAAGAACTCCGCCAACACGGCGCGCCTGTTCCAGATTTGCGCGCCGTTGGCTAAAAAAGCGGTGCACATCGAAAAAGAGGACGAGCTGAGGAAAGAATTGTTCGCGGGCGTATCCAGCGTATTCATTACCGCAGGGGCTTCCACCCCCACCTGGATGATAGAGAAGGTGTTGGAAAAAGCGCATGAGCTGGCGGACCAGGCCGCGAACCCGCTGCTGGAGCGGCTCTCCTTCGCGTGGAAGCTCATAGTCACCGGCTCGCTTTACACCGCCGCCGCGGCCGCGGCCTTCACCTACGTCTGCATGAAGCTGGAAGGCGCGCCGGTAGATAAAAAATTTCTGCTGATGGCAGGGCTCTTCGCCTTCAGCCTGCACATGGCCAACCGCGCCGCCGAGAAAGGCGCCGCCGCGCCGGACAAGGCGCGCAAACTGTTATTCGTAAAATACCGCACGGCTTCGCGCTACACTGCGCTGGTCTGCGGGGCGCTGGCCATCTTCCTTTCAGCGGCGCTTGGGTATAAAATTTTTCTTACAGCGGCTTTTTTCTGGTTCGCGGGCATGATGTACCCTTACAAGCTGCCGCGCGGCTTCGAGAAGTTTGGAACTTTCCCCGCCTCCAAAGACCTGGTGACCGCGCTGGGCTGGGCTTTCATGTGCGCCTACGCCCCCGGGCTGTGGCGCGGCGGGGCCCTGAGCAATTCCACGCAGCTGGCGGTGTTCTTCGCCTTCCTGCTGGTGTTCATCCGCTCGGTGCTGTTCGGCATCAGCCACGCCGGCAGCGACATGATTACGGGGAAAGAGAATTTCTACAAGGCCGCGGGGCCGCGGCTCACTTACTTTACGCTGTTCACTATCTTCACGCTGCTGGCGGCGGTGCTGTTCATGCTCAAGGGCATGGGCTGGAAACCGCGCCTAACCGAGGCGCTGCTCACCGGCCTGCTGTATTATCTGGGCCTGATGCTTTACTTCTTCTTCAGCAAGCTCCCCGAGCGCATCACCGCCGAAACCCTCATAGACACCCAGTTCATCATTCTGGCCGTCCTGGCCTACACGATGTAGTTATTATTTACCGCTTACAGTATTAACCGGCACTCTATCGCATATCTGGCTATGCCTACGTTATTACGCAGGTCCAGTTTCCGAAGTATATGTTCTCTGTGGGTATTAACAGTTTTTACGCTTAAAGAAAGCTCCTTAGCTATCTCACCCACGGGTTTTCCGGAAGCTATCAGGCACATGATCTGGTGCTCCCTGGGAGAAAGGGTTTCGTGCAAGGGCCGCTTGTCGGTTACCCGCAACGATGACTCCACATTGTCTTCCACATACTGCCCGAGATATTTTTCCCCGCGCATTATCTTTCGAATAGCCACTATAAGATCGTCGGGGAAATGTTCCTTGCTCAAATAGCCGGCAGCGCCCAATTTAAGAGTCCGCACCGCATAATGCTCCTCCGGATACATGCTAAGCATCAGCACGGGCACAGCCGGCATAACGGCCTTTATCCGGCGCAAAACCTCTAAACCGCTTATCCCCGGGAGCGCTATATCAAGGATTACCAGGTCGTACTTTTTACGTTTAAGAAGTTTAAGCGCTTCTTCTCCGCTTCCTGCCTCGCTGGTTATCCTGATGTCGGGGGCGGCGGCCAGGATTTGCTTTAGACCGGTTCGAACAATCGGGTGGTCGTCCACAACTAGTATATTTATCATTTCCTCTCCCCGTTTTGAGTTAAAGGCATGGTAATCGAGATAGTAGTTCCCCGGTTGCGCTTTCCTTCTATAAGCAGACTTCCGCCGCAACCGTGCACGCGTTCCCGGATGCCCAGCAAGCCAAGAGTCTTTTTTCCACCCATCGCGCTTTCAGAAATTCCCTTTCCGTTATCCCTGAAAATAAACGCCACGCCCCGGCCGCTCTTCTTCAGGACCAGGCTGACTTTAGTAGCCATAGCGTGCTTGGCCGCATTGGTCAAAAGCTCCTGCGTGATCCTGTAAAGTGTAAGGGCAGAGTGTCCGTTCAGGCGGCCGGCACAGGCGTTTATATGCGCTATAAACCGTATCCCGTGGCGCGCCTCAAAATCCTTGCCGAGAACGGAGATAGCGGCCTGAAGGCCGAACTCATCAAGCAGCACCGGGCGCAGCTCCCAGGCTATCCGCCGCAGGTTGTGTATCGTGGCGTCGATGATAGAATCCATATCGCGCGTTTTCTTTAGCACAACCTCCGCCGCCGGGCAGGAATCCCGCAGACAGCGCAAATCTATCTTTATTGCCATAAGGGCATGGCCAAGTTCGTCATGCAGCTCATGGGCGATGCGGCGGCGCTCCTCTTCGCGTGAATTTTCCACGCTTTGAAGAAGCGAATGCAGTTTCTCGTGCGCCGATTTAAGGTCCAGCTCCGCATTTTTCAGTTCTATTATTTTCCCCACCCGTTCCGCTACGGTGCAAAGCAGCTTCCGCTCTGCCTTAAGAAAAACAGGTCCGGCGCCCCGGCACCCCTTACGCAAGTAGCAAACTTCCACCGAGCCGGCCTTTTTGCCTTGCACCATGAAAGATATCTTCTGGCGATAGCGCGTAGGAGAAAAATTATTTGTTTTAAAAATGCCCGCATGGGAAACCAGCCGTGCGCAAGCCGACTCAGGATACTGCCAGGCGGCCGGCAGCAGTTCTACAATTCCTCTGAGGACAGCCTCAAGGGATAAACCGGGGTTTTCGCAGATATTGGAAATAGCGTAAACGCACCGCAACTCCTTGGCGCGCTCTCTTAACTCTCCCGCCAACCTCGCGCTCTGCTCCTCCACTCGCTCAGAACTTAAGCGTGATTTATCACTGCCGTCTTTAGCCATTTTCATAAGATTGCGCACCATGCCGCCTTCCAGTCAGATACTAGTCCACGCTTAACATTCTAGTCATTCTTTTGAATCGCCGTCCAGATTACCGGGAAGAGAAGCAGTGTAAAGGACCCTCAGTATTTTATAAATCCTTGTATCCGCGCGCACCTCAAAAGATACAGACTCCCCCTCACTATGCCCCATAAGAGCCGCGCCCAACGGCGAGGACACGGATATTCTTCCGGAGACCGGATCGGCGGAATCTGCCGGGACAATACGATAGCTGGAGGACTTAGCCCCATAAAATTCCTGGACGATTACCCAGCACCCTAAAATAACTTTAGGAGAGGGCTTCTCCTGATTCGGTGTATACTGCATAGCTCATTCCTCCCGTTCAACAATTAAGAGACCTGCCCGTCCGCCTCTCTCCTGTTCAAATTGTAGCCCGGTCCCGGGTTTAGCGCTATCGGACAACATCTGATGCCGGAGAAAGAAGCTGGGGTAGGACTTTCACCGATTCCAAACCTTAATCGAAAAATTTAAAATTAAGCACAACGAACCAGCGGACTTAAGACGGAACAGAACGGAGGGATTCAATAATGAAAAATGAAGGATTTAAGAACAAGATACTATTCATAGGATTCGGTTCGGTAGCGCAGTGCACGCTTCCTATCTTGTTGAAGCATCTCAAGGTTCCAGCGAAAAACATAACCGTAATGGATTTTGAAGACCGCCGGGAGGCGCTTAAGCAATGGCTGGCAAAGGGCGTGCGCTTTACGCGCAACCGGGTAACACCGGAGAATCTCGGCGACCTGCTTGGCAGGCACCTTTCCGAGGGCGACATCCTCATAGACCTTGCCTGGAACATAGATTGCGGCGAACTGCTGCAGTGGTGCCACAACCATGGCGTTCTCTACGTAAACACCTCTATAGAGATCTGGGACCCCTACAAAAAGGCTCTGGATAAGCACCCCACGGAACGCACCCTCTACTGGCGGCAGATGAATCTCCGCAAGCTGCTCCGAAAGTGGCCGAACCCCGGGCCCACGGCAATACTGGAACACGGCGCCAACCCCGGGCTGATCTCCCACTTCACAAAACAAGGACTCCTGGACATCGGGGAACGCCTGCTGGAGGACAAGAAAGTTAAGGGCGAAAAAGCGGAAAGGATCCGGCAGCTGATCAGCGATCAGGCTTTCAATGAGTTATCCATGGAGCTGGGAGTAAAAGTAATTCATGTAAGCGAAAGGGACACACAGATCTCCATCAAACCCAAACGTCCGAATGAGTTTGTAAACACCTGGAGCGTTGAGGGCTTCCGGGAGGAAGGCACAACCACCGCGGAACTTGGCTGGGGCACCCATGAGAAAGAACTGCCGCCCCTGGCGTATGAGCACAAAGAAGGACCGCGTAATCAAATCTGCCTGGCGCGCATGGGAATGAACACCTGGGTATCCTCCTGGGTGCCCGGGCACTGCATACAAGGCATGGTGGTACGCCATGGTGAAGCGTTCACGATCCCGGAGAAGCTGACCGTATGGAAGAACGGCCAGGCGGTCTATCGACCCACTGTACATTACGCTTATTGCCCGAGCGACGCGGCAATGGCTTCTTTAAGTGAATTGCGCGGCAACGACTACAAACTGCAGCCTGATATCCGTATTATGAACGACGACATCATAAGCGGCTCGGATATCCTTGGCGCGCTGCTTATGGGACATCCATACAACTCCTGGTGGACCGGCAGTTCCTTAAGCATAGAGGAATCGCGCCGACTGGTACCGCACCAGAACGCCACCACCATGCAGGTAGCTATTTCGGTTGTAGCCGCCACAATGTGGATGGTAGAGAACCCTTTGCGCGGAGTGCTTTTCCCGGACGATCTGCCGCATGAGCACATACTGAGAATAGCCAAGCCGTATCTCGGCGAGTTCATTTCAACGCCTTCGGACTGGACGCCGCTGAAGAATTACAAGAACACCTTCAGGGGGCATAATAATCCCGCCATAGATGGAAGCGATCCCTGGCAGTTTAAGAACTTCCTGATAACGGACGGAGATTAATTACGCACCTGAAATAGTTGTACACCGATAAAAACGGGCCCCGGACTTAATGTTATAAGTCCGGGGCCTGGCAGCTTGAGGAGCGGCGCCTTCTGTTATCGTATTTTCTGCGGGTCCCAAACAGCGCCTAAAACCTCAGCGATTACAATTATAAGATTTTGTTCTTCCGGGAGAAAAACAGGATTGTTATCTTTACGCAAAGAATTGGAATAGCAAACCTCTAATTCTGCTGTTTTGTGGTCCCTCAGCCGGATTAGCGCAGACTGCCGTACGGCGGTCCTGTTAAAATTTTCGGTTTTAAACTCAACCCCATCTATTACCGCCCTGGCCCCGGCAAATTCCGGATACCGCCACGCGCGTGGCAGCGATTCGACTATTTTCCTTGTTTTTCCTTCCGGGGTCAGTTCAAGATCCCTGAATATCTGAACGGCTTTAAATACACAATCAAGTTCCTTCATCCGTTCATTCAGTATGCGCGTCCGCTCCTTAAGACAGTTCGCAAGCCAATCCGACTCTTTCATCATCTCCTGAAATTTAAGAAGCTCCTGGTTCATCTCAGAGATGTGGGACAGGAGCTGCGCCCTATCCAGATCATTGTAATCCATCTAAACATTTTAGCACATCCTAATATAGGACAACCGGAACACCTCGTCGTCATTAAACCAGAAGAGAGCTATATTACCAGAAGCGGGGATTTTTATAAATTTTGCGGGTTCCCTCTCTGGATGTGCGCGGCGGCAGGGACGGAACCCGCCGGGACAGCCGCGGATGTTTATTCAAACTTCGGCTTTTTTGATAAACTACTTGCTATGGCGAACACCAGCACTTTAGAGACCGTAGAAAAAGGGCGCTTCATTAGCAGCCACGGCCTGGAGTGGTGCGTTATAGACAAGACCGTCTCCAAGGAATCCGACTCCTACCTGGAGCGTCAGTGGACGCTCACGCACGGCTACGAAGAGGCCTACCTGGTTAAGAGCGAGGAGAAGAAAGCCGGCGGGCTGGAAGAGATCTGGGTGCTGACGCGCAAGACGAACCTTGGCGAAATAACCTAC
>JBBRDG010000071.1:0-12958 GCA_038204165.1 Elusimicrobiales bacterium
AAACACGCTGAACTCGCGCGACTACGAGGACGCCTTCACCTACCTTATCCGCTCGCTGGCCCGCGCGGCCGAGGCCAACGACCTGGACACCGGCAACCACATCCTGCGCGTGGGCGAATACTCCGCGCTGGTGGCGCGGGAACTCGGGCTGCCGGAAAAATTTATAGAGAATATCCGCCTGCACGCCACGCTGCACGACGTGGGCAAGGTGCACATCCACACCGACATCCTGCGCAAGCCCGGCCGGCTGGACGACGCCGAGATGGAAGAGATGAAGAAGCACACCACTTTCGGCGCCATGATCATAGGCACGCACCCGCACCTGGAGTTCGGCAGGCGCATAGCCCTTTGCCACCACGAGAAGTGGGACGGCAGCGGCTACCCCGCCGGTCTCAAGGGCGAAGCCATCCCGCTGGAGGCCAGGATAGTGGCCCTGGCCGACTGCTACGACGCGCTCAGGAATTCCCGCATTTACAAGCCCTGCTACGACCACGCCGGCGCCTGCCGCGTACTTACCCAGGGCGACGACCGCCTGAAGCCGGAGCACTTCGACCCGAAGATCCTGGACATTTTCAAACGGATAGCCCCGCAGTTCGAACTTCTCTACGACCAGATGCGGGACGCCCCGGTCAGCCCTGCCCTGTAATAAAAAAAGGCCCGCTTGAGCGGGCCTTTTTTACGAGTGAAGGGCGCCTACGCGGCGCTCTTCATCTTTTCCACGTAGGCGGCGTGAAACTTCTTCATCTTCTCCACCAGCGTCAGGATATCCTCTTTCGGCGGCAGGAAGGTGGTGCGGAAGTGCAGCGTGCCGGGCTGCTGGCCGAAGCCTGAACCGGGCACCACGCAGATGCCGGTATCTTCCAGCAGGCGCAGGCAGTACTTGGAGTCGCGCGCCGCCTCATACTTAAGCCGCTCTTCGGGAGTCATCGTTTCGGGGTCTATCCCTTTGGCGTGCGGCAGGTCGAACCGGACAAAGGCGTACATGGCGCCCTGCGGGATCTGCGCGTGCATGCCCGCTATCTCCGAGATGCCGCGGCCGAGGATCTCGGCCTTCTCTTTCAGATCCCCCAGAATAGCCCCGCGCTCGGCGGCGTAAACCTCGTAGCTGGCGTCGCCGGGCTGCGGGGGCGCCACCATCAGGTAGGTCACCAACTGCCCGTCCACGTTGGAACAAAGGCCTATCGACTGCAGCTTTATCATTTCGGCGTATACGTCGTCCGGCAGGTTCCGGATCTCCATGTAGCCGCCGCGGTGGCCGCATTCGCCCAGAAAGCCCTTGGAGACAGAATGAAAGCTGAACAGCGTCACTTCTTTTTCGCCCAGCTCGTGCATGACCTGCGCGAAAGAATGGAACTTGAGGCCGGCGGCGTACACGTTTTCCTGGTAGACCTCGTCGGCCATAATGGCCAGGCCATTGGTCTTGGCGAAACGGATTACCATGCCGATGTTCTCTTTGGAGAGCACCGCGCCGGTGGGGTTGCCGGGGTTGATTACGGCTATCGCCACCGGGTTTATGCCGTTCTCCCTGGCTTCTTTTATGCTGCGCACCAGCTCGTGCTCGTTCAGCTGCCAGTTGTTGGCTTCGTCCAGGAAATAGTTAACCTGTTTGGCGCCGTACAGTTCGATGGTAGCGCTGTAGAGCGGGTACTGGGGGATCGGGATCATGTACCCGTCGTTCTCTTTGTTGGTGAGCATCGTGAACACGGCCTGCACGCCCTTGGAGGCGCCGTCGGTGAGCAGGATGCGGTTATGGTCGGCGGGGATGCCGTCGCGCTTCTGGATGAAGTCGGCGATGGCCTGGCGGATGAAGGGGATGCCGGCGCTCTGCGTGTAGGCCCCGGTGCCGTTGGGGTTGAGGCCCATTATCATCTTCACCCGGGCTACAAGGTCAGCGGGGTAAAGCTTTTCGGCTTCGGGGGAGTTCAGCAGCTCCGGGTACTCCAGCAGGCTTAGCACCTGGCGGATGAAAGTCAAAGGTTTCTGCTTTAGCGCCTGGGGGTTGCCGATGTTGCAATAAATGACCTTACGGCCCTGCCCTTCCAGCTCCTGGGCCCTCGCCACGATCTTGCCGCGGACCGCGTAGTGCGCCTTCAGAAGTTTTGAGTTTACATTGGAGAGTTTTACCATAATCCCAATTATATAATTATTGCCGCGGCGGGCAAGAGTTACGCCAGGCGGGCTTTTAGCGCGGAAGCCATAATCCCTTCAAGCTCGGAGAATTGCACACCTTTAACCGCTACGGCATCCGCGCCGCACATGTCCGCGGAAATCTCAGAGCCGCTGACGCAGACCAGCGCGGTCTTCTCCAGCCCGGCCGCGGCCCTTACGGCCGTGCAGAACTCCCCGACCAGGCCGTCTGCAAGTTCGCCGTCGGCCAGTATACAGTCGGGCCGGCAATCTGCCGCCAGCGCCAGGGCGCCTGAGAAAGTGTCTGACGAACAGACCTCGTGATTTTTAAGGGAAAAATACTGGCGGGCGATCTTCACCCACAATGCGTCGTCATCCGCGATAAGTATCCTCATAGTAGCAGCACCTCAAGAAGTAAATTAGGATAAGAGCAGCGGCTATATGATAGCAATTCCGACGTAAAAACTGCTATTTACCCGGAAAGATCAATTTATCTACGGCGAAACCCAGCCCCGCGGCTTTAGCTTTAAGGCGGGCCAGGGTTTCAGCGGGCAGCACGGGCTCACGGGCAAGAATCCAGAGGTAGGAAAGGCCGGGCCCGCACACCAGGGCGTAGGAATACTTTTCCTTATCCAGGTCTATAATATTGTAGCCGCCGTAAAAAGGCCGGAAGAAGGAAACCTTCAGCTGCCCGGTAGTCCTTTCGCCGGTAAAATAGGCGCGGCCCTCGGCCTGCTTCCACTTATTGGCGGAAGTGCTGAAACCGCGGTTAACAACCTTAAGCCCCCCGTCCGCGCGGAGCGAATACTCGGCGGTGACGTTCACCAGCCCGCGCTCGAAAGAATGGTCCAGCCGGGCCACCTCGTGCCATACGCCCAGGTAACGGTCCGCCTCGAAGCCGGTGACCGGCTGCGCGCCTTTAGGCAAGCTGGCGCACCCCGAAAACACGGCGGCGCAGAACGCTATTAAATATTTTTTCATCGCTCCCCTATTTCTCCGGCCTGTAGTAACGCATCGCTTCGGGCAGCTCCTTGCGGATCTGCTCCACGCGTTTGGCGTCGGCGGGATGCGTGCTGATGAACTCCGGCGGCTTTTTGCCGCCCAGCTCCGCCATGCGCTGCCAGAACTCCACCGCACCCTCAGGGTTATAACCGGCCATGGCCATGAAGATCAGCCCCAGGTGATCGGCCTCACTCTCGTGCAGGCGGCTGAACGGCAGCAGCACGCCCATCTGCGCCCCGGCCCCGAAAGCGGTCATCCAGAGCTGTTTGGTCTGGTCCGGCTGGGTCTTAGTCAGCTCCGCCAGGGCCGTCCCACCCACCTGCGTCAGCATGCCCTGGCTCATGCGCTCGTTGCCGTGCTCGGCCACCGCGTGGGCGATCTCGTGCCCCAGCACCACGGCCAGGCCGTTCTCGTCGCGCGTTACCGGCAGGATGCCGGTGTAGACCACCACCTTGCCGCCGGGCATGCACCAGGCGTTAACCTCGGCGCTCTCCACCAGGTTAAACTCCCAGTTATAGCCCGCCAGGCGGCCCGACATCTTATTTTCGGCCATGTAAGCCTCTACCGCGGCCTGTATACGTTTGCCGACGCGGCTGACCATTTCGATACTGGCCTTGTCGGCGCTGACCTTGTTCCCCTTCAGGAATTCCCCGTACTGCTGCGTGCTGGTGGCCAGCATGGTGGAATTAGAAATCAGGTTCAGCTGGTGCCGCCCGGTCAGCGGCACGGTAGTGCAGCCCGCCAGGGTGACCACCGCGCAAAGAGCCCAGAACAGTCTGCCGGTAAAAATTGTTCGCATAAGTAAGCCGCCCTTTCCCGGGAATTAAATAAATACAACCTGCCCCTGTCAAACTATCATAGAATGACCGCTCAAGGCAACTTTACCGTCAGGGTGAAACTATTCACCTCCGGGCGCATCTCATTAACAGTAGCCAGTACGGAGGGTTCGATGATCAGAAGTATTACAATAATATCTTTTTTATTGACGACAATGCCGATAGCGGCTAAAGCGGAACAACTAACGCTGGGTGCGGCGGTCCAACTAGGCCTCAACTCCGATAATATCGTTAAGGAAGAAGCGTCCCGGGTTACCGGGGCCAGGGCGAATCTGGGCCAGGCCAAGCTGGCCAGGCTCGGCGGCTTCAAGCTGAAGGGGATGTATACCGATGGCACGGACCCGGTCTACGCTTTTGCTACCGCTATGAAGCAGGGAACTTTCAGCATGGCCTCCCTGGCCACCATAAACGACCCTTCTCCCGCGCGCAACTATATGGGCGGCCTCGAGGCCGGGATTCCTCTCTTTACCGGTTTCGCCGTGAGCAATGCCGTAAAAATGGGCGACCTCGGCGTTGAAGCCGCGCAGGCCGGCTATGAGCGGGCCCGGGCCGGTATAACTTTCAAGATTACCTACGAGTGGCTCACCGTGTTGTTGCGGGCGAAGCTGGCCGGGATAGCGGCGGAGAGCGTGAAATCGGCTGAGACCGAACTTAAGACCGCCCAGATGCTGAAGGACAGGGGGATGGTGCTGGGCTCCGACTATTACGGCGCGGAAGCCATTCTTTCTACCCTCAAAAGCTACGAGCTTAACTGGCGCAAGGCGCTGGAACTTGAGAACTTAAAGCTGGCCGCCGCGCTGGGCCTGCCTCCGGGCGGCCTGCCCGCCCCCGCCGGCGAGCTGCGCGAAGCCGCCTACGCACCCCGGACCGCGCCGGAGCTGGCCCTGGCCGCCGGCGGCAGACGCGACCTGAAAGCCATGGAAAAGATGACGGAGATAGCCAGGACTTCGCAGGCTATGCAGGAAAATTCCGTGCTGCCCGTGGTGGAAGCCTTCGGCGCCTGGGAAACCAACTCGGCCAGCCTTTCTAATTTCCGCTCCAACCGCCTGGTAGGCCTCCGCCTGACCATGCCGCTGGGCGACCCGGCCTACTACGCCAAAAAGAACGCCGCCGCGGCCGAAACCTCCATGGCCCAAAGCCGTCTGGACGAGGCCCGCAAACAGGCCGGGGTGGAAACCGAGGAAGCGCTTAACAACTACCAGGCCGCCGTCGAAAGCCTGCCGATAGCCAAAGAGACCCTGGCCAAGGCCAGGCAGTCCTACGAACTCTTCGTCCCGCTCTACCGCCAGGGCCGCCAGAGCGTGCTGGAAGTTCTGCGCGCCAAAGCCTCCGTACTGCAGGCCGAAGCGGCCTATTACGAAACGCTTTACAAGCTAAACCTTTACCACGCCCAGGTGCTGCTGGCCACCGAAACCCTGAACGCAGCCGCAATAAAAGAAATGTCGGACAAACTGGGCACGGCGCAGTAAAAGGCAGAATAGCCAAGTCAGAAGAGACCTGACACGTGAAAACTAAAAAATAGGGATGGCCGAGGTATGGTTCCGCGAACCCGTTGCGGAAAGGGGGCCCCACCATCAAAGTTAGGCGGGGGGAAACCAACGCAAGGGTTTCCTGCAGTATCGGGTTCGCGGGGCCATACCCCGGACAGCCCCCCCTACTGGGCATCCTTGCGGAGTACCAGCAAAGGTTTAGATAGACTGAGGAGCAAAACAATGCAGAACGATACTAAACACAAATACGGACTGGCGGGGCGCATGGCCGGGGCTTTTATTAATTCGCGCCTCACGCCCATCCTCATAATAACCTTCATCCTGCTGGGCGTTTTCTCCACGGTTAAACTGCCGCGCGAGGAAGAACCGCAGATTAACGTCCCTATGTTCGACATCATGGTCCCCTTCTACGGCGCTGCGCCCAAAGAAATAGAAAAACACGTGGTGGAAGTGGGCGAGCGCAAGTTCTGGGAAATCCCCGGCGTGGAGTACATCTACTCCATAGCGCAACCCAACTTCGCCATGTTCACCGTCCGCTTCAAGGTCGGCACCAGCCCCGAAGACGCCGCCAACCTGGTCTACACCAAAACCCTCGACAACAAAGACCTTTTTCCCCGCGGCGCCGGCGAGCCTTTGATAAAGTTCCGCGCCATTGACGACGTGCCGGTGCTGGCCCTCACCCTGTGGGGCGATGGCAAGGACGGCTACGCCCTGCGCCGCGCCGCCGCCCGCATCCAGACCGAGATTAACGCCGTCCCCAACGTTTCCGAAACCCGCATCATAGGCGGGCATAAGCGCCAGTTCATAGTGCATTTCGACCCCGAGGCGCTGGCCCGCCATCGCCTTACCCCGCCGATGCTGGCCGGCATTATCAAGATGTCCAACGCCAGCCTGCCGGCGGGACACTACAATAACGGTGACACCAAGCTGCTGGCCGAGACCGACTCCTTTATCCGTTCGGCCGACGACCTGAAAAGCATCATGGTAGGCGTTTATAACGGCCGCCCCGTAAGACTTTCGGAAGTGGCCGAAGTCAGGGACGGGCCGGATGAGAATGAGAATCTAGTGACCATGATGCAGGGACCGGCCTCCGCAGCGAAGGCCGCGGCCGCCACCCCCGCCGTTACCCTGTCCGTGGCCAAGCGCCGCGGCGCCAACGCCACCGCGGTCTCCCGCGCGGTGCTGGCACGTGTGGAGGCCATGAAGGGCCGCGAGATTCCCGACGGCATTAACCTCACGGTCACCCGCAACTACGGCGAGACCGCCAAGGCCAAGTCCGACGAGCTGATCTACCACATGCTGCTCGCCACCCTGTCTGTGACCCTGCTGATAGCGTTCACGCTGGGCCTGCGCGAGGCCGCCGTGGTGTTAGTGGCCATCCCGGTCACGCTCGCCCTCACCATGCTGGTCTATTACCTTTACGGCTACACCCTGAACCGCATCACGCTGTTCGCGCTGATCTTCTCCATAGGCATCCTGGTGGACGACGCCATAGTGGTGGTGGAGAACATCAACCGCCACTGCATGCTGTATCGCAAAAATTCCCTGTACCGGAACATCCTGAACGCCGTGGACGAAGTAGGCAACCCCACGATACTCGCCACCTGGACCGTGATAGCCTCCATCCTGCCCATGGCCTTCGTAAGCGGCATGATGGGCCCCTACATGCGGCCCATCCCGATTGGCGCGTCGGTAGCCATGCTGTTCTCGCTCGGCGTGGCTTTCGCCTTTACGCCCTGGCTTTACTCCCGCGTGGTAGAACGCTGGCCGATCAAGCACTGCGAGAACCAGAAGGAGGGCCTGCTGGACCGCCTGTACCGCGGCCTGATGAAGAAACTTATCTACGAACCCGCCAACGGGAAGAAATTTCTAGCCTTCACCGCCGGCCTGCTCGCGCTGGTCCTCGCGATGGTGGGCTTCAGGCTGGTGATCTTCAAGACCCTGCCGTTCGACAACAAGAACGAGTTTCAGGTGATCATCAATATGCCGGAGAGCTCCTCGCTGGAGCGCACGGAGCGGGCTTCGCGCGAAATGGCCGCCTACCTGGCCTCGGTGCCGGAAGTGCGCGACCTGCAGACCTATGCCGGGACCAGCGCGCCCTATAACTTCAACGGGCTGGTGCGGCACTACTTCCTGCGCCGGGAGCCTTACCAGGCGGACATCCAGGTGAACCTTTCCGACAAGGGCGAGCGGAAGCGCCAGAGCCACGAAATCGCCGTGGCGGTGCGCGGCCCCCTCAAAAAGATCGCCGACTCCTACGCCGCCCGCATCCAGGTGGCCGAGGTCCCCCCCGGCCCGCCCGTGATGGCCACCATGCTTATAGAGGTCTTCGACCCGAACCCCGCTAACCAGCGCGCCCTCGCCGAGGAAATAAAGAACCTGCTGAAGAAGACCGACGGCATCGTGGACGTGGACTCCTACATTCCGGACGACCAGCCCATCACCCGGCTGCTGGTCGACAGGCAGAAGGCCACCCTTAACGGAGTGGCGGCCGCGGACATAGTGCAGACAGCCGCGATGTCCCTTTCCGGCGCGGACATAGACTCCGCGCACGTAGAGGACGAGAACGAGGCGGTGGACATCCGCCTGCGCCTCTCGCCGGAAAAACGCCGCCGGCTGGAAACGCTTAAAGAAATAAAATTCTTCTCCCCCAACGGCACGGCCATCCCGATGGCCAGCTTCGTGCGGGCCGAGAACGGCCTGGAGAACCGGCCCATCTACCGCAAGAACCTGCAGCGCGTGGCCTACGTTACCGCCGACATCGCCGGCGGCACCGAAAGCCCGGTCTACGCGGTGATAGACCTTAAGGCAAAGATTGACGCCCTGTCGAAAGCGCGCGGCGCGGAGATTACCCAGTACTTCACCCGCCAGCCGCTGAGCGCCTCGGAAACCGCTATAAAGTGGGACGGCGAATGGCAGATAACCTACGAGGTCTTCCGCGACCTGGGCCTGGCCTTCGCTATGGTGCTGATTCTGATCTACATCCTGGTGGTGGCTTGGTTCGAGGACTTCATAACCCCGCTGGTCATTATGGCGGCCATCCCGATGGCGCTGATCGGCATAATCCCCGCGCATTGGGGCATGGGCGCCTTCTTCACCGCCACGTCGATGATAGGCTTCATCGCCTCCGCGGGTATCGTGGTGAGGAACTCGATTATTCTGGTGGACTTTATTAACCTGAAGGTCCGGGACGGCATGGAACTGAGGGAGGCCGTGATAGAAGCGGGCGTGGTGCGCTTCCGCCCCATGCTGCTTACGGCGCTGGCGGTCATCGTGGGCGCCGGTGTGATCCTATTCGACCCGATCTTCCAGGGGCTGGCGATCTCGTTGATCTCCGGTCAGATAGCGGCCACGCTGCTTTCGCGCGTGGCGGTACCGGTGCTGTACTTCCTGGCTTTCAAAGACAACAAGGAACACCTCCGCCGCCAGCGGGCGCCGAAGAATTCCAATCAGGAAACGGACGAGCTCCTCGGCGCGACCGGAGAATAAGGAACCTGTTATGAAACTGAACGATGCGTTGAGATTACTGGCCGGCGCCATAGTACTGCTGAGCGTAGGGCTGGCGGTTTACGTGGACAAGAAGTTCCTCTGGCTGACGGCCTTTGTAGGCGCCAACCTGCTGCAGTCGGCCTTCACCGGCTGGTGCCCCGCCATCTGGGCCTTCAGAAAGATGGGACTTAAGGAGTGAGGCCGCCGGCCGCGCGCCCCCCGCGAAGTTACGCAATGAGCCGCTGCGTCGCGGCTTTAAAGGCCCAGGTTCCAATCAGCAGCATTAAGAAGACCGCTACGATGGTAGGGCCTGACGACCAGTCCAGCCGCATCGATAACTCCAGCCCAGCCACGCAGCCCGTTACCCCGAACAGCCAGGCAAAAAGCAGCCTGCGCCCCACGCCCTTGGCCGCCAGCGTGGCCGCCACAGCGGGAATTATCAGGAAAGCGAAAACCAGCAGCACGCCGGCCACTTTCACAGACGAAGTCACTATCAGCCCGAACGTGGCGTAGAAGACGAAATCCCACCACCACAGCTTCATCTCTTTGGCGCGGGCCCCCTCGGGGTCCTCTGTTACCAACAGCAGCTGCTTCCTGGCCAGCCAATGGATTACGCCAATACCGGCGGCGAGCGCGGCTATGAACCCCACCGCCCCCGGCGAAACCGTCAGCAGCGCGCCGGAGAGCATCTCCTTGATCTCCTCGGTGCCGGTAGCCGACTTCTCCATAACTATCAGGGAAAGCGCAATAGCCCCTGCGTAGGTTATCCCTATCAGCGCCTCGATAGGCACTTTCTGCCGGCGGCCGCGGAACACCACGAACAGCAACGACCCCAGCAGCGTGAACGACAGCGACATCAGGTAGTTCTGTACGGGGAACTGCTCGCCCCAGCCCAGCAGCACGGCCACGCTGGAGCCCAGCGCGGCCACCTGGGCCAGCGACAGGTCCACAAAGATCACCCCCCGCCTGACCACGTGGTAGCCGAAGTACGAATAGATACCGGTAAGCACCAGGCAGAGCAGCAGCGCCGTTAACGCGAAATGATATTGGAATAGCATCATGATCTATTTCTCCAGTAGTTTTGAAATTATCTCGTAGAAATGGCCCAGGTAAGAGTCGGCTTTTACGCTACCGCAGGAAGGCGTAAGCTTAACCACCTTTATGCCGGTCTGCCGGGCCAGAAACAACGGCGCGGCGTCAGGAAAATACGCTTCCTGTAGCAGCATAGAAATATGGTCCTTCTTAATAAGGTCAACCAGCTCGGCCAGGTGTTTTGCGGTCGGAGGGATGCCGGGCAGCGGTTCCACATTGCCGGCTATGGTCAAACCGAACGCCGTGGTGAAATAGATCCACGAAGAATGGTAGCTGATAACCTTTTGGCCGGCCGTCCCGGCCATGGCGCTTTTCCAGCCCGCCAGGCGCTTCCCCAGTTCCGTCTTGAACCGTGCGTAGTTGCCTTCGTAATACTCCCCGTTGGCAGGGTCGGCCTTCTTAAGCGCCGCCAGCACGTTAGCGGCTATGAGCCCGCCGTTAGCCGGGTCCAGCCAGTAATGCGGGTTCCCGTCGGGATGAACGTCGCCCATGGAGGCGTCCACCTTGCCTGCCGGTTTCTGCAGCGGAATTATTCCTACCGAACAATCCGCGACAATTAGTTTATTATTGCGCGAGCCGTCTATGATCGAATCCGACCACTGATCCAGCGCCAGGCCCACCTTAAGGTAGACGGCCGCCCGGGAAACCCTGATCATATAAGACGGCAGCACCTCCACGGCGTGCGGGTTGGCGTTGTTTCTGCCTATGGAGAACACCTCCACTTTGTCGCCGCCGATATAAGAAGCTATCGAACCCAGGTCCGGCAATGCCGCCGCCACTTTGAGCTGGGAGGCCGTAGAGGGCACGCTGAAAACCAACGCTAAGCCAAGCGCAAATATAATTTTTTTCATAGTTTTGATCCTTTAGTTTTAGAATTGATGCGCCTTATGCGGGCCCATGCTGAACAGCACCTGCAGCATCACCGTATGCACGGCCGGAGAGTTCTCGGGTTTAAACCGCTCATAAGTGAGGCGGAGCAGGGTGGTTTCCTCCAGCAGCGAGTAACCCGCAAAGCCTTTTACGGCGCTGTTTTTAAAGTTCTTGTTTTCAGCCGGGTTGTACTGGTCGTAGATAACGCCGGCGTTCCATCTTTGGCTGAACTTAAGGTCGGCAAAGGCGTAAAAACCCTGCCGCCCCATATGACTGGTATCGCCGGTGGTAGTATCTACTACAACGCCGCTGTTGTTGTAAAAATACTCTCCCTGCAAGGTAAGGCTGGTCAGACTCGAGAAGGGGATCTTGGCCTTAATATCCGCGCCGTAGATAGTAGTTTTACTTGCCCATTGCACGTTGTTGGTGCCCTGGGTTGCGGAAATCCCTATATCCAGCGGCGTAGCCTCTCCCAGCAGCAGCGAGTTGTTCCAATGAGACAGCCAGCCCGCCGCCGGCGCCGTTTCGTCAGGATGGAACGCGGCGCCTTTGAGGGAATCGGCGGAGAGCTCGGAGGCCCAGGCGACCGGGAGGAAATACGAAGCCCGGGCGGCGATATCGTTGAAGCCATCCTCGCCCGGCAACATGGCGCCCAGCACGCGCGGCGCGTCTATGAACGGGTAGGCGTGCGGATGCACCGGGTTAAGCTTGCCGAACCCCAGGCGGTACTTGCCCCCGCGCAGCGCCAGTCCGTCGGGAAGACCCTTTATAACATCGAGATAGGCCTCCTCCGTCCCCACGCCCTCTCCGCCGGCGGTAAACACGAAAGTACCTTTGGCGTAGGGGTTCAGGTACGAGTCGAACACCAGTTCGGTCTCGCCCAGGTCCAGCGAAGGCTTGCGGGCGCCCTCGGCCGTTCTGTCATCGTGATATTTATAAAGCAGCTGGCCTATTACCGAAATATCGGGGTTCACAACCCCGGCCGCAACCGTAGCGGGCAGACACAAAGCAGTAAAAAAATAAATCGTAACGCGTAATTTCTTTAACATAGGTTCTCCCGGGTAATCACCCTGGTATGCGGAGGAGCCAGGCCGTAAGAAAGCCTGGAGTATTTAGAAGATTTTCTGTTGAATTAGAGGACCGGAGGGGCGCGGCCGTAAAAAACCGGAACGGCCGAGACCAGTACCGGAAGCAGCGGGGCTTCCGGCGCGAACAAGCTGAAATTTAAAGGAGCGGCCAGCAGTGTGGAGCCGCAGTCAGAATTCAGTTCAGGGGAGATCGAGACCGAACAGACCTGGCAGTCGTTATCTGCGGGGTTATGCGCGAAGGCCTCATGAGCCGGCCACGCCAGCGCCGTAAGCAGCGCCGCGGCCAGAATGAATAGGGATTTTTTTATTTTCATCTCGCTCATAAGCGAAGGAACCGCTAGCGGTGTTTTTTGCCGCACGTCCCGCGCGTTATCTCTACCGGGCCGCCTTCAATCTTAAGGGCCTTCCCGTTAACCACCGCGTCGGCCAGTTTGCGCCTTGCTGAGCCCAGGATATTTCCGAAAGTCTGACGTGAAACTTTCATGGCCGCCGCGGCCGTGGCCTGGTCCTTACGCTCCAGTTCCAAATGTTTAAGAGCCTGGAACTCGTCCAGCTGCAGAACTATCTCCTCGAGTTCGCAAAGCGGGACCGCGCGCGGCTTAAAATAGTAAGCGCGCGGCTCCGAGGTGATCTTCCGGCATTTGTGCGGCCTTGTCATTATCTTGATACTAGCAACTTAACCCCCATGATTCAAGAACGCCGGCCCCCTGCCGATTACTTTACGCCCAGCACGTCAGCGATGGCTTTTTCCAGGTTTTCTTTAGGCATGACGCCGGCGTAAACCTGCGGCTTGCCGGACAGCGGGATAAAAATAAGCGTAGGAATGCTTTGTATCCCGAACAGCGCAGCGAGCTGTTCCTGCTCGTCGGTGTTCACCTTGTAAACGTCCAGCTTCCCGGAGTATTTCTCCGCCAGTTCGGCCAGCACCGGAGCGAGCATCTTGCACGGGCCGCACCAATCAGCG
>JBBRDG010000072.1:0-12879 GCA_038204165.1 Elusimicrobiales bacterium
AAGGAGACCAATATCTCCGTGACCTACCCGGTCAGCACCCAGTACCAGATCCAGCTCTTCGACAAGACGCTGCCCGGCACTTACATGGTAACCGTCAGCTACGTACGCGACGGCGCCAGCATGCAGCAGATGTTCACCTTCGCGATCTAAGTCCCAAAAGTATGAGCGGCGGCGGCTATAAAGGCCGCCGCCGCTTTTTTATTTACCTGGGTGCTTTTATTTATTCGCGTTCTTTACCACGGCCCCGGTAGGGGCCAGCCAGGAGTACACCTGCTGAGCCCAGGCATTGGCTATGGGCAGGCCTTCCTTAAACCAGTAATGGGTACCGTCGCCGCCGGTTTCCGGATATTCAGTTACCTTGGTGCTGTCGAAAACCTTGCACTTGTCCGCTACGGCCTTATTGGTAAGTTCCAGAATGCGCGGGATCTGGTCGTGCCCGGCGCGGGAATCAGGCTTGGTCACCCAGTAGCAGTCGGCGCCGGCGGCCTTTATCTTCCGCGCCATGTCGGCCATGTCCTTTACCGCAAACTCGTCGGAAGGGATATTGGCGTAGTTGGCGCCGAGCTCTACCACTACCACGTCCGGCTTTACCCCGGCCAGCAGTTCAGTAAAGATGGGCGTGGGGCCTTTAGCCCCCTTCTCCGTCTTGCCTTCCAGGTCCCTGAAGAAATAACCGCAGGGCGTGGGCTTGCCCGTAACCCACCACTGCGCGATGGAGCCGCAGGAGGCGTAGGAAGCGGCCTGCTGTCCGCCAGCGCGGAGCAGTTCACCCAGCTTCCAGCCGAACGGCCCCACCGAATGAGAGTCCCCCACAAAAAGCACCGTGCCCGCCTTAGCGGCGCCGCACACCAGCATCAGCGCCGAGAAGATGGTTATTTTTTTCATTTTTCCTCCAGACTTAATTGTCACCAGACCCCGGGCACCAGCCTGTAACGTACCCGTGCGGCGTACTCAGAATACCCCGTCAGGTTCTTTAAAAGAAAACGGTCTTCTGCGTAAGTCCTTAAAATTACCAGTATCGCAAGAATTCCGGCTGGAACGAGCCCGGCGAAAGAACCCAGGGCTGATGGCGTACAGCAGAATAGGCTGATTACAGCCAGGTACATCGGGTGCCTAACCACAGAGTAAGGACCTCTGTCAGCGGGTTTCTGCCCGTCCTGCAGCACTACATTGGGAACGGCGAAGTCATTATTAAGCAGCGAAAGAGTCAGCAGGGAAGCTGCGAGGGCGAGACCGGCAAAACCGAAGGCGCTGAAAGTATACGAAAAAATATCCCAGGCGCCGCTGCGCATAGAAGAAACTATAACAAGGAGCGCCAGAAGCGGAGTAAAAAGAACGGAAAAGACCTTGTCCCAGGTTTCCGACGCCGGAGCCACGCGCGTAAAACGTTTGAGCAACAGAGTCGGAGAATGTAAACCTAACAGGTAAACAGTGGAGAATGCCCAGGCTGAAAAGAGCAGCAGGTAACACCAGCCGGGAGCCCACCACAGTGTTCCGGCGGGCAGAAAAAGCAACAGGGATAATACTGCTATCCCGCCCAGAAGAGTGAACACTATGGGGGAAGACGGCAGACCGCTAGCTTTAGGAATGGCGGCAGGGATTTGTTCGACTTTCATAAGTTTAATTTTTTTTAGTCACGGACGGTCGCCTTAAGTTCCAGGATGCGGTCCACCTTGAAGACGCGGGGTTCGTTGCGGTGCAGGCAATGGGCTTTAAGACCGATAAAGCTGCTGGTTTTGTACTTGCAGTCCCCCACCGAGAGCGGCCGCACGGTGCGGCGGCTCTTCTCGTCGCGCGCCTTCAAGTATAGAATCTCCAGCAGGACGCCGTCCCTGATGGCCTGCTCTATGAATCGCACCTTTTCTCCCAGCGGCATGGCACCCTCGCCGGCGCCGTCCTGGCATCCGGTGACGTAGCGCACTATGCGCCAGTCGGTCATCACGTCGGAAGGACGCACCGGGCGCGCCAAGCTCAGGCCCTCCAGGGAGGTGCAGCGGCTCAGCGCCACGTAGGTCTGCCCGGCTGCGAAGGCCCGGCGTCCCAGGTCGATGATAGCCCGCTGGAAAGTTTTACCCTGGCTCTTGTGGATAGTAACACCCCAGGCCAGCTTGAGCGGGTACTGCGTAAAAGTTCCGGCTGTCCGGGTCTTAATCTTTTCAACTTCAGCGTCGTAGGTGAAATGAAAAAGCTCCCAGGTGTTCAGTTCCACAGGTTCCACGGAACCGTCGGCCAGCCGCACGTGCACCAGGTCGGGCTGGCCGGGCAGGCCGCGCATAATATCCTGCACCGCGGCCATAGTGCCGTTCACCCAGCGTCCGTGGGGGTCGTTGTTCAGCAGCATCACCTGCGCGCCGGCCTTCAGGTGCAGCTCCTCGTCTGCCGGGTAAGCGTCCCGCGTGAACTCGCCGGTTATCTCCGCCTTGTATTTATGCGCGCGCCCGTCTATGCCGCCCAGGCGCTCGTTGTTTATCTCCGCCGCGTCGGCGTTAGTGGTGAGCAGCCGCACCAGAAGGCCGCGGCCGGAAGTTTCCACGTCCTTACCCACGCGCTCGTTCAGCCGCGCCAGCTGGGCCGGGCTGACCCGGTTGTTCCGGATAGCGTTCAGGATTTCAATAAAGCCTTGGTCCTTCTGGCGGTAGATCTTTTCCAGCTCCAGGCGCTCCAGGCCCGCGGTCTTAAAGGCCTTGGCGTTAAAAAAGTAGGGCCCGTCGTAATAGGCGGAAAATAATTCCCTCTCCGCGCTGGTCACTACCGGCGGCAGCTGGTACAAGTCCCCGAAAAGGATCAGCTGGGCCCCGCCAAAAGGCTTGCCGGGCTCGCGCCCGTTCAGGCGCAGGAAAGCTTCCATGCAGTCCATAAGGTCCGCCCGCACCATGGAAGCCTCGTCTATCACAATGGCGTCCAGCTCGCGGTAAACTTCGGCGTCCTTCTTCCTGGACCTTTTAACCTTGTCCGGGGTTGTGCCCGGCTTGAAGCGGAAGAAGGAATGGATGGTCTCGCCTTCCACGTTCAGGGCGGCCACCCCGGTGGGGGCCAGCACCACTATTTTTTTTGAAGTATGGGCGCGGAAGTAGCGCAGCAGGGTGCTCTTGCCGGTGCCGGCCTTGCCGGTTACAAACAAGTTGCGGCTGCCGTGCTGCAGCAGGTGCAGCGCGGCGGTGAACTGTTCGTTAAATTCTATTTCGGTCTCTTCCATGCCGTCTTTTAATTTTATCATTTACCGGGCAAGCCGCCCGGGCGAAGAAAAACCCCGGCGCCCTGGAGGAGCTGCCGGGGTTCCGTTTAAGCGCTCTTAATTGAAGCTGGAGTTAATGATGGTAGAGGAGGCCGCTTCCACCATTGCTTTGTTCTTCAGTTCAGCGGCGTTCTTGAAAGGCGTGCCTATCTCCTGCAGCAGCCCGTCGCCCCGCACGTAATAGATGGCCTTGGAGGAAATGTCCTTCACAGCAGTATGCACTGTCCAGCGGAGCTGCACCTGCATGGAGGCGATGGGATCAGTGCTGGTGCCCACGTTGGCAATGGTAGAATCGGGAACCTCGGAGACCAGAGTCACCTTGTAGCCCCAGGCGGTGGTAATGTTGATGGGCTCTATAGTAACCCCGGTCAGGAATTTGCCCTTGCCGGCCAGGTTGCCGCTGTGGGTGTAGTGCACCTGGTAGTTGACCTTAACCACTTCCGAGCCGAAGCCGTTCTTCATGGCGAAAGCGTATTTCTTCACGGACGGCCGGCTCCAGCCCTGCAGTTGGCTCCAGTGGGTCATGCCGTAGGGTACGGCGTTGGCGTAGTGGGTGGTAACGCTCACTACCGGCTGGTTCTTTTCTATCAGGGTCCAGATTTTGTCCACCAGGTTAACTATGGAATCTATAGTGCCAATCACGCCGGTTATGTCCTTGCTGGCGGCGGGAGGCATAAGGAAATCGGCGGGGGGCTGAACAACCCCGTCCGTGACCTCTTCTATAGTTATGGAGTTTTCGTCTACCGCGAAATACCTGGGGTCGGTTATGTCCGCCGCGGAAACGCGTCCGGCGAACATCGCTATGGCGGCTGCTGAAAGGGCGAGAAGTTTCTTCATTTTAGCCTCCTGCTTGACCAACGCTTTCCTATATATAGTATAGGCCCTGAGAAAAGGAGTATATGCGCCTTAGTACCCAGACTTCAGGAATACTATGGCCTATAACACCTTGGGCCAAAGGACCCAGGCGCAATTAGGCCCTTTGGCCCTTGAGCAAAATCAACCTGGCCTGTACAGTATAGCGTACTACTGTGTAATTCCCGGGATTGGCCGGGAAGCATCCACCTCCGGACCTTAATCCGGATTCACCACGGTAAAAGGCCCAGTCAGTATTAGCGGGCACTGCGCAATGAGGTGGATATGCATCACGTTAATAAGAACTCTCCAATACCCTCGACCATCAAGATAATAATTTCCGTTGTAATCCTTGCTTCAGCCATATTCACCTTTACCCCCTTTGCCTCCGCGCAGGCCATTAACCAGCTTAACGGCGTTTCCACCACCGTAGACCTTACCCAGATCCCCACCCCCGGCAACGCCACCGTTTTCACCGCGGCCCCCGGTCTTAATGTATATTTCATCAACGTAGGTCAGGGCGACGCTGAATACATAGAACTTCCCAACGGCCAGAACGTGCTGATAGACGGCGGCCCTTCCGATTCCGAGAACAGCGCTCTGGCCCAATTTCTCGCGCAGAAGAACGTCACCAAGATCAACCACGTGGTGATGACCCACCCGCATGCCGACCATTACAAGGGCCTGGTCTACGTTTTCTCGCACCTCAAGGTTGACAATTTCTACGACAACCGCATAGACAATACCGGCACCACCGTGGATAACACCCTGCGCGCCAAAGCCAAAGACCTGGGCGTTAACCTGGTATACCCCGTGGCCGGCGACCTGTTACCCTGGGGCCCTGGCGGCGTGGGCGCCAAGGTGTTCAACTCCTGCCCCGAGATCTCGGCCAGCGGCGTAGGCAGCGTTCTTAACAACTGTTCCATAACCATAAAGCTGGCCTACCAGAACACCTCCCTGCTCTTCGACGGCGACGCCCAGGCCGAGGTAGAAGCCAAGATGGTAGCGCAGTTCGGCGCGGAGCTTAAATCCGACGTCCTCAAAGTCGGCCATCACGGCAGCGCCTACTCCTCCACCGACGCCTTCCTCGCGGCGGTGCAGCCCAAACAGGCCGTTATAGAGGTGGGCAGGAATAACTACGGCCACCCCACCCAGTCTTCCATGAACCGCATCCTGGCCGCCGGCGCCAAGATCTTCCGCACCGACATGGACGGCACCCAGGAAGTTACCGTAGGCGGCGCCAAGGACGAACCCAACCAGGACTAAGAACATTTTTTCACCCCCCTAAAACTCCCGGCAGCCCGGGAGTTTTTATTTCCACAAATAGCATAGCAGACCAACCCGACAAGGGTCTGTCGGGTTGGGAAATTATTTATATGGTGGATTTACCAGGTCTTTTCGAGGTCAAAGCGGTAAAGACGCGCTTCTCGACTTCAAAACAGGTTTCGGCACGGCGGGTCTATTCTTTAGTGTTGCCCGCCCCGCGGGGCGCGTTTTACTACGGATAAAACCTGGCTGGGCACCGGCTTGAACGCCGGAAGCCAGGCGGCTTATTTCTTCATCGCCACGCGGTACAAGGTCAACCCCATCAGCAGGAACACGCCCGCGCCCAGCAGTTGGAACCCACCGTCGCCCAGCATGCCGATAAGTCTGGTATCCAGCCGGAGCGACTGCATGAAGTCCGGCGCCCACACCGTAGCTATGGCCACCAGTACGCCGAACAGCGCGCCGCCCGCCACCAGCCCGGTAGCGAACAGGCTGCCCTTGCCCAGTTCCGCGTCCTCGGCGCCCTCGCCGCGGCGGCGGCGCATAATGTCGGCCCCGCCCTTTATCATGCCGCCCGCAAAGATGGGCAGCGTAGTGGATAGCGGCAGGTACAACCCCACCGCAAAAGACAGCGCAGAAACTCCGCATAGCTCAATCACTATAGAGATGAACACGCCCACAATAACAAACTGCCAGTCCAGGTTGAAAGACAACAGGCCCTTGATCAGGGTGGCCATCAGTGTGCCCTGCGGCGCCGGGTAAGCGTCGGTGCCTATAGCGTGCGTAATGCCCTGCGCCAGCATGGCCGCAGTGGGCGTATCAAGAATCTTAACCGTCCAGCCTATTACAGCCGAAGAAACCAGCGCGCCCACGAACAGCGCTATCTGCTGGTTCCTGGGCGTGGCGCCCACAATATAGCCGGTCTTCAGGTCCTGCGAAGTGGCGCCCGCGTTGGCCGCAGCTATACAGATCATGCCGCCCACCACCAGCGCCATGGGCTCGTACACCATGCCGGTCCAGCCTATGGCTATAAAGATCAGCGCCGTGCCCATCAGCGTGGCAATGGTCATGCCGGAGATGGGGTTGGACGAAGAACCGATTATGCCCACGATGCGGCTTGATACCGTAACAAAGAAGAAGCCGAACACAATGATCAGCACGCCCAGCAGCATCTTGCTGAAAAGCGAGTTGCCCGGAATCATGGGCAACAGCGCAATGAGCAGCACCAGTACCACCGAGCCGATGATCACGGTCTTGAAGGAAAGGTCGTTCTCGGTGCGGGAGGCCGCGGCCGCGCCCTTGCGGTTCTTAAGCGAGGCCACGCTGCCCTTGAAAGAGCTTATAATGGTGGGCAGCGTCTTAAGCAGCGTGATAAAGCCGCCCGCCGCCACCGCGCCCGCGCCTATCTGGCGCACGTAGGCCTTGTACACCGCGCCTGCCGTATCGGCGAACTGGTGCGTAAGCGGGTTCCAGCCGCCGGGGCCGCCCGGGGTAAGGAGGTCTTTCAGATAGCCTAGTTTCACCAGCTGGGCGGCAATAGTATCGCCCGGCACCAGTGTGGCCAAAAGCGGGATAAGGCCAAGCCAGGCCAGCACGCCGCCGGCAACCAGCACGCCCGCAATGCGCGGCCCTATTATGTAGCCCACGCCCAGGTACTCGGGCGTAATGTCGGCGTTCAAAGTGGCCGAAGGGAAATATTTATTGGCCTGCGTAGTAACCCAGGCGGGCGACTCGGCAATAACGGCGAAGATGCGCTGCAGCGTGGCGTACACGAATGCGAAGCCCAGGCCCTGGTAAGCGGTCTTGGAGAAGTCCCCGCCCTTTTCGCCGGCGATCAGCACCGCGGCACAGGCCGTACCCTCGGGGTAGGGCAGCGTCTCGTGCTCCTGCACTATCAGCGAGCGGCGCAGCGGAATCATCATCAGTGTGCCCAGAATACCGCCGAACACGGCCAGCGTGAAAATGGTCCAGTAGTTGAAGAACGAAGGCCCGTTGCTGCCCGCCGACAGGAACAGGAACCCCGGCAGCGTGAACACCACGCCCGCCGCTATGGATTCGCCGGCCGAGCCGGTGGTCTGGATAATATTATTTTCAAGGATGGTGGTCTTGAACATCTTCCGCCCCAGTGAGATGGCCAGCACCGCTATGGGGATGGAAGCAGAAACCGTCAAGCCGGCCTTAAGCGCCAGGAACACCGTGGACGCGCCGAAGATAACGCCGAACATGACGCCCAGCAGGATGGATTTAACAGTGAACTCCGGAATTATCATGGAATCCGAAATGAAAGGCTTGAATTTTCCTGTGGTTTCTTTGTCAGACATTTATGCGCTCCTTAAAAACATTAAATCTATTCTATCAAATTACCTAAATCCCGAAATGCATAAGAAATATAAGATTGGCTGTCACTTCTTTTCCCGCCGGTAAAAAATCCTATCAATCCTCGTCACCCCAATCATCCCAATAATCGTCGTCGGCCTCGACTGATTTCATTTTTTGAATGAGCTCTTTCCAGGAAGAGTCGCGGGCGAAGGCAAGTTGCTCGTAGCCCCCGGAGGTCCGGTATACTACAGGCAAATAGATAGCCAGACCGGTGGCGTTAGCAAAATCCCTGGCGGAAGCCGGCTCATAAGTTCTCTGGCGGGAACGCATACCAGAAGCCGGCTCTTTCCAGACGGTTACCGCCGAGGCGACAACTACATCTTTTTTAAGATAGGAAAGCACTTCGGCGGCTGCGGAACGCACAACTGGGTTCGCAGAGCTTTCCGCCACAATCCCGGCAAAATGGCCGAGGTCCCTGGAGTCCGGGTCAGTAAACTTAACAGTCTTCCTGCGCGAATCCCGGGCGAACTTGAAATCCCCGTCGGCAAGCATGGCGTTGGTCAACGCGGTCACCCTGGAGACCAAGCCGTCGATAGAGGCGGAGCGAATTGCGGAAATAGTAGTAGCTTTATTAGTATGGGTATAATAAGACTTGTAAGCGGACACGTACATTCTTGCGGTTTCTTCCGCGTCCGCGCCGGGCTTTGCGGACAGCGCCTTAAGAAAACGCGAGTAATCCTGACCTTCATTGGGCTCCGTTTCCTCCGAACCGGCGATTACCTCGGCATAATGTCGGATCTCGTAATTTACGGCAAGCTCCTGCATAAGGCAGGCATCCGAAGCCAGCAGGTCAATTTTGCCTGTCCGGGCCAGGGCACTAGCCATCTCTATGGCTGTTATATGGTTCTTGCTTTCATCATCGTAAGAAATACCTTTAGCCGGACTTGAAGCAACCTGACTTGTAAGCGGTTTACCGAAAGATTTCCAGCCGGAGCCGTGGTTCCATACCACCACTATATAGCGCTTTGCAGGATACCGCTCTTTAGCCCAGGTTATAAACTGGGCGAGATGCTCCCAAGACCCCATATCCGCGCCCGGTAGTGTCATGATAGGGCGGGAAGTCATTCTGGAGGGGTCGTTGTCTTTCTTTATATGATAACGCTTAACATTATAAACCGTGGGCGCTCCCTCTTTTTCCCTGGCGGTACCTAATTCCACTACTATGTCCATAGCCGAAGTGGAGCCGACCGTTTCCATCTCATTAATATCCGCGATAGCGTCGTCCGACAGGTTGTTCTTTCCATTGATCAGGGCGATAATAGTCCATTCCTTAAGCTTTGAAACTTTATTATTGAGAACGGGAACAGCCACAGGGGAGGGTGGCCCCGCCAACTGAGAAGCCGCCATGTCACCGGCGCCAATAGCAGTAAGATTTAAATCCGAAGCCTGGAGCGGAGCAGTTGAAAGGACAAATAAAATAAATATTTTTTTCATAAAATCATTAGACTTCTTAATATAAGTATAACAGGCACTAATTGAATCCGCAAGACCAGATAAACTATCGCAACAGCTTAAACTTTCAGGTTAGTCGCAGGATTATCCTAAACGTACCGCAGTGGGGGCCCGCGTGGGCTAACTGTGGGGTAAAACTCTGATTATCGGGACACCTGGGATGGCATGATACTTTTTACTAATACTAACTGGACACGAAGTCAGGATTCGGAAGCTGGCCTGTTAAAACATTACGAACCAGACCACAGGATATGCAAAAATAGCCTAAAGCGTGGTTGAAGGAACTGATCCAGAGTCGCGCGTGAGGCCAGTCTGTATAACCTTGGGTAACTTACCAGGGCTTTTCGAGGTCCGAAGCGGTAAAGGCGCGGTTCTCAACTTCAAAATAGGTTTTGGCGCCGGCGTCGGCGCGTGTGTTCACCTTGTTGCCGCCGAAGAGCCGGAGCAGCAGGGCCAGCGGCGTGAGGAGCAGGAAGTAAACCGCGCCCAGAATTATTTTAGAATTTAGACGGCCGAGGCCCTCGGCAAAGCCCATCCAGGCCGCGGCCAGGCGCGCGGCGGCGGCTTTTGAAGTAAAGCCCAGCGCCATAAGCCCGCCGGCCAGCAGCGCGAAAACCGGTTTGCGCGTGCCGAGATAAAGCACCAACAGCGCCGCGGCCACAACTCCCAGCGTCTGAAGGTCTTTTTTTCGCGAGCCTTTATAGTCCATATTAAAAAAGCGTGTAGACGAAAGGCGCCACCGCCGTGCCGCTTGAGAGGATCAGCAGGGCCCCGACCAGCAACAGCACTATCACGATAGGCAGCAGCCACCACTTCTTCCTCTCTTTAAGAAAATCCCAAAGGTCCTTAATAGTATCAAGCATATAGTTCCTAATCCGGCGCGTATTCGCGGCGGGCCGGGGCCGCCGGCTGCCGCTTCTTGTCGAAAAGCAAGTTGCCTACAACCAGGTAATCCATCTCCGTCCCCATGAAGCAGCGGTAGGCGTCCTCCGGCGTGCAGACCATGGGCTCGCCGCGCACGTTAAAGCTGGTGTTCACGAGCACGCCGCAGCCGGTGCGGGCCTTAAAAGCGCCCAGCAGCGCGTGGTAGGCGGGGTTCTCCGCAGCGCTCACCGTCTGCACCCTGGCCGAATAATCCAGGTGGGTAACGGCGGGGATATCCGAACGCAGGAAATAAAGCTTCTCCTTCAGCGGCAGGGCGTTAAAGCCTTCCGGCAGAGGCAGCCGCCGCCCGGGCTCGACGTAGGAGGTAAACAGCATGTAAGGCGAGGGGGGCACGCCCCCGAAATAACCCCCGGCTTCCTCTTCCAGCACCGAAGGGGCGAAAGGCCGGAAGCTCTCGCGGTATTTAATTTTCAAATTGAGTTTCTTCTGCATGTCCGGGCTGCGCGGGTCGCCCAGGATGCTGCGGTTCCCCAGCGCGCGCGGTCCGAACTCGGCGCGGCCGCGGTGCCAGCCCACAATAGCCCCGACGTCCAGCAGCTCGGCCACTTTAGGGAATAGCTCCCCGTCTTCCAGCTTTTCGCAGACCGCGCCGAAACCAGCGGCCATCAAGAGCGCTTCGGCCTCGGTATACTCCGGCCCCAGCAAGGAGCCCCGCATACCGTCGACCTGCCCGCCGGGGCTCCGCTCCTCGCCGAAATAAATATGCCGGGCGGCCAGGGCCGCGCCCAGCGCGCCGCCGGCGTCCCCCGAAGCCGGCTGGATCCAGATCTTGTCGAAGACATTCTCCCGCTGAAGCCTGCCGTTGGCCACGCAGTTTAGCGCCACGCCGCCGGCCAGGCACAGATTTTTGGAACCGGTAAGGCGCTTAGCTTCACGGGCCTGCCTGAGCAGGATGTCCTCGGTCACGCGCTGTACGGCCAGCGCCAGGTCGCAATAAGGCTGCGTCAGTTCCCTTTCCCCGCGCGGCGGCAGGCCGAACAGCTCCGTCCATTTCCCGTCGTTCGTCATGCGCAGACCGGCCGCGTAGTCGAAATAATCCTGGTTCATCCGGATGGAACCGTCCGGCTTAACGTCCAGCAGGGCGGAAATTCCGTCCCGGATCTTCTTATAGCCGGGGGAAGCCTCGTTGCCGTACGGCGCCAGGCCCATCAGCTTATACTCGCCGGAATTCACCTTGAAGCCGGCATAGTAAGTGAAAGCCGAATACAGCAGGCCCACGGAATGCGGGAAGTTCTGCCGGCGCAGCACTTGCATATTTTTGCCGCGGCCATGGCCTATAAGGCCGGTGGTCCATTCCCCCACCCCGTCCACGGTCAGAATGGCGGCCTCGTCGAAAGGCGAAGGGTAAAAAGCGCTGGCGGCGTGCGAAAGATGGTGCTCGGGAAAAAGCAGCTTCATGTCCCGCGCCCCGACGGGGTCTATTTCGGCCAGCCGGTCGCGCAGGATCTTCTTCAGCATCAGCTTTTCTTTTATCCAAACCGGCATGGCCGTTACGAACTGGCGTACCCCGCAGGGAGCAAAGGCGTAATGCGTCTCGAGCAGGCGCTCGAATTTTAAAAGGGGTTTTTCGTAGAAAACCACGGCGTCCAGGTCTTTTAAGGCTAAAGGCCCGGTCCCGGCGTACTTCCCGCCGCGCTCCAGGCAGGCGCGCACGGCGTTGGCCGGGAAAGCGGCGTCCTGCTTTACCCGCGTAAAGCGCTCTTCCTGCGTGGCAAAGACAATTTCCCCGTCCACGGCCAGCGCCGCGGCGGAGTCATGATAAAAAGCCGATATGCCAAGTATCTTCCTCGCCATCAATTTAATTATAGTAAAAGGCGGCTAGGGGCGGGCGGGTGAGGCGGGGCTGCTATAAATAGGGGTTGCGCAGCTCGACCTTACGGGCTATAATTTACCACGGCAAACTGGCGCGGACAGGGATTAATTTATGGGCCTAAATTTTATATTAACAATAGACGGAGACTGGGACGAGTACTTCTATACCCGCTTAACCGAAGAGCAGCGCCGCCCGGTACTAAGCCGGATCCTGGCGTTGCTCCGCGCCGAGTTGGAAATTACGGCGGCCACAGGGGGCAAGTTCGTGCATTTCGTGCACACCTCCCCGCTGGTACGGGATTTTTTCCTGCGCCCGGAATTAATCGCCGTCTGGAAGCGCATTGAGGCGGAGGGCGGAGAAGTGGGGGTCCACTGCCACGAGGAAGAACTTTACGAGGCCTGGCATTATGCCGACATCGCGCGCATGGCGCCGGCCATAGAGGGAATGGCGGGCGGACTTAAGGAAGCCGGCCTTTCCCCCCTGGCGTACCGCGGCGGCTTCATGACTTTCTGCCCCGCCATAATACCGCTGCTGGAAAAGCACGGCCTGCTGCTGGACTATTCCTGCGATCCGGGCCGGCACCTGGTAAAGAACGGCCAGCTGGTTTCTGATTGGACCGGAGCCCCGGACAACGTCTACAGGCTGGACTACCAGGACCACCGTAAACCCGGCGCCAGCCGAGTCTGCGAGGTGCCGCTGGGCGTCTATATAGAGCAGCAGTCGCTGCTGACCATACTTAAGAACTGCCGCCGGCTCAGTAGCCGCGGCGGGGAGACAATAGTAGCCGTGCTGGCGCACACTTACGATTTCGCTTCCTGGAAAATGCGCCTTAAAATAAAAGCCGCGCTGTTCATCTGCAAGCGGTACGGCGCCTTTATAAGCTCGCGCGAAGCGCTGGAGAAGATAAAGGGGGCCGGGTTGTGAGAATAGGCCTGGC
>JBBRDG010000073.1:0-12572 GCA_038204165.1 Elusimicrobiales bacterium
TGGGAATTTCCGCTTAACCTGAAACCGGAAGAGATCGACCGCCTGCTGCGCCACGGCTGGGAGCTGGGCAAGGTCTCTTTTCCCTACCTGTTTTTTACCCGCAACTGCTCCTATCAGCTGATGCCGCTGCTGGATATCGTAAACCCCGAGCTCGACCTGCAGCGGCGCTTTCGCCACTGGGTTATCCCGTCGGACACGGCGAAGGCCGTAATAACGGCTTCTCCCCCGGCCGCCCCGGTCTGGCGGCCTTCCCTCTGGAAGAACGTAGAGTGGAAAAGGGCGCAGCTTTCCGAAGCGGAAAAAGCCTCGGTGCTCGAGCTTGCGCGCGGCGATCAGGCTGCCGAACTTAAGCGGCTCGAGAGCGCCAACCCGGCCAGTAAGGCCGCGGTGCTGGAAACGGCCGTAGATTATCTTAGCTGGCGCTTTTACGCCCGGCGCATCGGGAAGCCCGAGCTTGATACCCGCACGGACCCGCTGCTGGCGGTCCGCGCGCCTCTGGGACAGCAGTTAACCTTTACGGGGAGCCCGGCCCGCCCGGACTCCATAATGGCCGGGCACGAGAGCCTGCGCCTGGGCGCGGGGCTGGTTTCCATGAAGCACGGCCCCGCCTATGAATTCCAGACCCGTTTCGCCATGCAAGACCTGCTGGACGCGCCGGCGGGCTACCTGCCCGACGCGGCGCTGGAGATGTTCGGCCTGCGGCTGCGCTACGACAAGGCTTACAACAGACTTTTCGTGAAAGAGGCCCGCCTGGCCCGGGTGATAAGCCTTAACCCCTGGGACGACTGGGTGCGCCGCCCGTCGTGGGAGATAAACGCTGGTTTCGAGCAGGCCGACGAGGCCGGCAAGCAGAGCGGCAAGGCTAATGTGTGGGCTATGAACGCCGGCTCCGGCGTGGCCGCCGAGGTGGCAGGTCCTGTACGCCAGCTCTGGTACGCTATGGCCGAGGTAGACAGCGCTTTTGGTCCGGCTTTGAACGCCAACTGGCGCGCAGGCGCTGGCCTTAAGGCCGGGTTGCTGGCGGAGAAAGGGATTGTACGGTTTCTGGCGGAAGCGCGCTACATCAGCTACGCGCTCGGCGACAGCCGGCCGCTCTGGGCTGGTTCGGCTACGGCCTCGTTCAGGGTTGCCAAGGACTCTTCGGCCCGGTTGGAATATAGCTGGCGCGGCAAGGTTAAAGAGGCCGGGGTTTACTTTCACCAATTTGTTTTCCCGCCGTAAGTTAAAGGCTAAGCCAGGATGAAAAAGCTCAGGTTGTTTCTTCCTCTTATTGCCGCCTGTGTGTTGACGGGCTGCACGCATCTGTATTTCCAGCCAACTAAGTTCGTATACGACGATCCCGCGGCGTCGGGCATCAGGTACGAGGCTATTAAGTTCAAGTCAGGCGACGGCACGGACTTGACGGGGATGTTCTTTCCGTCGAGCGGCACGGCGCTGGGGACGGTGGTGCACTTTCACGGCAACGGGCAGAATATGACTTCGCATTATCCTTTTTCGGCCTGGCTGGCGAAAGAGGGTTTTAATGTTTTCATTATGGACTACCGCGGCTACGGGGCTTCGGGCGGCAGGGCGGGCTTGGACGGGCTGGTGATGGACGGGAAGGCGGCGCTAGCTGAGGCGCTTAAGCTGCCGGGGGCGGAGCCGGACAAGATAGTTATTTTCGGACAGAGTCTGGGCGGGGCTATTGCGGTGGCGGCGGTGGGCGAGTCTGGCTTTAAGCCTGCGGCTATGGTGCTGGAGGGGTCTTTTTATTCTTACAGGGGCGTGGGCTCGGCGATCTTGAGGGAGCGCTGGTGGACCTGGCCTGTTTCCTGGCTGCCGTGGGTTGCGGTGAGCGGGCGGCATTCTCCGTCGGACTACATAGCGGGCATTACCTGCCCCAAGTTTTTTATCCACTCGCAGAACGACCGCACGGTGCCAATGAGCCAGGGTAAGAAACTCTACAACGCCGCCGTCCCCCCAAAAGAATTCCTCTCCGTTCCCTACGGTCACACCGACGCCTTCTACTCACAGCGCGAAGCCAACGCCCCCAAACTCCTGGAGTTTCTCAGGAAAGCCCTAAAGAAATAACTGAGATCCGCGGGTGGAGCGAAGCGACACTGTGCAGGAAGCCCAGTCGGGGCCTGCCGAGAGTATGGGGTCGTCGGGCACGGCGTCGCGAACACCGTTCGCGCGCCTCGTCACACTGCGGTGTCGCTTCGCTCCACTCCCTCGCCGCGCTGCGCAAGCGGCTTCAGTCCGTGACGACCCGCCGACCCCATACCCTCGGCGTCCCCTCCCTAAACATAAAGTTATCCCCAACCCTGACAAAACAAAGCCGCCAGGCTTCCCCGGCGTTTGGAGGATTTAAAAGATGTTAAGGAATGGTTTACTTAAGGGAGTCGGCGGCGGATTGGGCGGCCAGGTAGCCGGTGGAGAAGGCTTCCTGCAGGTTGAAGCCGCCGGTGATGCCGTCGAGGTCCAGCATTTCGCCGCAGAAATAGAGGCCTTTTACCAGGCGGGATTCCATGGTCTGGGGGTTGAGCTCGTCCAGTTTTATGCCGCCGCGCGTAACGGTGGCCTCGGCGATAGGCCGCGGTTTGGTGATGTGGATCCTGAAATCGCCCAGCAGCTCGGCTACTTTCTTGCGCTCACCCGCTGTAATAGTGGCGCACTTCCGGTCGCGGTCTATGCCGCAGCGCCCCCAGAACACCACGGCGAGCGACTCCGGCAGCGCGGCCTTGGCGAAGCTTGAAAACATCTTTGCCCCGTTCTCCGCGAAGTACTTCTGCACGTCCGCCGCTATCGCTTCCGGCGTAAGCCCGGGCATAAAATTCAAAGAAACCTCAACCCTGTTGCCGGGCGTGCCGAGCCCGTCCACGGCCGCTCCGCTTAGCACCAGCAGCGCCGGGCCTGAAACGCCGAAGTGCGTGAAGATCAGGTCGCCGGTCCTGGCTGCGGCCTTTTTACTGTTCACAAGCACCTTGATAGTGATGTTCTGAAGCGGCAGGCCCTGCAGGTCTTTTATGAAAGGCTCGTCGGATTCCAGGGCGGTGAGGCCCGGTCTTAACTCAACTATGGTGTGGCCCATCTTCTGCGCCAGCGCGTAGCCGTCACCGGTGGAACCGGTCTTGGGATAGGAGAGCCCGCCCGCGGCCACAATAACTTTTTTAGCGCGCAGTATTCCGCCGTCCGCCAGCCTTATCCCCTCCACTTCTTTCGCCGGGCTGGTAAGGATCCCTGTGGCGCGCCGGCCCAGCGAGACGGCAACATTGTAGCGCCGCAGGTAGCCGTCCAGGGCCGTAAGCACGCTGACGGCTTTGTCGTCTGCGGGGAAAATCTTGCCGTCGGGATCGGTGCGCACTGGCACATGGCGGTCGGCCAGGAACTTTATTAAGTTCTGGCTGGAGAAGACGCTTAACGCCCGGTAAAGGAATTTGCCGTTGGGTCCGAAGGCGGCCACAAAGGCCTTAAGGCCGCCGCTGTTGGTAACGTTGCACCTGCCGCCCCCGGTCAGCATCAGCTTTACGCCGAGGTGCAGGTTCTTTTCGATAAGCGCGGTCCTGGCGCCCAGCTCCGCCGCGCGGCCCGCCGCCATAAGGCCCGCGGGCCCGCCGCCTACGATCAGGATGTCGACTTCTTCGTTCTGCGGAGGATTATTTTCAGGGCGCATATTTTTACTTATCAGCGGGGAGTTCCCCCAATTCTATCAAGGCCTGCTTCAGCTCGTCCTCATGCCCTTTGCGTTCAAGGCCTGAGAAGAGACTGTAGGCGCAGGGCACTACCAGCAGCGTCAGCGCTGTGGAGAACAGTACGCCGCCTATCACCACCAGGGCCATAGGAATGCGGGTTTCTGCTCCGGGTCCTATGCCCAGCGCCGGCGGGATGGCCGCCGCTATAGTGGCAAAAGAAGTCATCAGGATCGGCCGCAGCCTTATCGGGCAGGCCTCAAGTAGCGCGTCGCGAACGTTCATGTTCTTGTCGCGCCGCCTGTTATTTGTGAATTCCACCAGCAGGATGGAATTCTTCTTCACTATCCCCATAAGCAGGATCATGCCGATCATACTGTAGATGTTCAGGGACTGCCCGCCCACCAGAAGCGCTATGAACGCGCCGGTAATGCTGAAAGGCAGGGCCAGCAGCACGGTAACCGGGTGAATGAAGCTGTTGAACTGCGAAGCCAGCACCATGTAGGCCACAAAAATACCGAACACCAGCGCCATAATCAGGCTGCCGAAAGATTCCTGAAAAGTCTGGGAACTGCCGGACAGCACTATGCGGTAGCCCTCGGGCAGGAGCGCCTTGGCTTCCTTCTGCACCTCGGCCAGGGCTTCGCCCTGCGCCACGCCGGGCGCCGGATTGGCGAAAATACCTATAGCGCGCTCGCGGTTACGGCGCGAGATGGAAAGCAGGGTATTCTTCTCCGCGGTCTTCATTACTTCGGACATACGTATGAGCTCGCCCCGGTTGTTGCGCACCCAGATCTTGCCTATGTCGCCGGGGCTCTTGCGGTCTTTGTCTACCAGCCTTACGCGGATATCGTACCGCTTGCCGTTCTTGGTGAACTTGCCCACGCGGACGCCGCCTATCATGGCGTTCACGGTGTCCCCGATAGACGCGATATCTATACCGCGGGCGGCGGCCTTCTCCCTGTCCGGGATCACCTGCACCTCGGGCATGCCCTCCTGGTAGTCGGTGTCCACATCCACCATCTTGCCGGACTCGGACATTTTTTTCATCAGCGCGCGGTCCAGTTCGGCCAGTTTCCCCCAGTCCGGCCCGCGCAGGCTCAGTTCCACCGGGTAGCCGCGCTTGGACGAGAAGCCCGCTTGCGACGGGTCCTGAACAGAAACCCGATTCAATTCCTTGAACTGTTTAAGAGCTTTGCGCGTGTAGGCCATCAGGTCCTGCTGCGTCGGCTTGCGCCCCCCCGCTTTAAGCGGCACGCGGCTGCCGGGCTGTTTAAGAGTAAGAAATAACATGCAGTTATTCACGCTGCCGGCGCCTACCATGCCGAAATAACGTTCGATATTGGGTTCTTTCATCGCCCAATTTTCAACTTTCGCCATTACCGTGGTGGTATATTCAAACGAGGAGCCTATCGGGGTCTGGAGCCGCACCATGAACTGGCTCTGGTCCTGGGAGGGCGTGAACTCCATCGGCAGTTTGCGCGCAATAAAGAGCGAGCCCGCGAAGATCAGCAGCGCAGCGCCTATGGTCTTCCACCGGTGGCCCAGGATGAAATCGAGCGCATGCCGGTATTGCGCGGCTACCCGGGTAAAAGCTTTATCCATCCAAAGGCCTATGGCGGTGCTGCGCCCGGAGTCCACGAACTGCGAGCAGCGCATGGGCGAGAGCGTCAGCGCCTCCAGCAGCGACAGCAGCACCGCCGCCGTCATCGTAACTCCGAACTGGAATAAAAATTTGCCGATGATGCCCTTCATGAAGATTACCGGCACAAAGATGGCGAGGATGGCTACCGAGGCGGCTATGGCGGGAAAGGTTATCTCGCGCGCGCCTAACAGCGCGGATTTAACGCGGCCATAGCCCATTTCGTTGTAGCGGACGATATTCTCCAGCATCATGATGGCGTCGTCCACCACTATGCCTATAGCGAGCGAGAGCCCCAGCAGCGTGAAGGTGTTCAGCGTGAAGCCCATGAAATAAAGGATAAGGAACGCTCCGATTATGGAAGTGGGAATCGCGAGCAGCACGTTTATCGTAGACGACCAGGAGCCCAGAAAGAGCCAACAAACCACGCCGGTAAACAGCGCCGACAGGATAAGCGTAAAATTCAACTCGTGAGTAGAATCCTCGATGAACCTGGTGGAGTCGTTCACTACCATGAGGTTCATGCCTTTCGGCAGGCTTTTCTGAAGTTCGGCCACTCTGGCGCGCACAGCCTTGGCGACGGCCACAGCGTTAGATCCGCGCTGTTTCATTATGCCGAGGCCTACAGAAAGCCTGCCATTGGTGCGCGCCATGCGCCTGATGTCGTTGAGGCCGTCCTCTACCTGCGCCACGTCCTTTATGCGGAAGGTCTTCCAGATGGTGGCCCCGCCGCGCCCGGTTATGACCAGCCTGGAGAAGGCCTCGGGAGTGGCGGCTTCACCCATGACGCGCACATTCATTTCCTTATTGCCGGAGGTGATATAGCCGGCCGGGGTCTCCGCGTGCTGGTTCCCCACAGTATTTATGATATCCTGCACCGTAAGCTGGTTGGCGTTAAGCTTATTAACATCCACCCAGATGCGCAGGTTGGGGTCCACAAAACCGCCCATGTCAACGTCGCCTACCCCGGAGATGGTGGTGAACTTATCCTTCAGAAAATCGTTGGCGTAGGTCATCAGGTCTTTCAGCGGCACGTCGCCATTGAGGGACACGCGCACTATGGCCTGGTCTTCCGGGTTGCTCTTTTTGATGGTGGGTGGATCTATGTCTCTCGGCAGGTCACGCTGCACCGAGGAGATTTTGGACTGGACCTCCTGCATGGCTACATCGATGTCGCGTCCGAGCTCGAACTCGATGGTGATATCGGCGCTGCCGCGCTTGGAGCTGGAGGACACTTCTTTTATGCCCTGAATACCCATCACGGCGCCTTCCAGAATATCCGTAACCTGGGTTTCCATCACTTCGGGCGCGGCCCCCTCCAGGGAAATCCCCACGTTTACGACCGGATAGTCCACGTCCGGCATCTGGCTGATGCCCATGTTGGAAAAACCTATCCAGCCGAACACGATCAGGCCCAGCATCAGCATCCAGGCGAAAACCGGATTTTTAATGGAAAAATCGGAGAGTGTCATTGCTTGGCCTCCAGGCCGGCGGCGGTTTCAAGTTTCAGCAGCGAAAAGATCTCCTGGGCCTTGGCCCCTGACAGGGCAAGGCGGGTCTGAAGTACGGAATTCAGCGCGCTCAGCACGTCGAGGTTAGTAACCAGCCCGAGCTTGTAATCATCCTGCTGGTAGCGGGCGTTATCCGAAGCCAACGCCAGCGCTTCCTTAAGGCTGACAGTCTGAAGGAGGGAGTATTTCCTTTCCTCGAACGCGGACCGCACGTCGGTAAGCGCCTGCCTTTCTTCCAGCTGCAACTCCAGGGCGGCGGCCTGCCGGGCCGCGTAAGCCGAGTCTTTCAGCGCACCGGCTGCGCCGCCGGTATACAGCGGCAGGTTGAGGGCGATAGTTCCATCCCAGCGGCTGGCGGGGCTGGGCATCGGGCGGCGGACTGCGTAGTAATTCGCAGAAACTCCCACGGTGGGCCAGAGATTGTAATCCTGGATATCGGCGAGATAGTTGTAGGCTTCCACGGACTTGCGCCTGGCGGCCAGGTCCGGGCGCAGCAGGGCGAGCTTAAGATATTCTTCCAGCGCGGCCTCGCGCGAAACATAGAGCTCCTGGGGTGCCAGGTCGGCGACGAGCCCCGTGATGAACAGCAGGGCCTGCTGGGCCAGGCGTTCACCCACGGCGGCGGCGAGGTAGCTGGCCTTATCCTGCGCGAGCTGGGTCTTGGCGGCCACTACTTCGCTCTTGCGCGACCGGCCGATGTTCTCTCGAGCCTGCAGTTCGGTTATGCGCCTGGACGTAACGCCCATTTGTTCCAGGCGGATAAGGACTTCCTGCTGGGCCAGGAACAGGTTCAGATACTCCTGTGCCGCGTTAAGGTAAAGCTGCTGCCGCGCGCGTTCCAGGCCCAGCTTGGCGGCGCCGGTCCTGGCGGCTGCGGCTTTGGCGGAGATATAGTCCCTCATGCCGGAGAACAGCGAGTAGCCGCCAGAAAGATAGACTTTGGTAGAGGAAGGCGAATTCTGCTGCTTGCCCTGGGAGGCGTTAAGGTCGAAGTACGGGCGGAACGCCGCGCCTATCGCGCGCTCGGCGGCTTCCAGCTGTTTTATGCCTTCGGCCTGCTGCGCCAGCGTTTCGCTCCTGGCAAGCGCCAGTTTGTAGGCTTCTCCCATGTTAATTGGGCGCATGGCGGCGGTGGAAAACTCCTGCGCCCTGAGCGGCGAGGCCAGTAAGACGGCGAGCAGCAGTATCTTCATGGTTTTTTCCTTGTGCCGTTTAAAAATATTCCGGTTATGCGGCGTGCGCGTTCATTCAACGGCAGGCTGCGGCCCGCCGAGCGGGCGTAAGAATTAGAACCGCGGCAGAGCCCGAAAAGCGCGGAAGCGGAAAATAAAGGATCGTCCAGGTCCAGCAGTCCCCCCTCCGCGCAGAGCTTAAGTGCGGCTGCGATGGCGGCCATATTGGCGGCAAAGCCGGCCCGGAGCTTTTCCTTATTAGGGCCGGCCAGCGGCAGGCCGCCGGAGTAGCCGGTAATGTCGCGTTTCTTATCGAAATGTTCCAACAGGGTAAGGACTATCTTCCGGAGGCGTTCTTCGGGCTGTAGTCCGGAAGAGGTTACCGACGCGAGCGTCTTACCGAGGCTTTCGGCCATGGCGGAGAACACGGCCAATACCAGTTCCTCTTTGTTGCGGTAATAAAGGAACAATGTGCCCTTCGCCACCCCGGTCTCTTTGGCTACCTGATCCAGCGTAAGGGCGTCAAAGCCTCCGGCGGCCAGCACGCGCGTGGCCGCTTTAAGGATCTGTAACTCGTTTTCTTTTTTCTGTTCCGCGGTTAAAGCTTTCATTTTAGCCCAATACTGACCGGATAGTCATTATGCTACTAAAATCCATTCCGCCGCGCAACACCTTTTGACCGGATTATAAAGGAGAATTCGCCGGTGTAATACGATCCAGCGGAATAACAGAACCGCCGGAGCTGTCTCCGGTGGTTTATGCCTGTCTGGCCGGGTTTCGTTACTTCGCCCATTCCCTGGCGAGGTTGATAAGGACCTCGGCGGATTTGTTCATGCCGTCGAGGGAGACCCATTCGTAGCGGCCGTGGTAATTGTAGCCGCCGGTAAAGACGTTGGGCGTGGGCAGGCCCATGAAAGAGAGGCGCGCGCCGTCGGTGCCGCCGCGTACGGGCTTCACGTGAGGTTCTATGCCGGCCTGCTTCACCGCGGCCATCAGTTTCCCCATCACCTCCGGGGTCTTTACAATAACCTCTTTCATGTTCCGGTACTGCTCCTTGAAAGCCAGCTCTATCTTTGCCAGCGGGTACTTAAGGCGCTTGGCGGCTACTATGGCTTCGAGCTGCTTCTGCATGCCTTTCAGTTTCTTCAGGTCGTGCTCGCGGGCGATGCCGGAGATCTCAGCCTTCTCTATCTCGCCGGCTATCTCCGTAAACATAATGAAACCTTCCCGGCCCCCGGTGGTCTCGGGTAGCAGGTTCTCGGGCCAGCTGGCTACTATATCCGCCGCTATGCGCGCCGCGTTGGCCATGGCGTTCTTGGCCGTGCCGGGATGCACGCTCTTGCCGGTAATGACAATCTTGACGCCGTCAGCGTTGAAGTTCTCCTCTTCCACCGCGCCGGCCACGTCCCCGTCGAAGGTGTAAGCGAAGTCCGCCCCGAAGGCCTTAACGTTGAAATACTTTACCCCCTGCCCAACTTCTTCGTCGGGCGTAAAGCCTATCTTCAGCACGCCGTGCGGTATCTCGGGATGCTTAATCAGGTGTTCGGCCGCCGTCATAATGATCGCCAGCCCGGCCTTATCGTCCGCGCCCAGCAGGGTGTCGCCGGAAGCGGTCACGATATCATCCCCGCGGCAGCCCGCCAGCTCGGGGCAGTTTTTCTCGTTCAGGATGACTCCGTGCTTGCGGCTGATCACTATGTCCCCGCCTTTCCAGGCCCGGTGGAGCTGGGGCTTCACGTTCTTGCCGGAAGTGTCCGGGGAAGTGTCCATGTGGGCGAGCAGCCCGATAGCGGGTTTTCTGCCTTTTACCGTAGCCGGCAGCTCGGCGGTCACATAACCGTATTTATCCAGCTTCACTTTTTTCGCGCCTATGGCCTTGAGCTCGGCCGCCAGCAGCTTCGCCAGGGTAAACTGGTTTTTAGAGGAAGGAAAAGTCTGCGATTTATCATCGCTCTGGGTATCTATTTTTGCGTATTTTTCGAGTCTTTTATACAGCGCGGCTTTGAAGTCCATGGGCCCTCCGGTGGTTTGCTTGCGGTGCCCCAAAAGGATATAATTAATTTATCATCAGGTTCAACACATGCGTAGGCGCCGTATCGGGAGCTGTGCTCTCCGGACGGCCAAGGAGCTCACCCAATGGCCATTAATTTCCTGCCGAGAGAAGTAAAATTCTTCGACTACCTTAATTTACAGGCTGAGAACATCGTTAAAGCTTCCGACTGTTTCAAGTCCGCGGTGAAGAGGGGCAGCTTCGACGAGGAAACAGTAAAGAAGATCAAGGATTACGAGCACGAGGGCGACACGCTCTCCCACGAAATCGTGGACATGCTCAACCGCACTTTCATTACCCCGATCGACCGCGAGGATATCTACGCGCTGGCCAACACCCTGGACGACATTCTGGACATGATCAACTCCATGTCCAACCGCATCAAGCTCTACAAACTTAACGCCAACGAGGAGTACATGGTGCAGTTCGCCGACACTATAGACCAGTCCACCCAGGCCCTGTCCAACGCCGTAAAACACATGCACGACACCAAGCGGCAGCGCCGCGTGCTGGACCACTGCATCGAGGTCAACCGGCTTGAGAATATCGGCGACCAGATCCGGGAGAAAGCCATCAGCCACCTGTTCGAGACCGAGAAGGACCCGATTATGGTGATAAAGTGGAAGGAGATCTACGAGGTGGCCGAAGCTACCCTGGACACGTGCGAGCACGTGGCCAAGGTAATAGAATCCATCCTGGTGAAACATGGATAGCACCCTGCTGGCCGTAATAGGCCTCATAGTCCTCGCGCTGGTGTTCGACTTCCTTAACGGGTTTCACGACGCCGCTAATTCCATAGCTACGGCAGTTTCCACGCGCCTGTTCACCCCGCGTCAGGCCGTGCTCTGGGCGGCTTTCTTCAACGTGCTGGCCTTCTTCCTGTTCAACCACGAAGTGGCCAAGACCGTAGGCAAGGGAATAGTCGATATCAGCATCGTGGACAATTTCGTGGTCTTAGGCGCCCTGGGCGGGGCATGCGGCTGGAATATCATCACGTGGTATTTCGGGCTGCCTTCCAGTTCCTCCCACGCGCTGATGGGCGGGCTGGCCGGCGCCGCGCTGGTCAAGGCCGGTCCCGGCGCGCTGGTAATGTCCGGCATCATGAAGATCGTGCTCTTCATCGTGATCTCGCCGCTGCTTGGCATGCTGCTCGGCGTAATTTTTGCCACTATTATGTACCGGCTGTCCGCCCGCAGGACGCCGAACCAGGTCAACAGGCTGTTCCAGCGGCTGCAGCTGTTTTCGTCCGCCGCGTACTGCATTGGGCACGGCGGCAACGACGCGCAGAAGACCATGGGCCTTATAGTAGGGCTTCTGTTCAGCGCCGGCTATATGAAAGGCGAGTTCATGGTACCGGGCTGGGTGGCCGGCGTCTGCTACGCCGCCATGGGCCTCGGTACGCTGTTCGGCGGCTGGCGCATTGTTAAGACTATGGGCACCAAGATTTCCAAGCTTAAGACCATCGATGGTTTCTCCGCCGAAGCCGCCGGCGCGGTAAGCCTGTACACCGCGTCCGCCCTGGGCGTGCCGGTAAGCACTACGCATACCATTACCGGCGCCATCATGGGCGTGGGAACGATAAAACGTTTCAGCGCGGTGAAGTGGGGGATAGCCGGCCAGATAGTCTGGGCCTGGGTACTTACTATCCCCGGGGCCGCCCTCATCTCGGCTCTTATTTACGTTCTTTCCACTGCGCTTATCAAGCATTAAGCAGACCTGTATAAAAAAAAGAAGAGCCGCGTTTTAACGCGGCTCTTCTTTTTTTGTAACGGATTATTTCTTCGCCGCGGCCCGGGCGGCCAGAATGCCAGAGGTCCAGGCGAAGTGAAGGTTGTAGCCGCCGGAATCCCCGTCGATATCCAGCAGTTCGCCCGTGATATAAAGCCCCTTTATCTTCTTTGAGGCGAAAGTCGCTGGTTCTACTTCCCCAATGGCGCAGCCGCCTGCGGCCACCATCGCATCCTCGTAACCTGTAGCGCCGGTTATCTCCAGAGGCATGGCCTTGAGCAGTCCGGCAAAAACCAGCAGGGCCTCATGGTCCGCTTGCCCCGCCGGAGTAGTCCAGGGTATTTCGGCCAGCCCGGCCGTTACCTTAAGAAGCTTCTCGTTATGAAGCCCGGCAACGGTATGCGCGAAAGAACGCCCGGGGAAAAGCTCGGCCCTGGCCAACACCAGGCATTCCAGGTCCGCCTGTTTATAATCCGGGAAGAAATCGGCTTCTACAAGAACAGGGCCTTTCTGCAGTGCCGCAAGCGCGCTACGGCTTAACTGCAGCGCCGCCGGGCCGGAGATGCCCGCCGCGGTGAACAGCAGTTCGCCTTTAACCTTCAGGGGCTTCCTGCCCGCCAGCAGCGTCAGTTCCGCCTCGAGCCGTATGCCGTCCAGGTCCTTTACAAAACCTTCCCTGACCTTCAGCGGCACAATTGAGGGCGAGAACGGGGACACGGTATGACCGAGCTCCAGCAGCAGCGTGTGTCCGCTGCTGGTCCCGCCTATCTGCGGGTAACAGGGGCCGCCCGCCGCCAGGAT
>JBBRDG010000074.1:0-12512 GCA_038204165.1 Elusimicrobiales bacterium
TCGGACATGGTGAAGATAGAGATCCTGCTGCATAATGAATCCATCGACGCGCTTTCTTTTATCACGCACCGCACCAAGGCGTTGGCGAATTCCAGGGTGCTCTGCGAGAAGCTCAAGGAACTGATTCCCAGGCATATGTTCGAGATAGCCGTGCAGGCGCAGGTCAACGGCAAGATTATAGCCCGCGAGACCATAGGCGCGCAGCGCAAGGACGTGCTGGCCAAGTGCTATGGCGGCGACATCACCCGTAAACGCAAGCTCCTGGAAGCGCAGAAAGAAGGCAAGCGCAAGATGAAGCTGATGGGGTCCGTTGAGATTCCGCAGGAAGCCTTCATGTCGCTCTTGAAGATTAGCCAGGACAAATAACCGGAGATTAACAACATGGAAGAAAAACTTTTTTGGATAGGTATTCTGATGGGGCTGCACCTTTTCCTTTCTCATCACTTCAAAGATAAGGGCCGGTTCAAGGCCGATTCCGGCTTCGCCCGGGGCTGGCACGCGGTCTTCGCCGCGCTGCTCTCTTTCACCGTGGTGGTGCTGGCTGCCGTCAGCCTGGACAATCGCCGGGGCGACGTGGTGACTTCGGTGTTGTTCAGCTCCCGCCAGCTGATTTACGGGCTGCTGGCCGCCGCCGCCGGCGCGTCTTACGCCTATTTTACCGGAGGAAAAAAGCAGGAAGTTAAGGACGGAGTGCTAGCGCCGATAAAGTCCGACATGGAATGGTCTGAGACGGTGTTCTCGGCCGTGCTGCTGGCTTCCGTGGTCATGTACCTGTTCGTGCAGGCCTTCAAGATTCCGTCGGGTTCCATGGAGAACACCTTCCTGATTGGCGACCATCTTTTTGTGAACAAGTTCATCTACGGCTTCCGCGTACCGTACACTAAGACTAAGTTCCTCAAATTCCGCCACGTGCAGCGCGGCGACATCGTGGTGTTCCAGTTCCCGTCTACTGACCCCAGGGAATTTCAGTGCGGCGGCAGCCAGTACGGCAAGGATTTCATCAAGCGCGTGGTCGGCATGCCCGGGGACAAGGTGGAGGTTAAGGAAGGGATCGTTTACCTGAACGGCATCCGCGTACCCGACGAGCCTTATACCCAGTATCTTGACGGCCCTGCCCGCTACCCGGCGGCGCCCAGCAAGGCGGCCCCGGGGGATTACCAGGTTTACTGGGAGAACCGTATGCTGGGTAAGATGTACGCCGAATACATCAGGGACAATTTCGGGCCTGTGATCGTGCCGGAAGGCAACTATATGGTGATGGGCGATAATCGCGACCGCTCCTGCGACTCCCGCTACTGGGGGCCGGTGCCGGAAAGCAATATAAAAGGCCGGGCCTGGTTCACATACTGGCCCGTCAGCCGCATGAGGTTTCCGAAGTAATGAGGGTGACAGAACGCCTGAGGGCCGGCGGCAGGGTCTTTTCTTTCGAGTTCTATCCTCCCAAAAAGGAGGAGGATGCCGCCAAGCTTTTTGAGGCCGCGCGCGAGCTTAAGGCGCTGGGACCGGATTTTGTTTCGGTCACGAATTCTTCTAGCGGGTCAATGCCTTACCGTACCGTGGCTTTGTCCGGAGTCTTGAAGGCCGAGCTGGGGCTGGAGGTGGTGGCCCACCTGACCTGCGTGGCGCATACCCGGGCCGAAATCCTGGGCATCTGCGGCAAGCTCAAAGAGATGGGGGTAAAGAACGTGCTGGCGCTGCGGGGGGACATCCACAATCTCGAAGGGCTGCAGCCCAAACGGGATTACCATTACGCCGCGCAGCTCATCGCCGACCTTAAAGCCACCGGGGATTTTGCTATAGGCGGGGCCTGCTATCCGGAGAAACACCCGGAAGCGCCCAGCCTGGAAGAGGATATAGCGCACCTTAAGGAAAAGGTTGCGGCCGGGGCGGAGTACCTTATCACTCAGCTTTTTTTCGACAACGCCCACTATTTCAGGTTCGTCGAGAAAGCCGCCGCCGCCGGGATCAGCGTGCCTGTGCTGCCGGGGTTGATGCCCATTACCGGCTACAAGCAGATGCAGAATTTTACGCAGATGATGAAAGTGAGCGTGCCTGACGTGTTGAGGCAAGGTATCGAGAAATGGGACGGCGATAAGGACGGGATGTTCAAGTTCAGTGTGGATTACGCTTCGGCGCAGGCGCGTGAACTGCTGGAAGGCGGCGCGCCCGGCCTCCACCTTTACACCCTTAACCGCAGCCGTGCCGCCATCGCCATTCTGAAGAACGTGAAAGGGGAACCGGCCCAGCGGCCGATATAGCCGGGGTTCGATAAAAAGGATAAATGGAAACGATCCACACCGTTGAGGCGAAGGCGCTGGTTGACCTGCAGAAGCGGGACACCGCGCTGGCCGCGCTGGGCGCCCGCGCCGCCGAGGTGCCGGTAAAGATTGCCGCGCTCAGGAAAACTTTCGAAGAGAAGAAGCTCGCGATGAACACGGCTAAGGCAGCCCTTATGGGGCTGCAGGTTAAGAAAAAAGGCGTCGAGCTGAAAATAGCCGAGGCCGACGAGAGCGTGCGCAAGCACCAGCGCGAGCTGAACCAGGTAAAGGATAACAACGTTTTTAAAGCCCTGCTGACCGAGATCGAGCACGACAAGGGGGTGAAGGACGGGCTCGAGACCGAGGAACTTGTGCTGCTGGAAGAGATAGACCAGGCCGCTGCGCAGGACAAGGTAATCCAGGCCGAGGTTAAGGTGATAGAGGGGGCTCTTAATACCGGGATTTCAGCTCTGGAGGCCGAAGGGCAGAAGCTTTCCCACGACCTGGAGCTGGCTACGGCGGAGCGGACAGCCGCGGCCGCGGATATAACTCCCGAATTGATAGCGAAGTACGATACTATTCGTAAGGTCCGCGGCGGCCTGGCGCTGGCGGCGGCGCACGAGGACCCGTCCAACGGCAAGCTTTCCTGCGGGGGCTGTCATATGTCTATGACGCCGCAGAAGATGCTGGACCTTAAGAAACACGACAACCTTACGGTCTGCGCCGACTGCGGGCGTCTTATGTATCTTGAGAAAACTATTTACGGCGACAAGGACGCTCAGCCTAAGCTATAGCTTTTCAGACCGCGGATGGAGGGCCGCTCTTCCCGCAAGGGGAGGGAGGAACTTCCGAACTTCACAGGGCAGGGTGCCGGTTCAAACCGCGCAGCATAATATGTGCGCGGCATAGGCCGGGAGGCGGGGGCCATATCCCCCGTCGCCGGATAGCGCCACAGAGAATATACCGCCCGCAAGGGTAAGGGTGAAAAGGTGCGGTAAGAGCGCACCGCGCGCCGGGTAACCGGCGCGGCAAGGCAAGCCCCTCCTGAAGCAAGGCCAAAGTTGCGCTTGGATAGCCCGTCCGGCTCCCTTAGGGGGGCGGCGCAGAGTGGGCCGCAATAGATAAATGGTCCTCCAGGTCCCGCAAGGGGCTGGACAGAATTCGGGGTACAATCCGCGGTCTGAAAAAGTTTTGTCGGTCTGCCAAGGGTATGGGCCCGTCGGACACGGCGTCGCGAACACCGTTCGCGCACCTCGTCACACTGCAGTGGCCTTCGGCCACCCGGCCTCGTCGCTTGCGTAAGCCTCGGCCTCCGTGACGGTCCGCCGAACCCATACCCTTGGCCGCCCTTAGGCACAGGTATATAAAAAGGAGCCATATGGATTCGCTTGCTTCTAAGATTCCTGAGATTAAGTATTCTTCCGACGCCGCTGAAATCCCGTGGGATAACGCGGTGGTGTGGTCTTCCATGCCGCGCGTGGGGCCGCGGGTGTACGAGTGGATAGACGCGCCCCATATCCGCTACGTTTCGTGGAGCAACGGCATTGTGAACATCATGCCCGAGCACAGCTCCATCCTCAGCAACAGTTGCCAGTGCATCATCCTCCCCTCGGCCTTCGTCTGGGTGGGCAAAAACGTCAAAACCGCTTAAATTAATTAAGGTATAAAAAATACCCGCCGGGTTGGCGGGGATTTTTTTGTCCTGCCCTAGTTGTGGTCGGGGAAGGTTTTGAGGTCGAACTTGCCGGGCTGTTCTTCGTAGAAGACGCATTCGGCTTCTATGGTGCAGGCGCTGGTATGCCTGGTTCCGCCGGGGACGTAGCAGTAAGCGCCGGGGCCTAGCGGCGTTTTCTGGCCATCGGCGTCGCCGTGGACCATAGTGCCGGAGATAATGACCATGCGGACGTCGTGGGTGTGGGTGTGGAGCGGGGTTGTGAACCCGGCCTTGAACCTGGTAATGGAGCCGTGCTGCTCTTCAGGGTTTCCCCAGAGCGCGGCCTTGGACACGCCCGGCATCACTTCCCTAAAAGCCTCCGAAGTTGCCTGTATAAGTTCAGTTCTTTCTTTAGTAGCTTGCATAAAACCTCCTGACTAACCATATATCCTACCCCTCCATTAAACCCCATCCCCGCCCCCGCTAAAAGCCCCCAACTCCCCATTTAATGGACCATCTTCCACATGGTCGGGGTGCCGAGGGTGTGGGGTCGTCGGGCACGGCGTCGCGAACACCGTTCGCGCGCCTCGTCACTTACGCAAGCCTCGGCCTCCGTGACGCCCCGCCGATCCGACCCCCTCTTCGCCCCTTCATATTTTTCCCCATCCTAAAGAAAAAGCGGAGATTTAGTGGCAAATTAGGAGCCAATACGGTAATATAGAAATAACTGCAGGCAGGCACGCGGGAAAGAGGGGGTATTGTGTCAAAATTTATCCATTTCGTTGTGTTGTTGCTAGTTTGTTCAGACGGGTTATATGCAGGTTCAAGCGATACTGTAAAGTCTAGTGAAAAACCGTCAATTGAAAAATCCAGATACAAGAAGGTCAAAGCTGTAAAGAATAATAGCAGTTTGACAATTACATTTTACGACGGGACAAAAGAGATTGGACATTGGCCTTTTTATGATTCGGACGGTGGCAGGTGGGATAAACGTAAGTTCACGATTACAGGCATGGCCAGTGTCTACAACGATAAGGGAAATCTTATCGGCAAAGGACTATATGTTAATAGTATGAAGCAGGGCAGATGGTTGGAATATAGTGAGTCGGGAAAATTGCATGGAGAATATATATATACCAAGGACGGACGGAATGGCCCATATAGAGAATACTATAAAACTGGAAAAGTAGCGGAAGAAGGGGTCTTTCTTGATGGTACGGAATATTATTTTAAGAAAGGGCATTTTAAACAGTTCTACCCTTCAGGAAAACCTATTATGGAATGTGAGGGTTATATTAATGGCGGCGAGGGAAGCGTGGAAGAAGTCGGATGCAAACACTATTCTGAAAATGAGAAATCGGATGATCCGGTAACTCCAGATTTTACCCCATAAATTAAAGTGGTTGGTGCAGAGCGCAAGAAGCTCATTGATTTAGAGTATCACCGAGAATGGCGGCTGGGGTATGGGTGGAGCAAACCCTCACGGAGGCCTGAGCTTACACAAGCGACGAGGCCGGGTGGCCGAAGGCCACTGCAGTGTGAGGAGGGGCGGACACGGTGTGCTCCGACCCCGTGTTTGCGATGCCCATACCCCGGCCGCCCCGATTAGTGGGGGAGAACCGGCTGGATTATTAATTTGTATAATAAAAATAAGATTTTCGCGAAAAATATACTCCGGAGGATACCATGGCTAAACTTAAAATTAATTCCGCTATCGTCAAGAAGAACGCCGCGCTGTGCAGGAAGCGCAAGATAGTGATGCCCACTTTTGCGCAGATGACGAACCCCAACCTTATTCCGGATAAAGTAAAGAAAGCCCTAAAGCCCGTAGGCCTCTGGGACGTAAACCCCATCAATCTTTTCAGAATCAACTGGCACAACGACCATAAGACCGGCGGCTTCGGCCCCGTGAACATGCTCGAGATCCCCAAAGAAATAACCGGCATAGACACCCGCATAGTCGCCATCGTCGGCAAATACTTCCCCACCGGCGCCCACAAAGTCGGCGCCGCCTTCGGTTGCCTGGCCCCCCGCATGGTCACTGGCGAATTCGACGCCGAAGCCCAGAAAGCCGTCTGGCCCTCCACCGGCAACTACTGCCGCGGCGGCGCCTTCGACAGCAAACTCCTCGGCACCACGCCTATCGCCATCCTCCCCGAAGGCATGTCGAAAGAGCGCTTTGACTGGCTCAAAGAGATCGGCTCCGAAGTGATTGCCACCCCCGGCACCGAATCCAATGTGAAAGAAATTTACGACATGTGCTGGGTAATAAAGAAGACCCGCAAAGACTGCGTGATCTTTAACCAGTTCGAAGAGATGGGCAACCCCACCTGGCACTACCATGTTACCGGCAACGCCCTCGAAGAGGCCTTTAACGCTATAAAAGGCCCCAAGAGCCGCCTGGCCGCCTTCACCTCCGCCACCGGCTCCGCCGGTACCATAGCCGCCGGCGATTACCTCAAGAAAAAGTTCCCCGGCATGAAGATAGTCGCCTCCGAGGCGCTCCAGTGCCCCACCATCCTCAATAACGGCTTTGGCGAGCACCGCATAGAAGGCATCGGCGATAAACACATCCCCTGGGTCCACAACGTCAGGAACACCGACGTGGTCACGGCCATCGACGACGAAGCCTGCGTCCGCATCGCCCGCCTCTTCAACGAACCCGAAGGCAAGAAAGTCCTGGCCCAGTACGGCGTGAAGAAAGAAGTCATTGAGCAGCTCGGCCTGCTCGGCTTTTCCGGCATCTCCAACCTGCTCAGCGCCATCAAGACCGCCAAACATTTCGAAATGGGCAAGGATGACGTAATCGTCACCGTCTTCACCGACTCCATGGAACTCTACGGCTCCCGCCTGAAGGAAATGGAAAAAGAAATGGGCAAGTACACCCGCGAGAACGCGCTGGTAGATTTCGAACGCCGTCTGCTCGGCTGCACTACCGATTACATGAAGGAACTCACTTACGCCGACCGCAAGGCCGTGCACAACCTCAAGTACTTCACCTGGGTAGAGCAGCAGGGCCGCAACTCCACCGAGCTGCGCCAGCTGTGGGAACCGTCCTTCTGGGACGAAGCCTTCGCGCAGGTCGAAGAGTACGACAAACTTATAGTGGCGTTCAACAAAGAAGTAGGCCTGTAATGGCCACAAAAGGCGCGTTCCGGGTAGAGTGCCCTCACTGCGGAGAGAGTTTCGACGCCGATTTCTGGACCGTGGTCCGCGGGGACCGCGACCACGACGTTAAGGAGCTCATCCTCAGCGGCGAGTTCAACCTGCTGATGTGCACCAAGTGTTCGCAGATGTTCCTGCATGAAGAGCCTTTCCTGTACATGGACCCCACGCGTGGCCTCCTGGCTTTCGTGATGCCCGAGGCCTACCTCGGCGAGAAGGACAAGTGGATAGCCAAGCTGAACGCCGATTACGAGCCGCTTAAAGATGCCCTTTCTTCTGAGGAAAGCGTCGGCGCCGAGCCTGTGTTCCTGTTCGGGTTAACCCAGCTCACCGCGCTGCTGGAAAACGACGTGAACCGCGAAGAAGAGACCGACGTGATGGAATTCATGGCACGCGAGCTAGGCCTGCACCTGCTGCTGGTAAAACCGGCGGCAGCGCGCGAGCTGGATCTCCCTTTCACGCTCCCGATGCCGGCCGGCCTCTCCGGCCGCGCGGCGGCCCTCCAGGCCGCTCAGGACCTGGCCGCCAAGAACGACGCGCTGCCCAGGCTTAAGAACCTGATAATCACTCTTGAGGGGCTTAAAGACGACAGTATCCCTTTCCTGAAAAATTAAGGTGAAACCACTTAACGACTTGCCCCTGCTGGAGAAAGCTGCGGGCCTGGCCTCGGAGGCCGGGCTCGAACTTTACGCGGTGGGCGGCTGCGTGCGGGACTGGTCCCTGGGCCGGCCCAGCGCCGACATAGATTTCCTGCTTAGCGGCGACGCCGCGCCGGTAGTGCGGGGGCTAGAGGCCGCTTACGGCGGCCGCCACGAGAAGTTCGGCCCTTTCCTTACCGTCAGATATTTTTCCTCCGAAGGGCGCCGGCTGGATTTCGCCAGGTTCCGCAAAGAAACCTATGCACGCCCCGCGGCCTTGCCGGAAGTGACCGCCGCAGCTTCCGCAACCGAGGACTTGAAACGCAGGGATTTCGTCTGCAATGCCATGGCGCTGCGCCTGGACGGGGCCGCGGCGCTGACCCTGCTGGACCCTTACGGCGGCCTGGCCGACATAAAGGCGGGCCTGGTACGGGTGCTGCACGAGAAAAGTTTTGAGGACGACCCCACACGGATCTTCCGCGCGGCCCGCTTCGCGGCGCGCTTCGGCTGGGCGCTGGAAGCTTCCACCCTGGAACTGCTCCGGGCCGCCGTGAAAGCAGGCCTGCCGGGGCTGCTGTCCCGCCAGCGCCTGCGCAATGAACTCGTGAAAATATTGGGAGAGGAAAACCCGCTGCCGGCCCTGCAAACCCTTAAAGACCTGGGCGCGCTTTCCTTTATAGACCCGGCCCTGGCCTTCGGCCCGAAACTGCTTGAACTTAAAACCGCCCGGGAAAGGCTGGCGGGCATCGCCGCCCTGATGGGGCCGGCCGGCGCCGGCTTCCTGGCCGGGCTCAAATTTTCCAGACGTGAAACGGAAGCCCTGGCCGGCCTGGCCAGGACACTTTAATCAAAAATAATTAATCAGGGATTCTTCTGCAGCAGCAGGCGGGCTTTTATCGTATTTTCCAGCGACGAGAGATTCACCGGCTTGGAGATGTAGTCGAAGGCGCCCATGCGCAGACAGGCCCTGGCTACTTCCTCGTCCTCGTTGCCGGTAATCATTATGAATCCTGTGTTCGGCAGTTCCGCGGCCAGCTCTTTTAGCACTTCTATACCGTCTTTCTTGGGCATGAAAATATCCAGCAGGGCAATATCCGGCTTTCTCGCTCTGGCCAGCGCCACCGCGACTTCCCCGTCCTCGGCTAATGCTGTCTCGTAGCCGAGCGATTCAATGAAGCGCTCCAACAGTTTCAAGATGGCGGCGTCGTCGTCCGCTATCAAAATAAGCGCTTTTGGCTGATTGGAGTTTTGGGCGCGGGATTTGGGAAGCGGGGAGATCTTCCGGCGCTCTATCGGCGCCTTGCCATCATCCTTCTTAATTCCCAGCACCCGATCTACTTCATTAAGTACATTGGAAAGGCCGTCGCCTTTGGACAGGAACGAGGCCGCCCCGTCGCGCAGGTAGGCTTCCGCGTCCTCGGGGGCGTCGAAGCCGGTGAGGATGATTACCGGGGTTTTGGAGATCTCGCGGATCTTGGCGAAGACCATGGAGCCTGTCATTACGGGCAGGTCGCGGTCGAGGATCACAAGGTCGGGGGAAACGTTCTTGAAGGCCAGCACGCCGTTGCCGCCGTCCGAGGCGGTGGTGACCTGGTGGCCGGCGCGCGAAAGGAAAACAGTCAGCGCGTCGCGCACTATCCCGTCGTCGTCTATGATCAGTATGTTCGCCATGATTAGTTGCTCTAATTATATATTAAAAGCGGCCGGTTTTCCTCGTCAGGCCGGGTCTGTTCTGTCCTCCCGCCGGTCTTTAAGAAAGACGCTGCCGGAGCGGTCCTTAAGGCCTTTAAGGTGTTTTTTAATTTCTGAAGCGATATCTACCAGCTTGGCGTAATGCTCCAGCGCGCGGTGTTCGTTGGTGGCTATGGCTATACTGAGCGTCATCAGCGGGAACTGCCTGGTATTGCCCATGCGGTCCTTGGAAATGGTGTAGCCGCGCTCGCGGTCTTCGTTGTTGTAAAGTTTCGGGGCGAGCGCGTCGAACCCGTTGGCTATAGCCCGCGCCATCTCCTCCGCCTTGGCGGGGTGGGCCATCAGCACGAAGTCGTCGCCCCCGATGTGGCCGACGAAAACGTCTTCAGCCGGGAAGTCCGACTGTATCCCTGTCAGCAGTGATGCGGTTTGCTTGATGGCGTTGTCCCCGTTCAGATAACCGTAGTTGTCGTTGAAAGACTTAAAATTATCAATATCTACGTAGAAGAAGGCCAGCCGGGCGGCGGTCTTTATGCGCTCCGCCGCTTCTTCCTCTATGGCGGGGCCGCCGGGCAGAAAGGTCAGCGGGTTGGCGCCCAGCATGCGGCGCGTCCGGCTGCAGGCGCTTTCCACGCGCGAGAGCAGGTCCAGCGCGCTGAAAGGTTTAGAAATGCAATCGTCGGCCCCCAGGCCGCACTCGGCCGCCTTTTCCACGGGGCTGTCGTCCCCGCTCAGGATTATCACCGGGATCATGGCGAGCCGCGCGTCCTTGCGCAGGCGGGCCAGCAGTTCCCTGCCGCCGAGCAGCGGCATGTTCAGGTCCAGCAGGATCACGTCCGGTGGGCTGGCGGTGATCTGCTCCAGCGCGCTCAGCCCGTCCTCGGCGGTGCTTACCTCCCAGTTCTTGCCGGCAAAGACGCGGGTAATTATCCGGTGGAAAGACTTGTCGTCGTCCGCCAGAAAAAGCTTCCTGTTCATAATTCCCCTTTCTGCTTCTATATTGTAGCGTGGGGAGATAAAGGATAGTTCCGGCCAGGTTCAGATATTCCTCAAATAAAGCCGGCCGCGGGATATCCCCCGCGGCCGGTATTCGCTGCCAAGAACTTTTATTTTTTTATGGATTCATGCATGGTCTTCAGCAGCGCGTCGATTGCGTAGGGTTTGGGGATGAACCTGTAGCCCCGTGCTGTTATCAGGTCCAGGTTGGTCTTGTCGTCAAGATAGCCGCTAGTGAAAATAAAGTTAACGCCTGGGTTGATCCTGACGAAATCGTCTACGAGCTCTATTATTTTCCGGTCCTCCAACACCAGGTCCGAGAAGACTATATCGAATTCCCCGCGGCGGGCCCGGAACAGGTCCAGGCCTTCGGCGGCGCCGCGCGCCGTTTCCGTGGCATGGCCGGCTTCCCGCAGGGCTTTGCCGGCGAGGTTCCGCAGCGCGTCGTCGTCCTCTATTATAAGTATCTTGAGCGGGGTAAGGGTCGGGGGAGGGAGCGCGCTGGTGTGGGCGGCCGGTTCCTCTGCTTCCGGGCAGGCCGGCAGGTAAACCGTGAACTCGGCTCCTTGTCCCGGAAAACTTTTTACTTCGATCCAGCCGTTATGCTGCTTTACCACTCCGTAGACCGTGGCCAACCCCAGGCCTGTGCCTTTGCCTTTCTCCTTGGTGGTGAAGAAAGGCTCGAAGATATGTTCCATGGTTTCCGGGCTCATGCCCTGGCCGCCGTCTTTAACCGAGATAACTATGAACTGGCAGCCGCTTTCAGGAGCGGTCGGGGATTTTATCTCCTGCAGGTCCAGGTTCTTCGCCTGAGCGCGGAGCGTTATGGTGCCTCCGCCGGGCATCGCGTCGCGCGCGTTTACCAGCAGGTTTACCAGCAACTGCTCTATCTGGGAGCCGTCCGCTTTCATCTGGGGCAGGTCCACCTGCAGTTGCAGTTCCAGTTTTATGTCCTCGCCGATTATGCGCTTCACCATGCTCTGCAGGTTCTCTATGATGGCGCCGGCGGAACAGATTTTTTTCTGCAGCGCGTTCTTCTGGCTGAAGATCAGGAGCTGCCGGGTGAGAGCGGCCGCGCGGGCCACCGCCCGGCGGATCTCTTCAATATCGGGCCTGATGGGGTCTTCTTCTTTAAGCGCGTTCAGTGTGAGGGTGGCGTACCCCTCTATGGCCCCAAGGATATTATTAAAGTCGTGCGCTATGCCGCCGGCCAGGCGGCCTACGGCTTCCATCTTTTGGGCCTGGCGAAACTGAGCTTCCATGGACCGCTGCGCGGTAACATCCCTGAACAGGCCCTGCACGTAAGCGTCTTTTCCGGCTTTTGCTCTGGGGTAAAGCGTGCCTTCTACTTCTATGGCTTTTCCGGTCGAGGAAAGAAAAACAGTTTCTGTCTTCACCGGCAGTTTTTCCCCGGCGGCTTTGGTTATGGCGGCAAATAGTCCTTCTGTTTTTTGAGGCGCCGTTATTTCCTTTATGCCGTAGCTGGTTTTCCCGTTGGCCCCCGGGTTTATAACGGCGTGGAAGGCCGGGTTGGCCGTGCTTATCTTGCCTCCGGGAGAAACTGTGAAAATAAGGTCCGAAGAAGCTTCAAAGATGTCGCGGAAGCGGGCAGCGTTCTCTTCCACTTCCCACCTGGCCGCCCTGAGCTCCAGGTCCAGGGCGTGTTTGTTTATGGCGTTGTCTATGGCTACGGGCAGGCGCGCCAGCCTGTCCTTTAGCACGTAATCGTCGGCTCCAAGCCTGAGCAGCTCCACCGCGGTTTCGTCGGGCAAGGCGCCGGTGAGAATTATGATCGGCAGATCCGGGGCCAGCAGGTTCCTTTTCTTAAGCACATCCCGGCCGTCAAAACCTTTAAGGTTGAAATCCGACAGGATGAGGTCGAAACCCCCTTTCGTAAGAGCCTCTTCAATTTCCGGCAGGCTTTCAATAATGGTGAACTCAAGGTCGGAGCGTTCTCCTCCGAGCGTCCGCGGGACCATGGTCGCGTATTCTTCGGAATCCTCTATGTACAGTATTTTTTTTATTTTCATTTTTTTGCGCTTTACAGCTACTCGAACTTGTAGCCGTGTCCGGTCACATTTTCAATGCGCTTGGCCAGTTTTGTACCCA
>JBBRDG010000075.1:0-12480 GCA_038204165.1 Elusimicrobiales bacterium
TCTACCGTAAAACGCGGCAAAGGCCGAAGCAACGGCACCTAAACTAGCAATCACACCCAAAGAGTGCTATTGACACCAAAACGTCCTTTTGGTAAACTAGCAATTGTAACATCCAAGTGCTAATAATCAATTTAGCCCCGGTACCCCGGGAAAAATTAAAACAGAACGAACAGGAGGCAGTAACATGGCAGATACCGCTACCAAGATAAAGATACAGCCCCTTGGCGACAGGCTCATTATAAAAGTAGCCGAAGCTAAGGAAATAAAGAAGAGCGGGATAATCATCCCCGAAACCGCCAAAGAGAAACCGCAGGAAGGCGAAGTTGTGGCCGTGGGCAAAGGCAAACTGACCCCCGAAGGCAAGCTGATCGCAATGGAAATAAAAGCCGGCGATGTGGTGCTTTACGGGAAGTACTCCGGCACCGAAATCAAGATCAACGATGAGGAATACCTCATTATGCGCGAGGAAGACGTCCTCGGCATCGTAAAGTAATATAAGGAAGGACAAAATACAATGGCAAAACAGATAATTTACTCGGAAGAAGGCAGAATGCGCCTAAAAGCCGGCGTGGACAAGCTGGCCAACGCGGTAAAGGTGACCCTGGGCCCCAAAGGCAAAGCCGTCATCCTCTCCAAAAAGTTCGGCTCTCCGATCATCATTGACGACGGTGTGACCATCGCTAAAGAGATCGAACTCGAAGATCATTTCGAGGATATGGGCGCGCAGCTTGTGCGCGAAGCCGCCTCCAAAACCAACGATGTGGCCGGCGACGGCACCACCACCGCCACCGTGCTCACGCAGGCCATCTACACCGAAGGCCTTAAGAACGTGACCGCCGGCGCCAACTCCACCTACCTCAAGAAAGGCATCGACAAAGCCGTCGCCGCCATGGTTGAGGAGCTGAAGCGGATGGCCAAGCCCGTGAAGACCAAGGAAGAGAAGACCCAGATCGCCACCATTTCCGCCAACGACCGCGAAGTGGGCGAACTCATCGCCAACGCGATGGAGAAAGTGGGCCACGAGGGCGTGATAACCGTGGAAGAAGGCAAATCCTCCAAGACCGAACTCGACGTCGTGGAAGGTATGCAGTTCGACCGCGGCTACGTCTCTCCTTACTTCGTGACCGATCCCGAAAGGATGGAGTGCGTGCTCGAAGACGCCGTGATCCTTATCACGGACAAAAAGATATCCGCCATGAACGACCTGCTCCCCGTGCTGGAGAAGATTGTGCAGACCGGCAAGCAGTTCCTGATCCTCGCCGAGGACCTGGAAGGCGAAGCCCTGGCGACCCTGGTGGTAAACAAGCTGCGCGGCACCCTTAAGGGCTGCGCCGTTAAGGCCCCCGGCTTTGGCGACCGCCGCAAAGAAATGCTGGAAGACATTGCCACTCTGACCGGCGGCGAAGTTATCAGCGAAGAGCGCGGCATGAAGCTGGACAAGACCGATGTTAAGCAGCTGGGCTCCGCCAAGCGCATCGTTATCGACAAGGAAAACACCACCATTGTGGACGGCGCCGGCGACAAGACCGAGATCAAGAAGCGCACCGCCCAGATCCGCAAGCAGATGGACGACTCCACCTCCGACTACGACAAGGAAAAGCTGGAAGAGCGCCTTGCCAAACTGTCCGGCGGCGTGGCCGTTATCCGCGTGGGCGCGGCTACCGAGACCGAAATGAAGGCCAAGAAGTCCAAGATCGAAGACGCGAGGAACGCGACCAAGGCGGGCGTGCAGGAAGGCCTGCTCCCCGGCGGCGGCACGGCTCTTATCCGCGCGGCCAAGGTTCTTGAGAAGATGAAAGGCCTGAACGAAGACGAGCAGACCGGCATCAACATCATTAAGAAAGCCGTCTTCGCGCCCCTGCGCATCATCGCCGAGAACGCCGGCATGGACGGTTCCATAGTTGTGGACAAAATCCGCAACTCCGCTCCCGAGATCGGCTTCGACGCCGACACCCTGGAGTACGTAGACATGCTTAAGGCCGGCATTGTGGATCCCTGCAAAGTGACCCGCACCGCCCTTGAGAACGCGGCCTCCATCGCCAGCACCCTTCTCAACACTGACTGCCTGGTGGCAGACCAGCCCGAGAAGAAGCAGCCCGCGATGGCCGGCGGTATGCCCGGAGGCATGCCCGGCGGCGACATGTACTAAGCCAGTACACAACCAACAAAAAACCCCCGGCCCTAAAAAGCCGGGGGTTTTTATTTGTAAAGAGGGGAGAAACTTAAAGCTGAACCGCGAGTAGCCAAGTCGGGGGCCTGCCGAGGGTGTGGGGTCGTCGGGCACGGCGTCGTGAACACCGTTCGCGCGCCTCGTCACTCGGCCTCGTCGCTTATGCAAGCCTCGGCCTCCGCGACGGCCCGCCGACCCCATACCCTCGGCGCCCCTACGCGCAGTTTATGTTGATCGCCGCCCTTATGGCAAGCTACCGGTTAGTACAAAGAAAGTAAAGTGACCCCGCCCATCCAGGAAATATCCGAATGCCCCGCCATTATCTTACGAGGATTTGATTTAGACAGTTCTAATTCTTTTCTTTTATTTTTGCAATGACTTCTAAATCGCTAAGTCCCGGCCCCGTCCAGACTATAGCTTCTGCGGCGCCAGCCTGTTCAGCTAACTCCTTAAAAGCCATTTTTTCTATCGGCGCCAGGCCATCTTCTATTTTTTCGAGGGGATGAATAACAACTTTCATTATTAAGGGGAACCACGTCCCCCGTGCCTTAATAAGCAGCTCTTTAAGACAAGAACGGGCCACATTAAAATCAGCCAGAAGCAGCCGGCGAGAAGAGAAGGATGCATCTCCCTGCAGTGGCACGGAACTCGGACCAGAAGGATCCCTGACAATGAACCGGTTTTCACGCACCTGAATATAAAGAAATTTAGTAAACATTTTGTCCTTTTGTTAACCCGGTCCACGCGCCGGACCTTAGGCTACTCATAGTCCTCTTACTCCCTGCCGCTAGACTCTGCCTGCCATGCCAAGGAAAGTAAGCTTTAAAACAGGTCAACAGATCTTATTGCCAGATTGATTGAGGGCGTTGCGCTTGATCATGGCACCAGCGGGCTGCATTTCTAATTTCTTATAAAAATTCTGCAGATCCGCGTCGCAAACCAGGTCTATCATGTAGGCTTTCTTCAATTTCAGCAACAGCCTGCGAACCAGTTCTTTCCCGATACCTCTGCCCTGATATGCAGGCAGCACTTCTAAAAACGGAATATACGCGCTAAGAACCCCGTCGGTTATAGCCGTAATGAACCCCACGAGATTCCCGGTTCTATCATCTACGGCCAGAACACGCAAGCCGCTGTTTTTCAACAGCCTAAAATGCGTTGGCGGCGTCGGCGGATTCGGCCACCCGACAAAAAAGCCTTTCAGCCTTCCGGCTGATACGCCGCGCATGTTGTCCTGGTATTTGATCATAAGATTCTCCAGCCCACGTAAGCACCCAAGATATTTTTACAAAAAATACCCCACGTCAAACAACTGCACCCGATCCCGGCGGGTGATTGGACACAGCGCGACAACGTTCGCTCATACGGAGGGCTGGCCGGGGTATGGTTCCGAGAACCCGTTGCGGAGAGGGGGCCCCGCCATAATTTCCCAAGGCGGGGGGAACCGACGCAAGGGTTCCTGCGGCCCGGGTTCGCAGTATTTAAATAGGGACAGCGCCCTATTTTAATAGGGCGCTGTCCCTATTTCCCCTATTAAGCCGGGGCGTTGGCTTCTTCGGGGACTGGGGGGAGCATAGGGCCGCGGAGGCCGTCCTGGTCGGGGGTGAGGCGGCGGCCAAGGCTTAGGAAGCCAAAGCTGGAACCTATAGCGATAACAGCCACTATGAACCACGGCGCCTGCTGGTAAATAGGACTAAGCAGACCGATGGCGTTGGAGCCGATGAAAATTCCCGTAGAGCTGCCCACCTGCTGGAACAAGCCCTGCACGCCCAGGTAACGGCCCTTCTCGCCGCGCGGCGCCATATTAGCCCCCAGCGCCTGCAGCCCCGGCGAAACCGCCAGCTCCCCCAGCGTAACCACCATAATAGCCGCCGCCGCAAAAAAGAAAGAAGGCGCGTAGCCAAAACCAAGGTAGCCCGCCGCGTACAGCACCGCCCCCATAGCCAGCCCCGACGTAATACGGTGCCCCTCCACCAGCCGCGTCACAAAATACTGAAAGAACACCACCATCAGCCCGTTCACCGAGAACAGCAAACCAATCTGCCGCTCGTCGAAGCCAAGATAATTTTTGGAATAAAGCGAACTCGAAACCACCAGCTGGCTCATAGCCGCGCTCATCGTAAAAGAGAAGACGCAGAAGCGCAGAAAGTGCCCGTTCTTAAGCGTACCAAGCGCCGCCCCCACACGCGGCGCCACAAACTTCCCCTTGGCCACCCCAGGACAATCCTTAATAAAGAACGTCACAATAACCGCGCACACCGCAAACACCACCGCCGACACCCCGAACATCAGCGCGTAAGAACCCACCGCCAGCAGCCCGCCCAGCGCCGGCCCCAGCGCCCAGCCCGCGTTCGAACCCATCCGCAGCAAACCGTAAGCCTTCATCCTGGAAGACGGCGGCGTAAAATCCGCCACCCAGGAACGCGCCGCCGGATGAAAAAATGAACCGAAGAACATCCCGAGCGGGTGGAAGATAAAAATCCCCCAGAGCCCCGCTCCGTCATAAATAATGCCCGCTATCACCGCTATCAACCCCGCGCGCACCACCAGTGAAACAATCATAACCTTGCGCCGGCCTATAGCGTCCGAAATCTCGCCGCCCACGAACTGCGCCGCGGAACTCACCAGCATAGAACCAGCAAGAAAAATGCCCACCCAGGCCATAGGCACGCCCCGGTGTGCGCTGAGATAGACCGCTAAAAATGGAAAAGACATGGCGTAGCCCGCGTTCAACAGGCCTTCGGCGGCGGCCAGGATCCAGAAACCGGGGGGCAAAGTCATAGGTATATAATAGCAATTTGGAAATTGGCGTGATTTTGCGCCGCTAAGATATTGCAAAACGCCGCGCATATTTGTATTATCCGGGCGTTTTTGCTATGAGAAACCGGCGTTATTTGCTAGAATATAGACACAATCCACATGCCAACCGCCGAACTAACACGCAAAAGCGCGCTCCTCACCAATTTCAACAACATCACAGGACGTATTGCGGCCGCGCAGGGCAAGGTACAGGCCGAACTCCTGGCCGTAACCAAGTACGCCGCGGACGAAGACGTAAAACTCCTCATAGAAGCCGGCGCCATAAAGAACGCGGGGGAGAACAAAGTGCAGGACGCCCGGAACAAGTGGACCAACGGCGCCCTTTCCGCCCTCCGCTCACGCGTAAAACTCCATTTCATAGGCCACCTGCAGACCAACAAAGCCAAGGCCGCCGTAGAGACCTTCGACTGGATAGATTCCATCGACAGCCTTAAACTCGCCGTGGAAATAGACCGCCACGCGCGCGACCTGGGGAAAACCATCCCCGTGCTGATCCAGCTTAAACTGAACAATTCACCCACCCAGTCGGGCGTAACCCCGGACCAGGCCGCCGAACTGCTGGCCGGCGTGCGCGCCCTTAAGAACCTTGCGCCTTCCGGCTACCTGGGCATAGCCCCGGTTAACGGCTCGCCGGAAGAGCTCAGCGCCGCCTTCGCCGCGGCTAAAAAAATATTCGACCGGGACTTCGGCTACGGCGTGAACGCCTGGGGCTATAACAATTTTCTCTCGCTCGGCATGAGCGGGGATTACGAGGCTGCGGTGGCGGCGGGTTCCAACCTGCCCCGCATAGGCAGCTCTCTGTTCGCTTGACGTTACAGGAAGCCCTCCAGGGGAGCAGCGGCGGCGCCGGTAAAGGGCCGCGGCAACAGTGTGTGAAGCAAAGCGACACAATCCAGCTGACTGTGTGTAGCAAGGCGACACAAGGCTACGCCAGTGCCGTAACAGGAGCCGGGCTCTGAAAACGGCTTATTCAGCTAGCAGGAGGTAGGGACATGATCGTAAAAGTCAGAGTTATACCTAACTGTGAAGACAATGAAGTGGTTTCCCGCATTGGCAGCGTACTGCGCGTGAAGATTTGCGCGCCCGCCGCCGACCTTAAGATAAACCTTCTCCTGAGGGATTATCTTTCGGAATTCTTCGAGGTTCCCGCCAAGCTGGTAAACATCATCCGCGGCGCCAAGGGCCGCGAAAAGACCGTGGAAATTACCGGCAAGACCGAAGAGCAGCTCAAGAACGTACTGGATTCTATCCCGTAGGACCAGGCGACAGCGGCCGGCGGCTACGCCCGAAAAGGCTTACCCGCCGGCCGCTATCATTTTCTACCCTATGATCCCGCCCCGCCTTATCTTTAAGAAAGGAAGCCTGAAGATCCTGGACCAGCGCCTGCTGCCGGACCGGATAGCCTATGTAACCGCGCGGAACGCGGTGGAGACGGCGGCCAACATCACCAACATGGCTCTGCGCGGCGCGCCCCTTATAGGCTGCGCGGCGGCTTACGGCTTTGCGCTGGAACTGCGCCGGCTCAAGCCCACTTCGGGCGAGGCCCTGGCGCGCGCGGCGAAGAAGACCGCGGACCTGCTTAAAGCCGCCCGGCCCACCGCCGTAGCGCTTTTTTACGCCGCCGACCGCATGCTTAACGCGGCGCTCGGCCTTGTCGCCGCAAATCCCGGAAAGCTTTCCGCCGCGGCCCTCAATAAAATTCTAAAAGAACTGGACCGCGAAGCGGGCCTGCTAACGTCGGAAGACGAGGCCGCCTGCCTGGCCATGGGGGCCTACGGCGCCGCGCTGCTGCCCAGGAACTGCGTGATAATGACTCACTGCAACGCCGGGGCGCTGGCCACCATGGGCATAGGCACCGCCGTGGGCGTAATTACTACGGCGCACAAGAAGGGGAAGATAAAGCGCACCTATTCCTGCGAAACGCGGCCCTACCTGCAGGGCGCCCGCCTGACCATTTGGGAACTTATGCGCGAGGGCGTGCCTTCGGAACTTATAACCGACAATATGGCCGCGCACATAATTAAGACCGCGGGCGTTAACGCCATAGTGGTGGGCGCGGACCGCATAGCTTCCAACGGCGACACGGCCAACAAGATAGGCACTTATGGCCTGGCCGTGATAGCCCGCTACCACAAAATACCGTTCTACGTGGCCGCGCCGGTGCCTACCATCGACCTGGCCGCCCGCGGGGGGGAAGACATAGTTATAGAGGAACGCTCCACGCGCGAAGTCACCCACATCAAGAACGTCTGCATCGCCCCCAAGGGTGTTAAAGTCCGCCACCCGGCCTTCGACGTAACGCCCGCAAACCTGATCACCGCCATCATAACCGAAAGGGGCGTCATCAGCCCCGTCTCACACTCCACAGTTAAAAAACACCTCGCCACTTAGGAGCGGCGCAGGGATAAGGGATGTCAAAAACAGGGTCGGGCACACCGTGCCCGCCCTTCCCTACCTCGCCCTTCGCGCTATGCAAGCTCAGGGCTCCGGAGGGTTTTGCCACCCCTTATCCCTGCGCCGCTCAGATTGCTTAAGCCGTAAGGCAGGCGAAGGTGCGGGTTCGGCGGACCCTCACGGAGGCATGAGCTTACGTAAGCGCGAATGCCGAGTGAGGAGGGGCGGCCACGGTGTGTGCCGACCCCGTGTCCGACGGGCCCGCACCTTCGCCGGCCTTATCTATTTAAATCTTCCTGTAATGTTCCTGTAACATGGCTTTGTTATCATTTGAATATGACCGAACCGATTTTGCGCTATTACGCTTACATTAAAAAGAGCATCCGCGGCCCCTTCGCTCCCAGGGACGCGGCGCTCCAACAGGGCTTTACCCGCTCCACTTTAGTGTGCCCCGAAAAGGCCCTCGGCCAGTGGCGCGAAGCCGGCTATGAGGCAGCTTTCCAGGCGCTGCTGGAAACCCCGCCGCTGACCCCGGCCAAGCCGCGCCCGCCGATGACGGTGGAAGCCGCGGAAGAAACGGCGTCCCGCTCGCTGCTGGAAAAAGCCATCAACAAGAACGCCTCGCTGGAACGCGAAGTTAAGGAACTGCGCAAATCCTACCACGAGGAAAAGCACAATTTTGAAGAAAACCTGAAGAAAAAAGAGGGGGAAAGTAAGGCCCTCACGGAAAAGCTCAAGCGCTCTATCGACAACCAGAGCGTCCGCGCCGAACACCCCTCCTGGGAAATGCTCTACAAGACGCTCAAGAAGCGCGCCGAAGACAAACTCTGCGAGGCCAACCAGGCGCTAGCCGAGAAATCAGCAGATGTCTCCCGCATGAAGGAGCGCCTGCAGGCCTCCGGCGAAGCCGCCAAGATAAACCAGAACAAGTACGAGAACGCGGGGAACGCCCGGGCGGAAAAGCTGGAGGCCGAACTGAAGGAACTCCGCTCCCAGCTGGAAGAGAAAGATATGGTAGTAAGGTCCTACAACGACAATATGACCTCGGTGCTGGGCAAGAACGAGGAATTCCAGCGCATCATGCTCGACGAGCGCCGCGACGCCGAAGAGCAGTCTAAAAAATTCTGCGAGGAAATAGGCAGCCTGCGCGCCGACCTTAAATGGCGCGACCAGGAAATGAACAAGATCCGCGAGGAGCTGTTCGACGCGATGAACAAGATCAAGGAATTCGAGGCCGTGGACGAGATCAAGACCCGCGAGCAGGAAGAACTTTACGGGGTGCTCAGTTCCAAGCTTAAACTGCTCTCCGGTTACTTTGAGAATCTGGAAGCCCGCGTTAAATACGCCTTCAAGAAAGCCTGAGACGCCGGAGGGGAAAACCCGGGCTCCGCAGAGGCATAGCCGCAGTAAAAGGCTATGCCTCTATGCTTTTATGCGCCCACCGGCCCCCTCCTAATTTGTATAATTTCATATAGATATCTAGCTACGGAGATTGCACATGAATGGCACTTTTAAACAGCTGATAACCGCCGGCGGCCCCATCCTTTTTCTGCTAATGGCGCTATCCATCTACTCTATCGCCCTTATCTGGGAACGCTGGACCGTCTACCGGAAGACCTTCTCCGGCCTTCAGGACCTGCTTCACAAAGCCCACGCCCTGCTCAAAACCGGCGAGGTCCGCCAGATTGCCGACCTGTGCGCCAAGTCCAAGAGCCCGGCTGGCGACATCATACACAAGGTAATCTCCCATTACGGCACGCCGCAGGAAAAACGCGAACTGGCCGAAAAGGCCGTGGAATGGCACGTGTCCCGCATGGGCAAGAGCCTTACCGCCATCGCCACCATCGGCAGCATCAGCCCCTTCATAGGCCTGTTCGGCACGGTGGCGGGCGTGATCCGCGCCTTTAAAGACCTTGCCACTTACGCCGGCGCCGGCCCCTCCGTGGTAGCCATGGGCATTTCCGAAGCGCTGGTAAACACCGCCGCGGGCATCTTTGTGGCCATCCCGGCCATAGTCGCCTACAACTACTTCGCGCACAAAGCCAACGAATTCGCCAACGAAGTTAACTGGCTGTCCGAACAGGTCATAGACCGCTCCACTTCAAGAGAATACAGCGGGACGCTGTAAAAGCCGGATAAAAATTATGCGCGTACACACAGTAAAAAGCGGCATCATCGCGGAGATCAACATGATCCCGCTGATCGACGTTTCGCTGATAATCCTGATTATCTTCATGGTTATCACGCCTTTCCTGGTACAGTCCCAGATCCAGGTAAACCTGCCCAAAGCCTCCACCGGCGTAAAAGGCGACGAAGAGAACGTGATTAAAGTACAGCTGGGCGCGGACGGTTCAATGGCCGTGGACAATAAGCCGGTAAGACTACAGTCGCTGGAGAAAGAACTGATCCTGCGCTTCGGCAAGTCCTACAAGAAAACCGTGCTGGTGGAAGCCGACAAATCTGTGCCGGTGGAACGGGTAGTGGCCGTGTTCGACGCCGCCAAAAAGCTCGGCGCCGGAAAAATAGGCATAGCCGTGAAACCGGAGAACTAGAGACTTAGATGCGTTCCTACCTGATTTACTCCTCCTCGGCCCATTTCCTGCTTTTAGCGGTTGCCCTGTTCTTTGGCCGGAACGCTTTTCACCTTAAAAAGACCGAAGCCTATTACGTGGATTTCATAGGCCCCTCCAGCGTGGTCACCATGCAGAAGGCCGCGGCCGCCGAGGGCGCAGAAGCCCCCAAGACCGCCGCGCCGGAGCGCAAAGCGGCCCGCGCGGTAAAAGCTGCCGCTCCCGACGAGGACGATTTTTCCAGGGGCGCGCTGCCCAAACCCAGCGTGCTTTCCGGCGGGGCCAAATTGGTGCAAGAGGAGAAGCCCCGCGGCCAAGCCGGCGAGAACGGCACCCCGCTGATAACTGATTCGGCCAATTTTCCGTACCCCTGGTACATCACGCAGGTGCGCGAGGCCCTCTGGACCGCCTGGACTACCAAGATGCCTTCCGCCGGAAGCCTGCGCTGCACCGTGCAGTTCTCCATCCAGCGCGACGGCTCCGCCCGAAGCGTGAGTGTAGAAAAATCCTCGGGCAACAGGCTGTTCGACAACGCGGCGGAATCCTCCGTTAAGAGCGCGGCCCCGTTCGCTTCCCTGCCGGATGATTTCTACGAGGACAAACTCACCGTACACGTAGAGTTCAAGGCTATGGACTAATATGAGAACCGGGTTCATAATGCTGGCGTTCCTGGTCCAGGCTGCGGTCTTCGTCTGCTTTCCCGACAGCGGCAAATTGGGCGCCGCCTTTACTTTCATTTCGCTGCTAATCTGGTCGGCCTTCGCCATTCTGCTGGGCAACGCCGTAGCGAACTTTAAAACTTCCGATAAAGCAGGGGTGCTGTGCGCGTACGCACTGGCCTGCGCGCTGGCAGCCCTGTCGCTGCTGCCACAGAAGAACGGCGTTAGCCCGCTGTATAAACTGGCGGACGGCTATGTCCCGGCAAAGACGGATATCTACAAGGGCCTGCTCCGCCTGGGGGTAGACTATCCGCCCCTGCTGCCCCCGAAGAAAGAGGAACCACCGATAATATGAAGCTGATGTTAAAGATAGTGGCGGTGGCGCTGGTGCACCTGGCACTTTTTGTCTGCTATCCCGAGACCGGCCCCTACGGGAATTACTACCTGGCAGTTTCGCTGCTGGTCTGGAGCGTTTTCATGATCTTCGTGAACACCAGCTCCAGGCTGGTCAGGTTTCTGAACGGCGCCGCCGGCTTTGCCATAAACCTGGCCGCCTTCGCCCTTATGACCGTGTCCGTGGCGGCCACTATGCCGCAGCGGGACGGGACCCCGGTGCTAAAAAAAATGCAGGCCCGCCGCTACCCCGACAAGGACACCGTACGCTCCGGCCTGCTCCGCTTTGGTGTGACGCTGAACACCAGGGTTAAGACCCAGTTGCGCGGCATAGATACTGAAGTGAACCACGCGCTCAACAAACTTAAAGAGGACCAATGAACGAAAAAATTGTGGCTATCACCGGAGGCACCGGGTTCATAGGCACCGTGCTGGCGAAAACCCTGCTGGCGCGGGGCTACGCGGTAAGGATCTTTACCCGCAGCGCGCCCGCGCGCCGCCTGGAGGGCGCGCAATACGCCGTAGTTTCCTTTGACGATAAAGAATCCCTCAAGAAGGCGGTGGAAGGGGCTGACTACGTAGTGCACATGGCCGCCGTGCTCTTTTCCAGAACCCGCGCCGGTTTTGAAAGAGCCAACGTTGCGGGCGCCGCCAACCTGGTGGCCGCCATTGCCACCCTGCCCAAGCCGCCCGCCAAGCTGGTGTACGTTTCCAGCCTGGCCGCCGGCGGCCCGTCCAAGGGAACCGAGACTCGCGTGGAAACGGAGCCCGACGCGCCGGTGTCCCAGTACGGAGCCACCAAGCTGGGCGGGGAAAAAGAAATAATGAAGCTGCCGCCCTTTGTGCGCCGCACTATCCTGCGCCCCTCCATAGTTTACGGGCCCAACGAACACGCCGTTTCCAAAATAGCCGACTGGGTCAGGAAAGGTTTTATGGTAACCGCCGGAGCCGAAGGCATCTTCAGCTTTGTGTATGTGGACGATCTGGTGAACGCGGTTATAACTTCCATGGAGAACGCCGCCACCGACGGCAACACCTACTATATCTGCGAGAATAAGCCCTACCACTGGAAGAAGTTTATAGCCATGCTGGCGGAGGCCATGGGCGTAAAAATGCCCTTTATGCTGGACCTGCCGCGCCCGCTGCTGGCCACGCTGGGCCTGGCCTACGAGGCCGTCTCCTGGCTGGGGAGAGCCGAGCCGGTGTTCAACAGGGACAAGGCCAGGGAAGGGGCGGAGTTGAACTGGACGGCCGATTCTTCCAAGTGGGAACGCGACACAGGCTGGAAAGCCTGGACCCCGCTGAAAGAAGGCATAAAGAAAACCTTTAAATAAAACGGTTCTTTATTTTTATATAATAAAATAGCGTTACAAATGGAGAGGTGGCCGAGCGGTTGAAGGCACCGGTTTGCTAAACCGGCATACGGGGTAAACCCGTATCAAGGGTTCGAATCCCTTCCTCTCCGATTTTTTCC
>JBBRDG010000076.1:0-11953 GCA_038204165.1 Elusimicrobiales bacterium
TATAGCCAGCGACTGGTTGAGTTTGTTCACCTCGGCGTCGTTCCAGGGCATGGCCAGCAAGTCTTTAAGATCTTTCAGCGCCTCGGCTTCGGCGGTAAGCGCGGTGGCTTTCTGTTGGTCCTTCTCGGCCAGGCCGCGGACTTCGCCATCCTTAAGGAATTCTATGGCTCCGGCGGGATCGCCGCTGGAGATGGCAAGCTCGAATTTGGCAAGCCGCTGGGCCGCCGGCTCGGCGCCTGCGTTAAGGCCGAAACACAGCAGGCCGGCCGCTATGGCGGCCAGGCGCAGATTTTTGGCGGCATGGAAGTTCATGGCGATTTACGGCTTAAGCCGTTCCTCCATCATTACGCGCAAGAAGTCGTCCCACAGGGAATCGCGGGCGAAGGCCAGCTTTTCATAGTTGGAGGAATTGTAACGCATCGCGGGGATATAAATAGAAAGGCCGTGCGCCTGCGTCATGGAAGGCAGAGCAGTATCCCTGATCAGCAGCGCTTTGGCGATATAGGCCTGCAGTTTTCCGGTCTGGTACTTGGCCGCGGAACCGGCCGCCAGCCGGCCGTTGACGTTGGCGAGGTAGTCGGTAAAGTCCTTGGAATCCCTCATGGCGAAGTTATAAGTGCCGTTCACCGTATTCTCGCTGGTGGCGGCGGCCAGGGCCTTGGGATCATTCTGAATAGCACTCACCCAGGCATTCACGTTAGATACCAGGCCGGGCAGCGCCGAGGAGCGGAGGGCGGAAAGGGTTACGTTGTTATGGTAGTGCGCGCCGTAAGCATTAACCATCAGGGCTCCCAGCCCCTCCGCGTCCATAGCCGGGTTGGCTGCCAGCGGGCCGAGAATGGTGTCATACGGGTAGCTGTCCCCGGGGATGGTCTCTTCCGAGCCCACTATCACGCTGGCGGAATCCTTAAATTTATAAGCCACGGCGGCCATCTGCATAAGGCAGGCGTCGGTGGCAAAAACGTCTATCTTATGGCCGAGGGCCTGCTTAACCTGCGCGAGCGCGCGGCCGAGCTGGTCCACTTCCATGTGATTCTGGCTAACGTCATCGTAGGCTATGCCCAGGCGGCCGGCGCCATGGTTCCAGACCACCAACGCCACTTTTCTGGCGGGGAACTTGCGCAGCCCGCGCTTGGCGAAGCGCACCAAATTGGCCGCGCTGCCCATGTCGGCGTCGTTGGAGGCGTAGAAAGGAAGGGAACTTATTTTGGAATCATCCCCGTCCTGTGTCACAAAAATGGTCTTGGAACCGCGCTGGAACTGCAGGTTGCGGTCGCCACCGGGATCATTCACTCCGAGGATGCCGTATTCCACCACCACGGCCATGTTGTTAGTGGAACCGACCTTCTCCATGTCGTTTATGCTCTTATCCGCGAAACCGAGGATGCCAAGGTCGTTAACGCCGTTGATAAAAACCATTACCAGCCATTCGCGGGGCGCGGCGGGCGCGTCCTGGGGAAGGACGGTTAAAGCTGGCGCCGGCGCGGCCACGGCCACGGGCTGGGGCAGGCTGTTGTAAAGGTTGTTAAAAGAAACGTCCTGGGCCATCAAGCCCATGGTCAGCGCGGCCACCGCCGCCAAAGTTATAAGGAAGGTACGTTTCATATTAATATTGTTGCTGATTACTTGACTTTAATCAAAGGCCTTTAGCCCCAGACACAACCAGGCCATAGGACCTATACGCCAGTATATATAATTAAATTCGATGGTGCCGCTACTATTGATATCAATAGTATAGCAGGTCCTTTTGCCTTGTCAAGGCAAAGATTTCGTCTTAACGGCTGCCGCTCTCTTCCGACCGGGGAAGACCGGCCAGTTCCTTTTTAGCGGCCGAGAGGCCCGGCCAGCCCGCCGGCGCATGCTTTATGCAGTCTTTAAGGACCGCGGCGCCCTCGTTCTGCCACCCAAGAGAACGAAGCAATTCATACTTAGTGAAATCGGCGTAGGCGGCCAGCGAAACTATCCCGGGAATTGCCCTGTCCGATTCGGAGCGCACGGAATATACCGCCCGCCCGCAGGCCTCAAGGGCCTGCTTTTTTTTACCCTCGCGCCCGAGCAGCGCGCAAACGTCAATAAGCGCCTCAGGGTTGCCGCCATCAAGCTTAAGAGCGCCGCGGAGCAGATCCGCCGCTCCCGGCTCCCCGTTACCGATCTTTACGGCCGCGGAATCGGACAAGGCCTTGGACTTCGCCCGGTCGCCGGGGCCGGAGGGGCCGTAAGAGATATGCCATTCCCGGGCAAAGGCCCCGCCACCCCCGAAGTATTATTTGCCGCGGGAAAGCCCCCCTCGGCCAGGCTCAGGCCAAGGCGCGCCGAAAAGCTGCCTGAGTCCAGAGTTGCGGCCTCGCGAAAACGCCTGCGCGCCATCTCAAGCCTTTCCAGGGCAAAGCGTGCTTCGCCGCCACGCGAAGAACCAGCGGCCACTCTTCACCAGGGCATGGGAGCGTTTATTCTTTCCGAAAGAGAAAATCCTGAAGACGTCGGCCGGCGTGCCGTAACTTACACACGCCGGGGCGCCGGTTACAGCCGACAGTTCCCGCGCGTAGCCCTTCGCCAGCAGTATGTAGCCGGCCATGTTTGGATGGTGGCCGTCGGAAAAAAGGGACAAACCCGTTATTCCGCCCGGAGACGCGGCTTCGAAGATCTTAACCGCGTCCACCAGCGGCACGCGGTATTCCGCAGCAAGGGACCTGATAATGGCGTTCTGGCGGCTGGTCGCGCGCCTGAAAATTATCATCCCCGGTCAGGTCGACAGCTGTGCGCAGGGCCTTTCTGGCTTCGGACGTGCGCCCTAGTGAAAGCAGGCGCTTTCCCCTGCGATATTCAAGATAGGCCCGCAACTCCGGCCGTACCGCCTGTTCGGAGGAATAATCTGAGGCGTGCAGAGACGCGGCCAACTCCTCTCCGTCTTTTCCAGACACCCCCGGATCAACGTCGACCATATCTGAGACCACTGTGGACAGGACGGGCGTAAGCCCTGCGGCCAGGCTCATCTCTATCATGCGCCGCAGATGGTGCTCGTACGTGTCAAGAGTACGGACCCGCAGCCAGGGGAAATGCTTCTCGGCATTATAGAACAGGGCCGCCAGCAGCATGGAGCGGGAGAGGACTTTTTCCCGCAGGCTCTCAAAAATTGGCATCCCGCGCTCGCCGGCAGCGGTAGATTCCCCGGCCATGTAAAAGTCGAAATATGCACCCTTTTCACCGCACGGCGGACGAGCGCCCCGCGTAGCCAAGAGGCCGCGGTAAAGCAGCCCGGCGCCGCGGCCAGCGCCATGGCCCCAGAGAAGTCAGGATGACGGCGGCCAGGCGTTTGTGGCGGCCGGAGGAAGAATTTGTGAACATAGTCGCCGCAATTGCGTGCGGCACTTGTATTATAACTATAGCCGCCGGACGCCGCAATATCGCCTGATGCTCCGCCGGCTCTTTAGAGACCTTAGCGCTTATGTTTCCCGCGGATTTTACCTGCACTTAAAATAAAACTCCCCGCGGCCGTGCCGCGGGGAGCTTTCTTGCTTTTAGCTACTATTCTTAAAGTTTGAACCTGGAGCCCTACCTTGCCAGTCTGGCCAGGCTCGCATCTATGATCACTATTTCGCTGGCCGTAGCCAGCACCAGCGCTTCAGCTCTGTCCAGTTTAGCCTTGCGGCTCATAATGCTGTCCTTCATAAGGGCGACTGACTCGCCCAACTGCTCTTCGTTATGAGAAGACAGATAGGCAAGTACCTCCGCCTCGTTCATTTTCTGAACTGCCTGGCAATAGCCCCAGCTTTTGGGATTCCTGACCTGGCGGAATAACTCGGTGAGATATTCGCTGTAGGCTGTGACGTTCTTTGCGGCTGCAGCTTTTTCATTGCTAAGTAATACCCTCACCAGGATGAGCTCAGGCTTATTGACCGGCGCGGCCGCAGCCACAAGGCTGTGCATTTCGTTCTCTACCAGTTTCTTGTCTGCAGGGTCGCCGAAGTTGTTTTTCAGCCATACTTCATAAAGGCTCACGATGCTGCTGCTGAAGGAATCACTTTTTGAAATTTTTGCCGGGGTGGGGGCAGGCACAGACATTTGAATGGAAGGATTATTTAAGCCCAGTTGCCCGGCCGCTGTGCCCGCGTAAGCCGAACCGGCAGAAACCGCCATAACTACCGCGATAAGAATCTTTTTCATGCTTTTTCTCCTGACCACCGAGACCATCTACTACAACGATAGTCTAACAGGCGGCGTTTTTCTGCGCACGGGCATTTGCACCTAAGGCAGGCGGGCAATATACCTAGCCCCTGTCTGGCCTTTATCGAGTAGTCAGTAGCCGGCCCGTAAAGCGCCAACAGGTTTAAAATGCCTCCGCGGCGCTCGCGTCACGGTGTTGCCCGGCATTTCTTCCCTGGACTGCATGATAAAGCTGCTCGGTCTTAACGACATCGCCCCGGCCGGCTTGGGCTTTGTGGCCGCGCCGGTCTGGTTTATGGCCCCGGAGTTTACTTCTGGATTCGAACCGGTTCATCAGGAGGACAGGAATTGTTATCATAGTTCTAGGAAAGCTTTTTGATTAATGCTGAGGAAAGGGGGTTTCTATTTTATGGAGATACGGAAAAGTAGTGCCAGCCGCAGAATCCGCAGCTCAGCCCCGAAAGTCCTCGCGGGGCCGACGTCAATGCTCGGCGCAAAAAAAAGTCTGGTAAAAAACGCCGTAGAAATTGAGCTCACGACCAAATGCAACCTCGGCTGTTACAACTGCGACCGTTCAACAAGTCAGGCGCCCTCTGAAGAATCCATGTCGCTGGGGCAGATACTGTTTTTTATGAAAGAATCCCTGGAATTGGGCCGGAACTGGGAATATATTTCCCTGCTGGGAGGCGAGCCGACCCTGCACCCGCGGCTTTCAGCCATTCTTAAATACTTCAGCGCCCTTAAATTCAATATCAGAAACCTTCAGGTGGTGTCCAACGGCTACGGCCGCGCTGTCCGCAACGTACTGAAAAGCCTGCCGAACTGGGTGCTGGTAAATAACACTGATAAAAAAACGCGTTTTCAAAAATTCCGGCTCTATAATCTCGCCCCGGCAGATTTCGGGATCAAAAAAGCCTCGCCATGCCATATACCGCAAAACTGCGGCTACGGCCTGACCCGCTACGGCTACTACCCCTGCGGGGCCGGCGCTAGTATAGACAGGGTCTTCGGGTTCGATATAGGCGTCAAAAGCCTTAAGGATCTGACGCCTGAAAACACGGAACGTCAGCTCAAGGTCCTCTGCCGTTATTGCGGCCACTCCCCGTCCATGGATACGCCACTTGGGCGGTTGAACGAATGGCAGCGCAAAGGGGTTTTCAAGGAAACCTCTCCTGCGCGGGCGTCTAAGGGCTCACTATACATCGCCCCCATGAGCCGCTCCTGGCTTAAGGCTTATGAAAATTACAAAAAAAAACGGCCTATCATGCGGCTTTACGGCGCGGGGTGACAACACAAACAATAAACATGAAAACCGCGAATCAAATCCCCGCTAAAGGGTTGGTTTCCATCAGCATCCCGCTCATCTGCACCACCCAATTGTAAAATTTTACAATCTCTGTCATATTGTCCGCTTCCGCGCGCCTGACCCGCTCGGTATTTCGCGCGAGATGCCTTACGCGCAGCTGGGCCGTAGGCGGTTCATCGGGTTACTTTAGAGCTTCGGCGGCGAAGGTTTTAGCTTCTTCAATGAAAGTCTGCCAGGCGTCCACAGGCAGGCGGCCCTCTTTTTTAAAGAGCAGACCGTAGCCCGGGGCTCCCTGCGCGCGCAGGTCGAGGTTCCGTTCGAACCAGGCGGCGCGATCGGGATTGAAGAACATCCGCACGGCGGCTTCATCTGTGCCGGTCAGGCGGTATTTGTCGGAAAACAGCGGGAATGCGGGCAGGTCTATGTCTTTAAACCCCAGCATCTCGCCGAACTTGTAAATAAAACTCTCGGGCTTAAGGTCGAAATACGGGATCTCGCACTTGCAGGCGATCAGCGCCAGCGTGAAGCTGTGTTTTTTACTGTTCTTGCCGCTGCCGGTGGCATAGCTGTAGTCAAAGACCTGCAGCCGCCCTGTGGGCAGGGCCATTTCGATAAGGTTGGAGGCCTTGCGGGAGCGGCCCAGTTTGAAGATCTCCAGACCGGTGCCTTCCAGGAAATGCGGTGCGGGGCCGTCCTTGGAAAAAAGCAGCCCGATAGAAGCCGCCAGCGCCGCCAAAGCGTTCCGGCGTTTCCAGTCCAGGTATAAAAAAAAACCGAACGCCGCTGCCACCGCCAAGACGCCCAATACGATAAACTGTTCCCGAAAAAAATGCATATTTCTCCCCCTCAGAGAACTAGCCCAGGTTGAAGGCCAGTTTTTTAGCTTCGGCGATGAAAGCCGGGTACTCGCCCGTAGGAACCAGGCCACCGCTCTTATACAGCACCAGGTAACGCCCGGAGCCCTGAGCGCTCCAGCCTTCATGCTCGGCGAAGCAGGTGTTCAGCTCCACCGTAAAATATTTTTTCAGCGCGGCCGGGTCGCGCCCCAACAATTTTACCCCGGGAGGAAAGCCGGAGAATTCCTTCATCTCCGCCGGCTCCAGGCCGGAGGCCTCGTCGGGCAGGTCACCGCCGGCCGAAAGGTGAAAATCCGGGAAGGCGCCTTTCTCGAACTCAAACAGCGCCACGGTGGACTGCCGCTTGCGCTCTGTAGAGCCTGCCCCGAGCGTGCACTGGTAGTCGAAGAAGTAAGGCTTAACCCCGTCCTCCGCCTCCTGCCTTAGAAGGCAGCGGCCGAAGCCGCCGCGCCCGTCCACGAAGAACGGCAGCCCGGTGCCCTCCAGCAGCGATACTTCCGGCCCGTAATCCTCCAGCGCGGCCCCGCTGACTTCCGCCAGTTTAGCCAGCTTACTAAACCGACGGCCTTTAAGATGGCGTACCAAAGCCCACCCGGCGAGAATGCCGGCGGCTAAAGCCAGAGCTAATAAGTATTGAGTCATTTCCCCTCCCCCCGCATAGTCCGCGACCGCTAACTAAATTCAGTTGCCGCCGGTATTATTCAGGTCCAGACTGTCGGCTTCCTGCTGGGCGGTCTTTTCAAAAAGCGCCTTGGCGGCCTTGGCCTCGCCTATATGCCCGACAGTGGTTTTAAGATAGTTGCCCGGGACTTTAAGCGGGTTCTGCTCCAGCACCGGTGCGGTGGAAACCGCCTGAGCTGCGGGGGCGGCCATAGCCAGCGCGTCCGCGGCCTTAGGCTGCGGGATCGTCTCGGGCTGCTTCTTTTTGCAAGCCGCGAAGCCGAGCGCGCAAAGTATGGCAGTAAATAATATTTTATTCATTTCTCCCCCCTGTCTTTCCCGCCGCCGGCTTACAGCCCGGCGATAGTCTCGGCTATCTGCACTGAATTAAGGGCGGCGCCCTTGTATAAATTGTCGGACACTATCCACAGCTGAAACTCGTTGCGGGAAGTGTGCGCGCGGCGCAGCCGCCCGGCGTAAACTATCCCGGTGCGCTGCGCGTTCTCTAGCGGCGTGGGATAATTTTCCGGTTTAGAAAAAAACTTCAGGCCGGGCGTGCGCAGCAGTTCCTTCCTGAGCGCGGCTTCCGTGCAGGGCTTTTTGGTGGTGAACCACACGGCCAGCGAATGCCCGCGCAACACCGGCACGCGCACCGAGGTGCAGCTGATTCGTATTTTTTTATCGTTCCAAATCTTCTTGAGCTCGGCTTCCACTTTATTCTCTTCGCCGGAATTGCCTCCTTCGTCGAAGCCGCCCACCTGCGGAAAAAGATTGAACGCTATGGGCCTGGGGAACTGGCCGGGCCCTGGTTTTAAGGGCGCGCCTTTAAAATGCGCTTTTACTTCTTCTTCCAGACGGGCCATGGCGGCTTTGCCGGCGCCGGAAACGGCCTGGTAAGTAGCCATCCTGAGTTCTGTAATGCCGAACCTGCGGTGGATCTCCGCCAGCGCCACCGCGGCCCCGGTAAGGGTGCAGTTGGGCCCGGCGATGAGTTTTTTAGAAGCTTTGAGTTCTCCTCCGTTCACTTCGGGGATAACCAGCGGCACTCCGGGAGCCAGGCGGAAGCGGGATGAATCGTCTATGCACCAGGTGCCGGCGGCGGCCAGGCGCGGCGCAAATTTTTCCGCGACCTCGTCGGTGGAAACAAAGAAAGCTATATCGGCTTTCTTCAGGGTTTCCAGGGACGGTTTTGCGCAGGGGTACTTTTTGCCGCGGAAAACGACCTTGGCAGGTTTGCGGCCCGAATTAAAAGGGTAGAACTCACCTACGGGGAAACGCCGGCTCTCCAACAGCCCCAGCAATTCCCCGCCCACCATTCCGGAAGCTCCCACTACGGCGATGTTGTATTTCTTCTTCATGATAAAATTATTTCCACTTCGGACGCTCGCCTACTGCGGCTTGGGCGCGGCGGCAACGGCCGGCACCGTTATTTCCTTGGAGTAACCGGTATTTTCAAGATTATCCTGGGCGGCGGCGCGCAGGTAGAACATTTCTTTAGAGATCTCGTCCCGGCCGAAAGTCCAAAAATACGGAGCCTTGAACATGTAGCGCGTAACGCGCTGCCAGTCGAACTTGTCGTATGAGACTTCCAGCCAGGTAGCGCGGATATCCTCGCCGATAGCGGCAAAGGACACCGTGATACTCTCCGAAGCGAGCTGGGCAGAAAAGCCTTTAATGAACACCTTATAGTCGTTGGCCGGGACAAGTTTTATGGCCATGGCCGGCTTCAGCCCGGAGATAGGGGTTTCCAGCACGCCCTCGCCCGACGGGGCGTTACCCCTTACAGAGCGGTTCAGCCATACGTTTTCTTCGCCGTCATCGTCGTTCGCGCCGACCGCGGCGGAAATTATTGGGGAACTGGAGGCGGAGGTAAAATACCGCGAAGAAGACCAGAGCGCCAGGTAGTTGGCCTTATCCTGCGAAATCCTGGACAGCGGGATCTCCGACCAGAGCCAGCGGGCGGAGTCGACCCCCTCCAGAGAATCATTGGGCAGCGGCTCCCGCGGCAGGTCCGCGGCTTCCACCAGAAAGTAGGTGTGGCCTGAATTAAAAGTGGGCTCCTGGTTAAGGGCCATGTAGATCTTGCCGGGGATGGGCGTGGTATCCCACGAGGCTGGCCACGACATCACTTTGGCGCGGCCCATCTTGGCGCCTATATACGCCTTGGCGTAGCCGGCCGCCGGGATAGGCGGCAGTTTCACTATCCAGCAGTTGTTGTAGCCGACATACCAGTCGGCATGAAAGCCGCCGTCGGCGTAAAGGTAGAATTCACCGAGGTTCCGCTCGGGCGCGTAATAGACCGGCACGGGGGACTTGGCCGAATAAGCCGAGGGCTTGTCGGCCTCAGGCTGCGCCGGGGCGGCGGGGGCCTGTGCCCGGGACGTCAGGGGTACAGCGGCGAGCAGGGCCGCCGCGAGAAGATAACGCATATTGACCTTAGTGCTACTTTTTTAAAATTTGTGTTACCCTATCCAAATCGTCCAGCGAGAAGTAATGTATTATTATTTTACCATTCTGCGGGCCCGGCCCGGCGCAGATCTCCACCTTGGTGCCGAGCGTTTTTTCCAGCGAGGATTCCAGCTCCGCGGCTTCCGGGCTCTTTTTAGAGCCGCCGCGCCCCGCCTTGGGAGCGCGCGGCCGCAGCGCGTGGAAACCCTGCGCGAAATTCTCGATATCGCGCACCGAAAGTTTCTCTGTCATGATGCGCTGATAAAATTCGCGGCGTTTGGAAGAATCCGGGATGGAGATCAGCGCGCGGGCGTGACCTTCGCTGATAACCCCGGCCTGGATGCCCTGCCGTATATCTTCATCTAGCTCCAGCAGGCGCAGCGTGTTGGAAACGGCCCCGCGGGATTTGCCGACCCTTTTAGCTATATCCGCCTGAGAAACGCTGAAAGTCTGCATCAGTTGGCGGTAGGCCAGCGCGGTATCCACCGCGTTCAGGTCCTCGCGCTGGATGTTCTCGATAAGCGACAGGCCGAGCTTCTGCTCATCGTCTAAATTCTTTTTCACTATGGCTTCTATCTCGGTCAGGCCGGCCAGCTTGGTGGCCCGCAGGCGGCGCTCGCCGGCTATCAGCTCATAATGATCCTCACCGGCATCCTTCCAGACTGAAATAGGCTGAATCAGGCCGCGCTCTTTTATAGATTCGGAAAGTTCGACCAGCGCCACTTCATCAAAATTGCGGCGCGGCTGGTATCGGTTAGGGACGATGTTCGCCACCGGGATCCGCTGTACGATATCACCGGAAATATCGTTATTCTGCACCTTGGTGATAAGGGAATCGATTCCCCTGCCTAAAGCTTTCCTCATAATTTCTCCTTATTATATAAGACTTTTTTTTATCGAGGCTCAACCTCGTGTGGAGGCTCAGCCTCGTGTGGAGGCTCAACCTCGTGTGGAGGCTCAGCCTCCGAGGTCGTATTCCAGCTCAGATTCTTCGGTTATGTATAGGTCGGATTTTTTGTAGGCGGAAATGTCGACGCCGCGCCTTTCCAGGAACTCCAGGGCCAGCTCCTTATAGGCCAGCGCCCCGCGGGAGGCTGGGTCGTAAACAAAGATGGACTGACCAAAACTGGGAGCCTCGGCAAGGCGCACGTTCCGGGGAATTACGGTCTTGTAAAGCTTATCCCCGTAATACTTGCCTATTTCCCCCCGCACCTGGTTGGCCAGGTTAATGCGGGAATCGTACATGGTTATTACGCCGCCATCTATCTTAAGGCCGGGGTTAAGAGCCTGCTTGATCTTCTCTACGGTGTTCATAAAGTAGGCAAGGCCTTCCATGGCATAGAACTCGCACTGCACCGGGGTTATAACGGAATTGGAGGCGTTAAGCGCATTAACGGTAAGCAGCCCAAGGGAAGGAGGGCAGTCAATGATAATAAACTTGTACATTCCCCCTACCTTCTCCAGCGCGCGCTTAAGAACGGTTTCACGTGAAAACTCGCTCACGAGCTCTATCTCCGAGCCGGCCAGGTTGTGGCTGGTAGGCACTATGTCCAGCCACTCCACGGAGGTCTGGTGTATGGCTGCCTCGACGTTAGCTTTGCCGCAAAGCACATCGTAAATATTCTTATTATTGCTGGTTATGTCCACCCCTAGGCCGGAAGTGGCGTTACTCTGCGGATCAAAGTCTATAATGAGCGTCTCATAATCGAACGCCGCCAGAGCTACAGCCAGGTTAATAGCCGTGGTGGTCTTACCAACTCCGCCTTTCTGGTTAGCTATTGCAACTATTTCAGCCATATATGGTCCTGCCCTTTATTATACAACCGCGGCTAAGGTTTTCACGTGAAAACTCTTGCCCCCTTCTAATTAGTAAATTCTATAGTTTTCTAAGGCTCAAGTCAATATATAAGGGAATGAATAGCCCAACAGAATGTTCTCACGTGAAAACCACGACACAAGGAGGCCAAAATGATATCGCTTACCTTATATATAAGCCAATGACGTTATTCGCAAAGCCTGACAGACACATGCGCCCCCCCCTAGCGGCACGGGGCAAGCCCGAACTGTTTTCACGTGAAAACACTTTAAGTAAGGGAGCACCTACAATACAAGGCCCTCCACAGTTCAGGCCCCACCAACATCCAATCACCCCACCGCACAACACCCCCCCCCCAACAGTGCCCAACCCCTGGCCTACGGGCATGCCGGCAAAACAGACAAATCCCATGCCTCGCACGCCATCCACCCAATTAATAACTTTAGAGTCAAAAAAATCGCCCCCAAAGCCAGGCTTTAGGGGCGAATTTAAGCTTCATGGTGTTTTCAGGAGGCTTTTGTTTTCACGTGAAAACTCTTACCCACTTTCCCATCTTCCGGAAGTCCTTTAGACACTTATCCGCCCACACACAGCTATTCGATAAAAATTTCAACCTTATCACCGCCGTCCTGCACGTCCACTATCTTCATGGGCTCCTGGTTCTCTATGGCTTCCTGGATTTTCCCAAGGTCCATATCATAA
>JBBRDG010000077.1:0-11803 GCA_038204165.1 Elusimicrobiales bacterium
GACCATAAGCTTTGCCGCCGGCGTGACCGGCGAGGATCTGCTGGCGCTCTGTCAGGTGCAGGCCTTCAAAGGCGAGGCCAAGGAATTCCTTAAAGAACGCGGCGTGGACAGGATCAAGCTTAACGAAGCCATCTACACCAAAGTAGGAGGCGTTCAGCCAGAAGGCGCCGGGGGCAGCGGCGGGGATGGCGCAGGCGACGCGGGACCTGGCCCGGGGGCGGGCGGCACAGGGGGCGCGGCGGCCGCGGACGAGCGGATGACGGAAAAGATAGCCGACCAGGGGCTGGAAACGGCCCTCTCCACGGTGGTCGCGCGCGTTACCGCCGACCCGGAGGAGCAGAAGCGCATAATCGCGATGCTCGGAGAAAAAATTAAGCAGGAGATCGAAGCCAGCGTTAACAAAGCCCTGGAGGGCATCCGGCTGGAAAAGAAGAAAGTAGAGAACGACATGGTGCGGACCGAGTCCGTAATGACCAGCATGGCTGACGGCGTGGTGGTGGTGGACAAGGACGGCAAGATCCTGATGATGAACCCCCAGGCGGAAGCCATCTCCGGCAAGCCGCTCTCCGAGCTCTCGGGGAAAAGAATCGTAGACCTTTCCCAGATTGAGAACCAGGTGGTCTCGCTGGCTAAAGAGATTAGGTCTGAGAATAAAGGGGATATCTCTACGGAGATGCAGAAAACCGGGCCCTCGGAGCTTGCCGACACCGTCAAAAAAGCCACCGCCATCATTCAGAACGAAGATGGCAAGATAGTAGGCTCCGTGTCCGTGCCTACGGACACCGTAAAATTAAAACAGGTTGAGCAGCTGCAGCAGGACTTCATAGCCACCATGACGCACGAGCTGCGCTCGCCGCTGACCTCGATAAAGGCCGCGCTGGAGATCCTGAACCGCGAGGCCGCAAAAGAGGATTCCTCCCACGGCATCCTGAATACCGCCATCCGCAACACCGAGCGCCTGAACTCGATCATCACGGACATCCTGGATTTCTCCAAGCTGCAGTCGGGAAAACTGGTCTTCCACCAGGAGAACGCCTCCGCCGGGGAAATAGCGGCCGAGGCTGTGGAATCCATGAAGGCGTGGGCCAACTCCAAGGGCGTAAACCTCACCGCGACAACGGCGCAAGGCATCCCGAACATCTACGCCGACAAGCGCCGCACCGTGCAGGTGCTGATCAACCTGATCTCAAACGCCATCAAGTTCACGCCGACCGGCGGAAACATAGAGGTTTCTGCCGACGCGGGCCAGGAAAGCCTGGACGGCTTCACCTTCTTCTCGGTGAAGGACAATGGCTGCGGCATAAAGAAAGAGGACCAGGGCAAGATTTTCGAAAAATTCGTGCAGGTGGCCTCCGGCGAGAAGGTAGGCGGCACCGGGCTGGGCCTGGCCATCACCAAAGCCATGGTGGTAATGCAGAGCGGGCGCATAACCATAGAGAGCGAACCCGGACGCGGCTCCACCTTCCGCGTGGGCATGCCGGTCTACAAGGGCCAGGGCGAACAGCCGGTTTTCGAACAGCCCGAGATCAAGCAGGAAGAAAAGCCCTGGTGGCGAAAACTCCTGGGACTGTAACGCAGGGAAATAGCCGCGCCGCGGCAAACTTGGTATTGTTATAAGTCTCAGATAATTATAAAATGTAGTTAACAGCTCTATGCGCCCGTATCTCAACGGATAGAGTCCCGCCCTGCGAAGGCGGTTGTACTGGTTCGATTCCAGTCGGGCGCACCAAATTTAACCCTTCCTATGTCCGAACACAAAGAAGAACCAAAAAAAGAAGCCAAGACCGGGCGTTACGTTTACGACGCCAAACTCGGCAAGGTGGTAAAGGTCTCGGACGAGATTCCCGGCCTTAATAAGGGCGGCGGGGCCGGCTTCGAAGGCTGCCCGATGAACCAGGGCGGGCACAAGTGCGGCGGGGGCTGCGGCTGCGGCGGATAAAATTCAGGCTATTCTAGCGCGGAGAGTTTGCGAGTTGTGGATTACAAAACCACGGACTTTCAAACTCTTTATTTTTTTAGGGGGAAATAATGGAAGAAAAATTTCAGCAGCTTAAAAAGAGACTTTCCGAAGTGTCGGCCATAAACTCCGCGGCCGCGGTACTGGGCTGGGACCAGCAGGTAAACATGCCCACCGGCGGCGCCGGGGCCCGCGCGGCGGCCATCTCCGCCGTGGAAGAGCTTTCCCACGTAAAATTCACGGCAGACGAGACCGGCTCCCTGATAGCCGCCTGCTACGCCTGGGCGCAGGACCTGGGCGAGGACTCGTTCGAAGCCTCCTACCTGCGCGCCGCCAAGCGGGATTACGACATAGCCCGCAAGCTCCCGGCCGAATTCGTAGGCGAGTTCTCCCGCACCACCTCCGCGGCCATAGACGCCTGGGGCAAGGCCCGCGCCAATTCCGATTTTAAAGCCTTCTCCCCCCACCTGCAAAAGATCCTGGACCTGAACCTGCGCAAGGCGCAGATCCTGGGCTACAAGGCCTCGCCTTACGACGCGCTGCTGGACCTTTACGAACCCGGCGCCACCAAAGCCGGGCTGGAGCCGGTCTTTAAAAAACTCGCAGACGGCCTTAAGCCCCTTATTAAGGAAATAAACGCTCGCGCTGGCTCCGTCTCGAACGATATCATTAAGGGAGATTTCGACGAGGAAGCCCAGTTCGCGCTTACGAACGAGATAGTGGCCGCGCTGGGTTATGACTTCAGCCGTGGCCGCCAGGACCGCTCGGCCCATCCCTTCACCACGGACTTCTCGGTGAACGACGTGCGCATCACCACCCGCACCGAGCGCAACTACCTGCCCGCCTCCATCTACGGCTCCATCCACGAATGCGGCCACGCGCTTTACGGCCAGGGCACGCCGCAGGAATTCGACTTCACCCCGCTGGCCGGCGGGGCCTCGCTGGGCGTACACGAATCCCAGTCCCGTTTCTGGGAGAACATCGTGGGCCGCTCGCTGCCGTTCTGCCGCTGGCTGCTGCCGCTGCTCCGCAAGCACTTCCCCGGCAAGTTCGACAAGGTAAACGCCGAGGAGCTCTACGTGGCCGTAAACCGCTCCGCGCCCTCCATGATCCGCGTGGAGTCGGACGAGGTTAACTACAACCTGCACATTCTGCTCCGCTTCGAAATAGAGACCGCCCTGCTGGAAGGCCGGCTTAAAGTTTCAGACGCGCCGGAATACTGGAACACCAAGATGCAGGAATTCTTCGGCATAACCCCGGCCAAGGCCTCTGAGGGGATCCTGCAGGATATCCACTGGTCTCTGGGCGTGATAGGCTATTTCCCGACGTATACGCTCGGCAATCTGATCTCGGCGCAGCTGGCCGAAAAGCTGAGCAAAGACCTGCCCGGCTGGAAGCAACTGCCGGAGAAGGGCGAGTTCTCCCCCATTCTGGGCTGGCTACGCAAGCACGTCCATTCGCAGGGCCGCAAGTACCTGCCCGCGCAGCTGCTGCAGCGCGAACTGGGCGAGCCGGTCAGGGTGGAGCCTTTCCTTAACTATATCAAGGCCAAGTACTCCGCGATTTACGGTTTCTAAATGATAAAGGCAAAAGCTATTTTTTCCCGGCACGAGCCGAAAGTCCTCGCCCGCCTGCGGCAGGCCACGGTGGGAATAGCCGGCGCCGGCGGCCTGGGCTCCAACGCGGCCATCATGCTGGCGCGCGCTGGCGTAGGCCGCCTGATTATAGCGGACTTCGACAAGATAGAACCCTCCAACCTTAACCGCCAGCAGTATACCGTGCACCAGGTGGGCCTGCGCAAGGTTAAGGCCCTGCGGGCGAACCTGGAGCAAATGACCCCCTACACGGAAGTCGTCATTCACGCCGGGAAGGTGACTGCCAGGAACCTGGAAAAGATCTTCGGCGGAGCTGACCTCCTTATAGAAGCTTTCGACAAGGCCGCGGAAAAAGCCATGCTGATAAACGGCTGGCTGGCGCTGCATCCGGACAAGCCGGTCATAGCGGCCTCGGGCCTGGCCGGTTACGGCGGGAACTCTAAACTTAAAACGCGCAAGCTGGGCAACCTTTACATCTGCGGCGACGGCTCCAGTGAATGCGCCCCCCGCGTAAGCCCCATGGCCCCGCGGGTGGCTTTAGTGGCCGCCATGCAGGCGAATTTAGCTGTGGAACTATTAATGAAGACTGAACGGAGGAACCATGTTTAAATCCAACGAGTATTTTGACGGCAAAGTTAAGTCGATAGCCTTCGCCGCGGCCACCGGCCCGGCCACCGTGGGCGTAATGGCCCCCGGCGAGTACGAGTTCGGCACCGCCAAGAAGGAGATCATGTCGGTGGTCAGCGGCAAGCTTACCGTTAAGCTCCCCGGCGAAACAGCCTGGCAAGACTTCCCCAAAGGCGCCACCTTCACCGTGTCCCCCAACTCCAAGTTCCAGCTCAAAGTGGCCGAAGACACCGCTTACCTCTGCCTTTACGTGGACTGAGCGCCACTGACCGGATAAAAAGAACCGCCGCTAGGCCCAGGGAGGTTCTTTGCCAGCTACTTTTAGCCAGGGGATGTGTGAGAAGTTTGCGGAGGAGTGTCCGGTCTCAAGGCAGATATTCGAATAGCCCTTATCTTTAAGGGTTTGGGCGAGCTCTTCGCCTTTTATGCCGTTGCCAAGTTCCGAATCAATGTAGACGGGGATGTCTTTGTGCAGGGAAGACTCGGCGGCGTAGAAGTCCGCGGGCGAGGCGAAGGCCTGCAGCGCTATGCCCTTGCCCCTGGCGGCGGTTTTCCAGTTCATCCGCACCAGCGCGTCGTCGTCTATCAGAACGGCCGCGCCGGGCGCAGCCGCGGCCTCTATTGCCGGCAATTCTATCGTAACAACAGTGCCCGCTCCGGGCTTAGAATCTATCTTCAAACTGCCGCCCCAGCCTTCAACGGTTGTGCGGGCATGATAAAGCCCCAGCCCGGTGCCGCCGGCTTTACCGTGGGTTTCGCCCTTCTGCCCGAGCTTCGCAAGGATCCCGGCGGGGATGCCTTTGCCGTTGTCGCTAACCTTAAGCAGCACATGCCCGTCCAGCCGGGAAAGTTCCACGGCCACGCGGCCGCCTTTCTCGAAAGCTTCTACGGCGTTATTAACAAGATTGGAAACAATGCGGCGCAGCTCGGCCGGCTGCACCCTGGCCTGCGCGCCGGCGGCGCAGCTAAAATCTATAGCCAGCTCCGGCCTTGTTGAATACTGCGCGCGTTTCTCGGCCAGCACGGGCTCGATGAGCGCCTTCAGCTCCTGCGCCGAAATAGTCTTTTCGACAGGCGCGGTCTTAACGCCGGGCTTCTTATACTTCTCAAGCAGGTCCTGTGCTATCTCGCCGATGCGGCCCACGGCCCCGCGCGCTAGTGCCTGCTTTTCAGCGGGCAGCGCGGCCAAATCCTTAAGCGCTGAATCCAGCGCCGCCAACGGCGACCGGATATCGTGCGCCACCTGCGCGGCCATGTCGGAAACGGCCTTGCTGACAGCAAGTTCGCCCTCCAGCCGGGCCGCCTGCCCGAGCGCGTAGCTCATTCTGTTGGTCATCTGCGCGAAAGGCGTGCCGATAATGCCCGCCGGGAGGCTCGCGATATGCTCCTTAATGGAATTCCTGATAATATCGCTCTGCCCGGAATCGGTAATAGCGTTGATCTCGTTCACCGACCGCTCGATAGCCAGCAAAGTCTGTATGGCGCCCAGGTTGGAAATAATAAGCAGCCCGAGGAAGAAGAAAACCACGGTGATGAACAGCACGTAGTTCTGCCCGAACACCGCGGCGTTCACGTCCACCAGGTCTATCACATACTCCAGGCGCCCCAGCTCCGCGCCGTTAGAAATGAAAGGCACATTGTGCGTTAGCTGCGCCCGGGGCCGGTCATAGAGGTTGCCGACAATAGCCTCTTTGAAGATCCACCTGCTGCCCTCGAAAGCGACTGGATGAAAAGTGATGCGCTTGATGTTCTCATTCTTAATGCGCCACATAATGCGCTGCGTTTCAAAAACATCGCCTTCAAGAAAAGCCTTCTCAAAATAAGTCGCGTTCTGCCTCATAGCGGTGAGCAGCTTGTCGTCCGCCACCCGCACCGCCGAAAAAGCCGAGAACGCCTGCCAGAAAGCGATAAATACCAGCACCGACACCGCATAGTGCCGCCAGTTATAAGCTAAAATTCTCGCAAGAAGTTTCACCATCTGAAATCCGCCACCTCAGGATATTCAACAAACCCGACCCCGACGTTAAGATTTCTGATGTCTTTCGGATAATAGAACACTCTTTCCTCCTGGTATAATGGCAGAACAACGGCTTCTTTCCTTAGTGCCGCAGCGATAGCGGTACCGACGGCTTCCCTGTGCTGCACATCCCCCCCTGCATCCAACTGCTTCAATATTTTAGTGACCTTTGGCAGGGGGAAATCCAGATAGCCGTCAGATTTTAAAAACACTTCATAAAAAGCGGCCTGCTCGGAACGTATAGCATCCAAATACATTACGATCGCATTGAACGGCCTGTGAGCTTTATGAAGATTTTTCATTAACTCCTGCGGAGTGGAATTAATAATTTCCATTTTTACCCCAGTTTTTCTATTAAAGTCCGCCGCGAATTCTGAGAGCTGTTTTAGGTTGTCGTCCCGCCAGTTGGCGAAAGTAAACTTGGCCCCGGAACGCGCCTTAGCCGACTGGCCGCATGTTTGTTCGGCCACCCCGGGCTCTGCGCCGGGCACCCCCATAGGGAAAACGTTCTTTATTGAGTAGAAGTCCTTCTTTGCCGGCAAAAAGGCCTGCCTGAACCGGCGGACGTCTACACAGTTATAGATCAACTCCCGGATACGCTTATCCGGGTGGTTAATTATTAAATTACCGGACTTCAGGGTTACATTATTAAAGCTTGAATATTTATTCAAAACCCAGGCGGGCACATCCTGCGGCGGGATCCTGTTAAAATCAGAGACCAGATGTTCATTGCTACCGGATTTTCTCCAAATGGTATATTCGTAAAGGGTTATTTTATTATAGCCCGAAGACGCCGGGATACGCCGTACAAGAACCGCCTCTCCGTCACCCAGATGCGAAATCCTGAAAGGTCCCAATCCCTGCTCAAAAGCTGCAGACACCCTGACCGATGGAGCATTCTCATACTGGGACAGGAACTCCAGAAAACCGGTACGCGGCCCTACGAAAGCCACCTTAAAGCAACCGTTATTATTGGTGACCTTTGCGGATGTATCATATTTACGCGCGACGCCTGAGATATACCTTGAGAACAGCTCACTGGAAAAAGAGGTCTCTTCGTTGAATTTCAGCGTGGTATCGGGACAGAACTCGAAACTGCCGTCCGAGATATTTCTCTCCCATTTCCTCAACAGGCGGCTGCTATAGTTTTCTCCGTCGTCCAGCCTGAAAAGCGGTTCATGCGTCTGTCTCAATATATAATATACAACGCTTCTACTGGCAAGTTCCGGGGAAATCTTCTCAGGCAGCCCGTTAACCAGGACAACCCATTCCTGGCTTTTTGAGGCGCAGCCCCAGCAAAACAACCAGCCGGACAAGAACAGCGCTGTCAGGATTTTCTTTCGATGTTTAGGCATAGCGGAACAAAACCTATTCTTCTGAAGAACCGCTGCGAACGGAAATTGAATGAGTCGATATAGCAGTTAGCTCGCTGCGTCACTATCCGCTTCAGCCATTCCACGATCAGGCACTGTGCCACTATCCGCTCAGGGAGCCGCAGGTTTTTATCAAGCCAGACCCAGTTGACGCAGTCCACGGGCCGCTCGAGATGGTCCTTTATCCCCACTACTGTCATAATGCCTGAAACCTGCTCTCCCTGCGCCAGGCACAGGGACTTTTCGGAAGAAAGATAGTTTTTTGCCACATTCTCTGAGAAGTTCATCCTGGAAGCGGGAAGTTTTCCTGGAAACTCTTCATTAAAGACATGCAGAACCGTGGACAAGTACAACTGTCGTATTTCATCAAGGCTGCTGTCTTTCTTTATCCGGATATTTGCGGCAATATCAGTGCATGCCGGGGCGATCAACTTATCTTTATCTGCAAAATACACAAGCCGCACGCCATATTTACCGGAGATATTCCTACTCAAAGTAAGATGTTCATCTGGGCCGGAGTTAGAGAACAAGAACGAGAGGGTTTGGATATTTCCAGGCCAGGGAAGCTCTTCTATCTCCCGGTCGCAGACAGCTTCAAGGGCTTCTATCTTGTAATAGATGTTTTTCTCGGTTGTCTTCCAGAGCACAGGTTTGACATGCATAGATTTCAGTCGGCGGCTCCGGAATTGAATATATGTTCACAAAGAACGCAGTGGGAAGAATGTGCGGGTGAAAACTTTATTGCGGGGTCTCCGCAGCGCTTTAAAAGCTCTGCAAACTTCATGGTGGCCATACGCTGGTAAAAATCACTTTCAAACAACTTTTCCGCTGATGGGCGCAAATATTTCTCCGGGTGTTTCTTGAATTCCCTGAAAGAAATAGATACGTCGCAAACACTGAACCCGCGACCGCACAGGTATGAAATCTTCCTCTTGTTGGGGCACATCTCCCGCAAAACAGCCGGATTAAATTCGGTATATGAGTAACCGACGTTATTGCTTTTCGCCCTACCGATTGGAAGGACTTTTTGAACTCCTATCGGGAAATCACCGGCCTGCCTCAACTCTTTCGACAATACCAGATCCAAAGGAGATTGTATTGTGAGGATAGCGCCAAAATCCACTCCAGAACCCCGGCAGGCTTCATAAAGGTTGCGGACATGCGTGTAAGGCAAGAATTGTTTATGGAATCTGTCGTATGACAGCCTGATCTTATCAAGTTTTTTAATAGCGGCGATCAACCCCGCAGCTTTCGCCACAGTTTCGGCAAAATGCCCATTCGTTGTTATCGATATGTCTATTTTTTCCAGCTCGTCAAACCCCGAAAGGACACGGTTTATCTCGTCTATATAGAGCGTCGGCTCGCCTCCGGCAAAAGAAACGGACCTGAAGTCATAGTTGTTGACGGTTCTATGAAGCAGCCTAATTTCCTTATCGGACAATTGGAGCCTGCGTTCGCCGGTAGTCCCACAATGCGCGCATTTAAAATTACACGCATAACCGGGAAGGATTACTAGTTGGGAGATTTTATTGCTGCGGCGGGCAGAGGCATCCCTGTTCATAATTTTATGCGCCAACCGCATCTACTCGGGAATTATATGATTGATTTGCGGCAGGAACACACTAACAATGCGGCCAACTACCGGCAAAGGAACTGTGGAAGATATCTCTGTCAGGTAAACCGATGCCTAAGCGGCTTTTTTAGTATCCGCGAAATCGTGAACTTCTTCACACAATAGAATATTCGCATGGTTCTCTTTCGCAGCGGAAAAAAGCTGATTTTTTTCAATCTGGGAAATTGTACTGAGGTACTTGCTGGCCTGGATTACGGAAAGTATACCGACGGAAACCAGGAAAGCCGCTACTACTTTATCTTTGGTTGTCATTTTATTTTCCCCTTAACCCCTATATTTTGCCATTTTTGAGGCTTTTATTCAATTTGCCGATTAAAAAAAGGGAAAGCAAAATGACTCTTTTGCTTTCCCTGGATACATCCGATTAAGGTCGGATCGTGGATACTCTGGGGCCAATTCCCCAAATTACAAGGCTTTGCCTGTGCCGTTTCAAGAGTTATACTCAACAAACGGCCAAGGTTTTAACTACAGTTCTACTATACCAGACCAGCTTCAACTTGGTAAGTGACTATGGGCCTATTCGCAGCTGGGCCCTTTAGTCCGGCTACTTTTTAGGCGCTACGTTGTAGACGCGACTGTCTACTATCACGGTTTTCGTATAGCCTCCGGGGGTCAGCGGAACGAACACGTTCACAACCTTGGTCTCCGGGACCACAAAACTAAGCGCCAGCGTAATCCGCCCGCTCCCTTCTTTTATGACCTCTCTTACAGAACCTATTGAAGATGTCCCATCTTTTTGTGCCACCAGCGAAATATTGCCAGGGCCTTTCTTCAGGGTATATTCCACTTCCACTTTAAGGTCAACCTTATCCCCGGCACGCATTACGGCGTAAGGCTCGGGCGAGATAGAGACTATCTTTACCGAGCCATTATTTTGGGCGGTGCAGCCGGCCAGCAACAGCCCGCCCAGCAGCAACCCCATAAAACCCGCACTTATTTTGTTTTTCATTTATTCCTTTGATAGTTCCAGAGTTTTCCGCTTCACAGTGTTTTGTCTACGTAGACGGAAGCGACAAAGATAGAAAAGAACGCCGCCACTACAAAAGCCGTACCGATCGAGAAAAGATATTCCATATTTCCTTTACCGAACCCCTTACAGCGCCTCGCGCGGGAACATGTCGGCCACTTCGGCGACTTGCCACTTTTTAGCCGCCAGGTCGTAGGATTCGGCAAGCAACCCGGGCTCCAGCACGAACATCACTTTCCCCGCCACTAGCCGATACTGGTTCCAGGTAACCGTAAGCTTTGCGGCAGGAATGTCCGCGATGTATTCCGGAACTATTTGCCTCAGGGCCGCGGGATAAGCCCCTGTTTTCGCTTTATATGCCTCGCAGGCATTGGATATCTTCACGGCGCCGTGCCTGGCGTGGATATTATTTAGCCTGCCGCAGCCAAGGATCAACGCCGCGAACAGCACAAAGGCCCCCGCTTTTAGCCCCAGTTCTTTAGCGCGCGGCTTCCGGCTCTTAAGCGCGGCCACCAGGGCGCCCGCCCCGAACACAAAAGCCGTAAGCAGCGCGGCTATCATCGGCGTGAAATACGTCCCGGAAATCACATAAACAACCAGCAGCGCAATACCGAAGGTAAGCATTTCGAACATATAACAGTCTCCTTTAAATTTTACCGGCCTACACTTAACCTCTCTTAAAACGGCGGACTGCCGGATCAGCCCCAGTGGCAGCTCTGCCGGAGGATAGTCTTCAGTTTAGTGTCGCACACCTCTTCCCCGTCCGGCCCTTTATGGCAGGAGAGGTATTCTATTACATCGTTATAGGACTCGCACAGCCACTGGAGGGAAGAGTCCACTATTCCTTTATTAAGCTCTCCGGGCTGGCCGGCCTGCGCACCGCATACCGCCGGGAATTCATAAACCGATTTGTTTTTGCCTTCCACAAAGGCCGCTTTCTGCTCAGGCGTGCCGTTCTTGAGCAGGCATTCCAGCCCGGCGATCAGCCCGGGATGCAACTGGCGCTTAACCGCAAAGGCAATGGCGCTCTCCAAAGATCTGTCCATGGAAAGCTGTTCCGGCGCGGTAAAAATCCGGGCAGGAATACCGGAAGGCGCTGGAATTTCCGCAACTTTGGCCTGTTCGGCCAGCAGTTCGAACAGCGTAAGGCTTTTCTTGCCGTCAAAGTCTATCTTAATTTCCTCTGCCTTGGCGAAGGTCGCCGCCGAGATCAGAATTGCCGCCGCCGCTATCAGGATATTGCTCTTTTTCATCTGTTTCCCCTTATCTTCTGGTCTTTATCGCTTACGGTCACAACAGAGCAATTTTTATGCCATAACAGTTTCATAATGGAATATCGCCAAATCCATACTAAAATATTTTCATTTGAAAATATTCTATTCAAATGAAAATATACACAGGGTCTAACGCACTTTGTGCCCCGAATTTATCATTTTACGGGTTTCCTGGCGAATTAAGTGCACATTCTGAACCAATTCGGCCGGGATTCTGAAGCAAATCGGCCACCCCCTTTCCAGGGGATTAGACCGACTAGCCAGGCAACGGGTTTTTAGCGCCTTGTAGCGGCGCCGGGTAACTATGTTTGATTAAGTCTTCATCCGTATGGAGGCACCATGTCAAACGTCAGATTACCT
>JBBRDG010000078.1:0-11584 GCA_038204165.1 Elusimicrobiales bacterium
CGACAATTTCGGCCAGGAAGAAATAGAACCACATCTGGGCGCTGTAATCGCCCAGGATGAAGCCGGAAGCCACCAGCGCCGCCGCGGGGAACACGGAGAGCGCCACCGGGAAGAACCAGGGGCGTTCGTAACATTTGAAATGGTAGTAAAAATAGCCTTCCAGGGCGGCCACGCCCCCGGCTATCAGCAGGATGAACCAGACTACTTCGTAAATCGACTTTAATATTTCCATTCTTTGCTCTTGTCCCGGCGCTGGCCTACATGTTCATTTCGGCGATCTTCTTGTCGGTATTCTCCTGCATCTTTTTCACGGCGGTATCCACGTCCAGCTTCTTCGTGATGGCCAGCCCCATATAGTTGCGCATGGAATCCCAGACGGCGCGCATCTCGGTGGCCATCGGCATCGGGCGCCCTTTAAGGATCTGGTCCAGGGAAATGCGGGAAACCTTGTCGGAAGTAATCTCGGGCGCCAAGCCGGCCTCTTTAAGCGCGGGCAGGCGGGTGAGCACCTGGTACTGGCGCACCTGGTTCTCCTTGGAGGTGTAAAACGCGAGGAGGCGCTTAAGCAATTCCATCTTCTCGGGTTTTACTCCGTTGCTGATCATGAAATACTTGCCGCTCACCATAGGGGAAGGCCAGAGGCCTGTGGCCGAAAGTTTGGGGATAACGGCCAGGCCGAAATTCTTGCCAAAATGCTTCTGGTAGCCGGAAATGGCCCAGTCGCCGTTTATGATGAAGGCGACCTTGCTTTCCTTGAACAGGGAATCCATGCAGTTGTAATCGCATTCCATCGGCACGTATTTCTTGTCGTACTTAAGGGAGAGGTACAGGTTCAGCGTGTCGCGCATCGGCTGGGTGTCCAGCGTGGGCTTCTTGCCGTCCATAGGCCAGCCGCCGTACGCGCCCAGCCAGGGCATCAGCCAGAAAGGCTCGCCCATATCGAAAGCTATGCAGCGGTCCAGCTTCAATTTGGGCGCCTCGCTGGCGCAGTAGGAAAAAAGCTCGTCGGTGGTCTTCGGCGCCGTCTTGACGAGTTTCTTATTGTAGAACATCATCAGGTGGTTGCCATTGGAAACCGGCACGCCCCAGACGCGGCCGTCCAGCGTGATGGCCTCCACCACGGGGTCGTTGAACTTAGAGAAATCGAAAAGACCGTCCAGCGGGGTGATGAAGCCGGAAACGGCGTACAATCCGGCGGTATCGGAAGGGCCCAGCATCAGGTCGGGGGGGACCCCGGCAAGCGACGCGGCCTGGAACTGCTGACGCAGATCCTCGGTTTGGTAATGGGTGCGCACGATCTCGATACCGGCGTTCTCGGGCAGCTTCTTGAAAGCCTCAAACACGGAATCGATGTACGGGGCGACCTGGGCGTCTTCCTGCTCCCAGACCACTATGGTTTTTGAAGTGTCGGTTACGGGACGGGAACATGCGGCGAAGGCAGCCAGCAGAACCGGGAAAAGATATATTTTTTTCACCCCAACAGCCCCTTGTTGTCAACTTTTGGAAATATTCGTTATGGCCGCGAGTAATGCGACAAGAACTGAAAGTTTCAGTGCCGTCCACCAGGAAATATGCGCCGCCACCAGGCCGCTGGCCACGGCGCCGGGGCAAAGCCCGGGTATAGTCCACATCCAGAACCACTTTATCAGAAAAATTCCGAAGACAAAGATCACGGCGACCCAAAGCACTATGGCGGGCAGGCCAAGAAGGAATAAGTCGCGCAGTTTCATTTCTTAAATTCTAACAAATTTAAACTATAAATGAAGCAGAATCCTGCAGAGCAGCGAGCGGTTTATTTAGGTATAATGAAATCGAGAAGGGTCAAATCCAGAAAGGGGGAGCATGTGAAAATTAAAAAATACTTATTGGTTTCAGCCATAATTGCCGCCGCCGCCTGCGCCGTTTACGCGCAGACGCCCGCCGCTGCGCCCGAAGCGGTGAAAGCCGCCCCGGCCATACAGGTGGATAAGATAGTGGTGGCCGCCGGGGTAGAGAACAAGGAACCGGTAGGAGAGGCCGCGACATTCAGCAAATCCGCGGGAAAGGTTTATACCTGGACCAAGATTTCCGTGGAGGCCGTGCCCACGGTGATAAAGCACGTCTATTACCTTGACGGCAAAATGGTCAGAGAAATAGAGCTTAAGGTCTTTTCCAGCCCTTACCGGGTCTGGAGCTGGAAGAACGTAACCCCCGGCAAATGGAAAGTAGAAGTTACGGATGAAGCCGGCACGGTGCTCGCGTCCAGCGAATTCACCGTAACCGGGAGCGAGACCGCGGAAGAGCCCAGAAAAACCGAATAAGACGAAACAAAGGGCCCGCCGCAATTTAACCCGCGGCGGGCCCTTTATTTATATAGGCGCCGGGCGCCGCTCAGCTAAGAAAGCAGGGAAGCAAGTTCCTTTAATTCTTCCGGAGTGCCTACAGCCACCAGCACGTCGCCGGCGGCGAGCTTCGCGGTAGGAAGAGGGTTCACCACATAAGTATTGTCGCCGGGGTTTTTAAGCGCCACGACGAGCGCGCCTTTTTTATCCGCGCCTTTGAACTCGCCCAGCTGCCGGCCCTGCGCACCCGCGCCGGCCTCTATATCCTCGAAGCGCGTGCCTGACTTCTGGCCGCGCATCATGGAATCCAGGAACTGCACCGTGGCGGGGCGCAGCATTTCGGACGCCATCCGGAGCCCGCCGATATGGGAAGGGCTTATCACTATATCCGCGCCGGCGCGTACCAGCTTATCCTTCATCTCGGATTCGTTCTCGTTCTGCACCGTCACAATACGCAGGGCCGGGTTCAGGCCGCGGGCGGTTATCGCCACGAAAGCGTTATCCTTGTCGTTCGAAAGCGCGCAGAAGAGACCCTTGGCGCGTCTGGCGCCGGCCGCCTCCAGCACTCCTGAAGAAGAAGCGTCGCCGCAAACCGCGCACCAGCCGCGCGCGGCGAATTTGGTAACTTCCTCGTCCTTCAGCACCACCAGGGAAAAAGGCCGCGAGGTCTTAGACAGTTCGTCGCAGACGCTTAAGCCCGGCCGGGTAGCACCGCAGACAATATAATGGTTCTCCAGTTTTTCAAGTTTACCCTGCATTCTGAACCTCCGAAAGGCCTCTTTAAGGCCTCCTTCCAGCAATAGTTCCGTAATGCTGGTAAAGATGTACGTCATAGTGCCTATGCCGCCCATGATGAGCAGCATGGTGAAAATGCGGCCGCCGTCGGACAAGGGATGGGTTTCCCCGTAGCCGATAGTGCCCAGGGTTATCACGGTCATATACAAGCTGTCGAGGAAACCCCAGCCCTCGATAAAGGAATAGCCGCCCACCCCGGCCGCGAACAGCAACAGCAGCGCGGCCAGAGTAGTCAGCAGTTTTCCTTTAATATCCGTCATGCCTACTTGTGCTTGGCGGGATTAGGCGCGTTTACAGCCACCTTCAGCAGGTCGGGCTTCTTAACGCACTGCTTGGCGAAAGCGTCGTCGCGCAGCGAGTTGCGGTAGTCCGCGGCCTGGAAGGTGTAGTTGAAGCGGGTATGGATGTCGTAGCTGCCGGACATCAGGCCGACGACGTCTTCCACGAACACGCGCTCTTCGTCGGTAGGGATCACAAACACCTTAACCTTGGAACCCTTAGTGGAGATCTCGGTCTCGGAGTTGCGGGTCTTGGAGATGTCGTTCTTCTCCTTGTCGCAGGAGATGCCCATGAAGTCCAGGCCTTCGAGCGCGCCCCAGCGGGTAAGCGGGCCCATCTCGCCGACGCCGGCGGTGAAGACCACCGCGTCGATGCCGCCTACCTCGGCCGCGTAGGCGCCGATGTACTTCTTGATGCGGTTGGCTTCCATATCCAGCGCCAGCTGGGCGCGCGCGTCGCCCTGCTCGGCCGCCATTTCCACGTCGCGGGCGTCGCTGAACTTGCCGGTGATGGCGAGCTTGCCGGATTTCTTATTAAGGATGGCGTCCATCTCGCCGGGGTTACGGCTTTCGCGGGCCATCACGTAGAGCGGGACCGCGGGGTCGCAATCGCCGGAGCGGGTGCCCATCACCAGGCCTTCAAGGGGGGTAAAGCCCATGCTGGTGTCGTAGGAGAGGCCGTTCTTGACCGCGTTGACCGAGGCGCCGTTGCCGATGTGGCAGATAACGAGGTTGGTCTGGAAGGGGTCCTTGCCCAGCAGCACGGCCGCGCGCTTGGCGGTGTAGAGGAAAGAGGTGCCGTGGAAACCGTAGCGGCGGATGGCGTACTTTTCATACCACTCGCGGGGCAGCGCGTACATATAGGAGGACTCGGGCATGGTCTGGTGCCAGGCAGTGTCCATCACGGCCATATGCGGAATCTTGGGCATCAGCGCGCGGGCGGCCTCAATGCCCTGGATGTTCGCCGGGTTGTGCAGCGGGGCCAGCGAGGAAAGTTCCCGGAAATTCTCTACGATCTTATCGTCGATGATTACGGACTTAACGAACTTCTCTCCGCCGTGGACGACGCGGTGGCCTACGGCGGTGATGCCGTCCAGGCTGTCGATTACTCCATGTTCTTTGTGGGTAAGCGTGTCGATCACCATCTTGATGGCGTCCTTATGAGTGGGACAGTCCTGGTTGACCGTGACCTTCTCGCGCCCGGGAGCCTCTATATTGATAAACGAGCCGCCGATGCCGACGCGCTCCACCAGGCCGGAGGCTACGGTTATTTTAGACTGCCAGTCGAAAAGCAGATACTTCACGGAAGAGCTTCCGCAGTTAAGGCATAGTATTTTCATGGAGTGTCCTCTTTGCCGAAAAATTTGCTTCGTATTTATTCTACAAAATTCCACGGACCGCGCGATTTTTGATAGTATTTACCGGACAAATAACGTGCGGCGCGGATATCTATATGAAGAAAAAAATATTTTTTGCGGCGATGCTGGCGGGAACCCTGGCCCTGGCGCGCGGGGTTTGGTACGGAGGAATGGACGCCCCGGAAGTCGTACGCAAGCTTTCCTCGCTACGCCTGGCCCTGGCCCTTTATAGCGCGGAGCATAAAAGCCTGCCGGCGGATTTCGGGACAATTCTCTCATCAGGCAAGCTGGAAGCCGTGCCCGAACTGAAGCTGCGCAGACATTTTAAAAACGGCAAGGTCAGGAATATGCCAGAGATGAAGATAACCGACTCCGGCGGCTGGGCCTACGTCAACAATCCTAAAGATAAAGATTTCGGTCTGGCTTACATAGATTGCTCGCACAGGGACGAAAAAGGCAGGTACTGGAGCGAATTTTAGAGGCGCGCCGCAAACATAAATAACAGGCCCCGCATGAGGGGCCTTTTATTTAGCCGCGGGCTCTGGCCAGGGAGTCCTCATAAAGTCTAAGCAGGATATTACAGACTACCGGCAGGGACATATTATTATTCACGTAGTCGAAGGCCATGCTAGACATGGAGTGGCAGACATTGGGGCTGGTTATCAGCGCGGAGACGGCCCTGGTATAGGACAGCACATCCCCGGGCTCAACGATAACGCCATTACGGTCATGTACGGTAAAATCGCTGAGACCCCGCAGGCGCGGGATAACGCACGCCACGCCCGAGGCCTGCGCCTCGATCAGCGACATGGACATGCCTTCGCGGCTGGCGGTCTTGGCGTAGATATGCATCATCGCCATCACTTCGGGGATGTCGTTACGCTCCCACAGTACGTCCACCTTGTGACTGATGCCCAGCCCGCGGGCCAGCTCCCTTATCTTTTCGTCCTTCAGCCCCACTACCATAAAGTTTGTGTCCGGCAGCACCGCCAGGATCTCCCTGGCCATGAGCAGGAACAGCTCCTGCTCTTTCAGCGAACGGTCCATGCTGATCGTGCCCACCTTGTACGGCCGCTTCAGGAACATCGCCGGCTTTATCAGCATCGCGCTTTCCCAGCGCCCGATATTAATGGCGGGGGGGACCATGAACGTCCTGTCGGGAGAGATTCCCGCCCTGAGAAAATCCTCCTGCACCGAGTTGCAGGCGCCGATAAACATGTCCACGTAAGGCTCCAGCGCGGCCAGTTTCTCGAAATTCCTGGGATTACCCAGTTTTAGTTGCGTGACGAAAACGCGCGAGGAGGCTCGCACCTTCTTAAGAAGCATGGGGTTCAGCCCCGAGGGATTATAAAAATGGGCCACGTCCCACCCGCCGGTCTCGTAAAAGCCAAACTTGGCACCGAGAGTCAGTGGCCGGACGTCCAGCTTAAGTTTCTGACATTCAGTGTAGAGCCGCGAGTTCTTAAGGCAGAGCACAGCGGCGTTATGCCCCTGCCTGGAGAACCGCGAGGCGGTATGGAGAGCTTGATAAGAAACTATATCCCAGGCTTCATTGTCGCAGATATTAAGTATGTTCATCGTTGCTTTGCGCCGCGGGAGAACAGTTTCAGCTCCTTCCGGGCGTTGTTCACGTAAAAAACGTCGCGCGAAGTGGCAGCTATGTCCGCGTAGATGGCCGCGGCTGCGGCGTAGTTGCCGCTCTTCTTGTTGAGAAAGGCCGAAAGCTGCTTCAGCATCACCGGGCAATCCGGCTCCTTAAGAAGCGGGGCTATGGCGGCGGCCACCGCCGCCGGGTTCTTAGCCTTGCTGTAGCCTATAGCCGCCAGCACGTTCAGATATTTCCATTCTTTCGGAGAATATTTAAGCCCGTAGTTGAGAAGTTCCTCGGCCTCTCCGGGGCGGTTCAGGTTGAAAGCCAGCGCACCAGCGCTGTAAAGTGCGGCCGCCGTGAACCCGGGGTCTATCTCCAGCACATGCCGCGACCTGGCGAAGAATTCTGGATACCTGCCGCCGCCGAAGTCTTCTCGCGGGTCGTGGCCAGACGGAGTCTCTTCCCGGTCTTTAACGGCAAGTTCATCCGTTCCGTAGTACTGCATCAGCCGCACGAACCAGAGGTCGGAGAAAAGCCGGCGCATCCCGAAAGCCAGCGAAAACATATCGCCGGCGGCGCCTTCAACTGGCACGCGGATCTCGCCGGGGGGAGGAAAAGGGCTGCGGTAGGCGGAGTGCGCGGCAAAACCCCCTGCGCCCCAGGCAAGCAGGGCCGCGGCCGGCAGCGCCAGGCCGGCGCGCATCAGAATTCCTTCCCCGCCAGCAGCCGGAGCGAAAGCAGGTAAGCGGCGAGCATCCAGGCGGCGGCCGCCAGGAAGGCGGCGGCGGGCAGCGCACAGGCCGCTCCGGCGACGTCCCTGGCATTGAAAAGCTGGAAGTTGGGAATAAGCCAGAGCGCGGCCTTCAGGACCAGACCGGCGGCGCCGGCCGAATGTTCCGCCAGGAAACGGGTTTCGGAAACGAAATGCCCGGCGGTCCAGAGGATGCCGGAGATAACCATGGTGGAAACGGGGGAAGTAGAGAAAAGGGATACGAAGAAAGCCACGGACGTAATAACGGCCAGCTTAAGGAAAGAACCGGCCAGCGCCCAGGCGTAGCAGGGCGGGACGGGAAAGCCGCGGAAAACCAGCAGTGCCAGGTGCATCACAGCCATTACGGCCACCATGAGGCCCGCGGTCAGTACCGCGCCCAGCAGCTTGCCGGCCAGGTAGGTGCCGCGCGGCACCGGCCGCGAGAAAACCAGGTAAATGGTCTTCGTCTCGGCTTCCTTGAGCAGTACCGAGGCGGCGTTAAAAAGCGCGTAGGCCAGTGTCGTAAGTTCAATCAGCGCCAGGCCGAAATCCGTAAGCACCCGGGCCTCCTGGTCCACTGCCATGACCCCGGCCAGAACCGAGGCATAAATGGCGGTGAAAGCGAAGACTGCGAAGAGAGTGAAAAAGCGGTGGCGCACGCTTTCCGAAATGGAGTTGGCGGCCACGGCCCAGGCTAGACGAAGCGTTCTCATTTTACCGCCTCCACAAAAATAGTTTCAAGGCCGCCGGGAGCGGCTTCCCACTCGGCACGCATCACAGTTCGCGCCAGGCGGCCGCGGACCATGATCAGCACGCGCGAGCAGAGCTTCTCAACCTCGGAAATGCTGTGGGACGAGAGAAAAACAGTGCGCCCTTCGGCGTTGAGCGAAGCGAGGAGCGCGCGGATATCGTGGATGGCCAGCGGGTCGAGACCACTGACCGGCTCGTCCAGCACCAGCAGATCGGGTTTATGAAGCAGAGCCTGCGCCAGACCGAGGCGCTGCAGCATACCTTTAGAAAATTCCGCCACGCGCTTGCCGGCGTGCGGTTCCAGGCCGGTACGCTCCATAGCGCCGTGAACGGCCTGTTTCAGCTCGGCCCCTGAAAGGCCGGACAGGCGGCCATAATAAGTCAGCGCCTCGTCAGGCTTTACCTGCGGGGGGAAATATGGCAATTCAGGGAGAAACCCCACGCGGCGCTTCGCGGCCTGTTCAGAAGGGGCCAGGCCGAAAACCTTAACTTTCCCGGCGGTGGGAAAAAGTAGCCCGGTCAGCAGCTTCATGATGGTGGTCTTGCCGGCCCCGTTAAGGCCGAGCAGACCGGTGACCTCTCCGGAGGGGATCTCAAAGGAAAGGTCCTTAACTCCGGTAGTATATTTCGCGCCCAGCAGGGCCGCCCGCTTGTAGGTCTTTTCGACCCCGGCAAAGGAAACGGCGTGCGCGGTCATCGTATTATTTTCTTCTCCTCCCGCTTCTGCCGCTTCATCTCGTCTTCTATGCGGTCTATCGGGATTTCGCCCATCTGCAGAAAAATAGTATGGAACTTACGCAGGTCGAAGTATTTGGCCTCTGTGCGCTCGTAGTAGCGGCGCATCTCGAGGATGCGGTCCAGACCGATGTTATAGCTTAGGCCTTCCGTAGGCGCCAGAGAAAGTTTCAGCACCTCGGCGTCGGCCTGGGATTTGCCGAAATAAAGGTTATCCTGGAAGAACTGGGAGGCCTGCTCCGGGGTCCAGCGCTTGGTGTGCAGAGAGACATCGGCGTAGGCGCGGGCGGCGCGCAGCGCTCTGACGTAGTAGCGCAGGAAGCGCGACCAGTAGGAGGAATAGAAACCCATCTCGTCGGCGAGCAGCTCCGCGTAGCAGGCCCAGCCATTCGCCACCACAGGCTGGCGCGAAACACGCCTGATACGCGAGGGGTTGGAGGAGGATTCAAAACTGCGCAAGTGCATGCCCGGCATTATCTCATAGGCCGTAAGAAGCTCTATCTGGGCGTAATTAAAACCGGCGGCCAGTATCCTATCGCGGGAGGCCTCGGACGCCTTGTCCGGGGGCAGCAGCACGAATAACTCGGAAACGCGGGTATCGTCTAGCGCGAAAGAAGGGACGTAATAGACGTACGGCAGCACAGAGGACATAAAATCCGGCATCTGCTTGATCAGCAGCCGCTGGCGGGGGAACTCCACCACCTTGTGCTCGTCGAAGTGCTGGTAAGCCCGGTCCATCTCGTCCTGGAAGACCTTAAGAACGTCGCCGGCAGGCGGGTGTTCCTTGGGCAGCTTGTCCAACACGCCTTTCCAGCCTTTATCCTTGGCCAGCATGGCGTCTATGTTCTGGGCTTCCTTGTTCAGATCTTTTATGGAACTCTTAAAGGTCTTCCTGGCGTAGCGGTAGGCGGAGCCGGGGGTCATGTCCAGCGCGTGGAGGCGTTCCAGGTAAAACCCGTAGGTGTATTCCCCTACGGCCATGTCGCCATCGGAATTAGGCAGGATGTCCTTCTCCAAAAAAGCCTTATATCGAGTCAAGGCGGTCTTGACCTTTTCCATAGTCTCGTCGACCTGCGTTTTCAGCACCGGGTCATAGCGGGTATAACCGCGGAACACCTGTGCGGATTCGGCCACATAATTATCAAGGGCGTCGCCGGTCTGCTTTATGGCCTGCAAGGTCCAAGGCCTGGGCGGGCGGGTCAGGTTGCGCTCCGCCTGCTGCAGCACTTCCGGAAAAGTCTTCAGGCGGGCGATGGCGTTGGAGGCCCTGGTATTGTAGTCCTCGTAGTCCTTGCTCATCATCTGATAGACGAGGAACAGGGGGTCCAGGTAGTACTGGGGGCGCCGGGACATCATGCCGAGGTTCTGCATTTCGTAGATATCGACTTCGAGCATGTGGTCGAACGTTTCATAGTCGACCTGCAGGCTTGCCTTCATCGTGTCTTTCTTGATCTCGCCTAACTTTGCGCGCAGTCGCTTGAAGGCTTCAAGCTGTTTGGCCAGGCTTTCGGGGGTGCGCTGGGTAAGGTTTGCGTCGGCGCCGTGCAGTCCCATGCGCGTAGCGCGCTCAGGATCGTACATCTGGATAGTGGCAAGGTACTGGGCGAACACCTCGTTAAGCTTTGTGTTCTCCAGCGTCCCCTGTATCTGCTCGGTAGTAAGGGTATCCTCATAGGCGCGCACGGCGAGGAGGCCGGGGCCCAGCGTGCAGGCAAAGAAAACTGCCAGGATGAAAAACTTACGGCTGTAAAGCGAAGCTTTCATATTGCTGATCCTCATATTCTCTGCGGCCCTGGCAAGACCCGTCTAGCGGCGGGCCTTAACCTTCCTGGGGCCGGACTTGGTGCGGACGGGCTCAAGGGCCAGCTCCAGCACTTCGTCCATGCTCTCTACCGGAAAAAGGCGCATCTTGGCGCGAATCTCGGAGGGTATCTCTTCCAGTTCCTTAAGGTTGGCCTTGGGAAACAGCACAGTATAGATCTCGTCGCGGAAGGAGGCAATGACCTTTTCCTTAAGCCCGCCGATGGCCAGCACGCGCCCGGTGAGCGTGAGCTCCCCGGTCATGGAGAGGTTTGGCTTTACCGGCCTGCCGGTGAAGAGGCTGGCGAGCGCTGTCGCCAGGGTCACTCCGGCGGAAGGTCCGTCCTTGGGAATGGCGCCTTCCGGGATGTGCACGTGAAAATTATGCGAATTCACATAAGAATTAGGTGCCAGTTCCTTGGAACGAATATAGGAGAAAGCCGCCTGCGCGGATTCCTTCATTACGTCGCCGAGTTTACCGGTGAGGGTCAGCCCGCCCTTGCCGGGCACGGCCACGGTTTCCACGGCCAGAACTTCGCCGCCGTTCTCGGTCCAGGCGAGCCCGGTGGAGATGCCTACGGCGTTGTAGGAGGCCTTGGCCTCGAGAAACTTGGGGATACCGAGGAAGTCGCCCAGGTTGTCGGGGGTGACCTTAACGGAAACCAGTTTGCTTTCCACTATCTTGCGGGCGGCGCGGCGGCACATCGAAGCCAGCTCGCGGTTGAGGTTGCGGACGCCTGCCTCGCGGGTATAGCCGCGGATGATGGCGTCGATGCCCTTGTCGTCGATTTTGAGCGAGCTTTCCTTAAGGCCGTGGTCCTTCAGTTGGCGAGGGATAAGGAACTTCCTGGCGATGGCGATCTTCTCGTCATGCGTATAGCCGTTGAAATCGATGATCTCCATGCGGTCGCGCAGGCTGACGGGGATACCGTACAGCGTGTTAGCGGTAGCCACAAACATCACCTTGGAAATATCGAAAGGCACGTCCAGAAAATGGTCGTTGAACTCGCTGTTCTGTTCGGGGTCCAGCACCTCGAGCAGCGCCGCGGCGGGGTCGCCGCGCCAGTCTGTGCCCATCTTGTCTATCTCGTCCATCAGGAAGACGGGGTTATTGCTCTTTGCCTTCTTCATGCTCTGAATAATGCGGCCGGGCATCGAGGCCACGTAGGTGCGGCGGTGGCCGCGGATCTCGGACTCGTCCCGCA
>JBBRDG010000079.1:0-11464 GCA_038204165.1 Elusimicrobiales bacterium
CCTACCCTGACCGGCACCGGGGCCAGCGGTACCTGGCCTATCAGTATCAGCGGCACTTCCGCGGGCGCGGCGCCTACCGGCACGGCCGGCGGCAACCTTAGCGGCACCTATCCTAACCCGGCCATCGCCTCGCTGCCCGCCATCAGCGGCGCAAACCTTACCAGCCTGACCGCGGCCAATATCGCAGCCGGTACCGCAGGCATTAACATAAGTGGCAATGCGGCAACGCTGACTAATTTCACATCTAATCCGGGCAGAATTGACGGTAATAACTATAGTCTCGCGGGCCGTACCCAGGGCATCTATGCGATTACCGGCGCCGGCACAAACGGGCCGGGAACCACATACCTTAACCTGATACACGCCGCTAACGCCACTGATGTTGCTTTCCAGATAGCCGGCGGTTATACCTCGGATAACATGTATTTCAGAGGAACCTCCAATCTGGCAGGCGGGGCGGGGTACACGGCCTGGAGAACAGTCCTGCATTCCGGCAATTTCAACAGCTACGCGCCCACCCTTACCGGCACCGGGGCCAGCGGCACCTGGCCCATCAGCATCAGCGGTACCTCCGCGGGCGCGGCGCCCACCGGCACTGCAGGCGGCGCGCTGTCGGGGACCTACCCCAACCCCGGGCTCAACAATAACGCTTCGTATCCGGTCACCGCTGCAGAAGGCAACGGCCTGAAGTTCTGGAACGGCAGCGACTCCTATAAGATCTTCATGGGCAACGCCGCCGAGCATCACTACGGCCCGGTTACGGATTACTCCATTAAGACCGCTATCGACTCGATCGCAGGCAGGGGCTTCGTCTGGGGCAATACCGGGGTGGCTCCAACGGCCGCGCTCAGCAACACCGGCAATTTTAAGGTGGCTGGCACCCTCGAGTCGGTAGGTAACACTATCGCCTATGGCTTCCAGGGCAACGCCAATGTGGGCGGCACCGGCACCGCGAGCTGGCATCCCAGCGGTATTTACAGCGCCGGAACGAACTGGCTCTACGGCTCGGTGATTTTTAACGGGGCCGTCAGCGGCGCTACCTCTATATCCGCGGGCACTATTAGCGGTACGAGCCTTTCCAGCGACGGCAACGTCATCCAGAATATCACCCATGGTAACAACGCCGTTCAGTTTCTGTCAGCCGCCAGGAACGGGGGTGGTGGAGGTGCTGTCGGTTTATATAGCTGGATCTCAGAGCCTGGCGTGACTTGGACCGGCGCCGGTATCGCCAGGAACATGTATAATAACACCGGTTTTCCGCGCGTTAATGCCGGTCTCACCGGCCAGATGATCCGCTTCGACGAAGGCACTGGGATAACCTTTACCGTGGAAACTGCGGCCGGTGTCCGCAGCACGGCGGCCACAATGGGCCCCACCGGGGTTACCGCCACCAATTTCTACGGTACCGCCACCCAGGCTTATTACGCGCCTTAAGGCCCTGATCTCTCCCGTGTCATAGACGCGGCAACTTTAGAATCAAGCACCGTTCGCAGTCGGTGAACGGCGAGGAAAATATTATCTATGATTAAATCAGCACTGCTTTCAGTCTTCCTGCTGCAGCCCGCCGCCGGTTTTGCCGCCGGCAAGGTGGAAGTCGAACTCTATGTGATGAGCCAGTGTCCGTACGGAACGCAGGCTGAGGACGCGCTTTTTCCGGTTTTAAAAGACTATTCCCAGACTGAACTAAAGCTGGGTTTTATAGGCGACATGAAAGACGGGGCGGACGGCAAGACGCAATTCGGTTCGCTGCACGGGCAGCCAGAAGTAGACGAGAATATCCGCCAGCTCTGCGCGCGGGAGCTGGCGCCTGGTAAATGGCTGGATTATGTGTTGGCGCGTAATAAGGCCGTGAAATCTCCGGATTGGCAGTCAGTCGCAAAGGCTGCCGGCATAGATGCGGCCGCTATGGAGGCCTGTTTTAAAGAGGCGGGCGTAAAAAAATACATTGATAACCTTTCCCTTGCCAAGGCCCGCAAGGCCGACGCTTCCCCTACTATTTACATAGACGGGGCCGTATACAGCGGCCCCAGGACCAGAGAGGGCTTCGAATGGGACGTCTGCGCCGCGCTTAAAAAGAAGGGCGGCGCTGTTCCCGCTTCCTGCGCTAAGGCGCTGGCCAGCCCCAAGCCGGCTGGCGGTCCAGGCGGCGGGGGAGACGGGAACTGCGGCAGCCCGGTGTCCTTTGATATCAGGATAGTTAACGAAAGCGGCTGCAAGGTCTGCGCTCCTTCCCTGCTGGAGACTATAAAGAAGTTCCACCCGTCGGCGAAGATAATTGAAATTAGCGCCTCCTCAGCGGAAGGTAAAGCCCTGATAGCCAGGCATGGCGCCAGGGCGCTGCCGCTCTACGTGCTGGACAAGGCGGTAGAAGGGGAGCCTAAGTTCCAGGAAACGCTTTCCAATTTTTATTCGGTCTCGGCCGGGGCTTACATTATTAAGCCCGGGCCGGGCATCTATCTGCCAGTGGTACAGCTGGACCGCAAAAAGGATCCCTACCACCTGGATATTTTTGTAGAGGCTCTCTCCCCACTGACCGTGCAGGTGGCGGCCGATCTCTCCGCTTTTCTCTCCGAGAACGCGGACTCTTTAAAGGACCTCAGCCTGAGTTGGCATTTGGTAACGCAGGAGGCGCCCTCTCCGGAAGCTGCCGCGGCCCCGTCCGGCTCCAAGAAAGTCGCTCTGGCCGCAGCCTCCCCTACGCGCCTGACCGCTACCGGGGGCGACGCCGAGGTGGCGGAGTCCGTCCGGCAGGCCTGCCTTTTTCAGTACGCCTCCTTCTCCGATTTCATGACGTACCTAAACTGCAGGTACTATAATACCGCCGATTCCGGGCGCGCCGCTTCCTGCCTTAGGCCGGAAGGTAATATAAAAACTTGCATCGAAAGCGGCGAGGGCGAAAAATTTCTGCGAGCCGACGCCAAGTTTGCCGCAGGCCTGGAAATAAAGGCCCCGGCATTTATGTGGGAAAACCGCTATGGGCCGTTTAAGTGGGGCTCAGTGGACTTGAGGACTTTGATAGAGCGCTGATATATGGGAAAAAGAATCGTCCTGGCTATCGCACTTGCCGCCTTGCTGGCGCCGGGGCGGGTTTTTGCCTGGACGGACACCCTTACGGCCGGCACCACGCCCATGCGCAAGGTGCACGTGGACGAGCTGCGCACCGCAATCAACGCCAAGCGCGCCGCCTTTGGCTTTGCCGCCGCTTCCTGGACGGACCCCACAATAACGGCCGGCAGCACGCTTATCCGCAAGGTGCATATGGACGAACTGCGCGATAAGATAGACGACATCCACGCCACCTACCGCGCCATCTGCCCCACCTATGTCCCGGCGGTTCCGTCCTGGACGGACCCTACAATTACGGCCGGCGCCACGCTTATCCGCGCTACCCATCTGACCCAGCTGCGCAGCGTGGTAGACGGCGTCATAGGCACTCCTACCGCTACGGACCTCTGCTGCCCCACCTGCAAATACCCGGCCGGGGCCAGCGGCTGCCTTAACCTCGCCAACGGCTCCCCTGACACCGGCTGCGGAGGGAGCACATATACCTGCTATCAGGACCCCAGCACATTTCTTTTTACCGCATACTATAACTCCTGCGCCTCTGGTGCATGCGGTTCTGCCTTATATATGGATTGCTATGGCGGGCAATGTGTTGGAAACAATCTTTACTCTATGAGCGCCTGTAATGTTAATACCGGTTGTACCGGTAGCTTTGTGCAGACCTGCGCATCTACCGGCTATTTCTGTTCTGCCGGTAAGAGATATGTTTATACCGGCTGCTCCGGCGGAGGCTGCACAAGCGCTCTGGTCGACAACTGCAATACCTACTACTGCAGCGTAGGAAAGCTCTACCTGTATAATGGCTGTACCGGGACGGCGTGTACCTCGGTGCTGAACAGTAACTGTAATACATATTACTGCAGCGGCATGACTATCTACCTGTACAATGGCTGCTCGGGTACCGCCTGCACAAGCGCTCTTGTAACCACCTGCACCGGAGCTTATTATTGCAGCGGGGCTTGCGCACAGTACTCCGGGAGTACCTGTGTGAACGGAGTGGGCACCTGCCAGGGTGGGGCGTATATACAGGATTGCTGTCTGCTATATTCGGGCGGCTATTGTTCCTCCGGTACATGTTATTAAGCGAGGTAACGCTATGAAAAACAGAATATCCGCGGCAGCGTTGCTGCTGTTGGGCTTTGCTCCCTTATGCAGGGCGCAGGAGGTGCCGCTTCAGGTCAGCGCTTACCACGGCTACTTTCTGAACTACGCGCAGAAAACCGGCTATTTCCAGGCCTCCGGCCTGTCCCTGAATATCATCATTTCATCGCAGGCCAGCCGGCAGCTTTACCTCGGGCAGGCCGACGCCGCGCTGGGCGACATGAGCGGCCCGGTGGAACAATACATGAAAGGGGCGGAGGTAAGGATACTGGCGCGGCTTTATCCCTCGCCTGCCTTTTACGGAGTCAGCCGCTATCCCTACACGGAGGCCGGCAGCATCAAGACCGCCGTTTCCGGAGGTAAGGGCGGCGCTACCGGCAGTCATATTAAAGCCATGCTCCGCTACCTGGGGGGTCAGGGTGTCAAGGTGGACGAGTCTAATCTCTCCGACAACGCCAGGTACGCGCTGCTGGAGGCCGGTAAAGCAGACCTGGCGTTGATAAGTTCCGCGGAGCTCCTCTCAAGGATACGGGCCGAGAAAAAATACTACGTAATAGAACCGGGTGACGCCTATAAAGGCGGCAGTTATTACCAGGCCGTCATAACAACAAAAAACGCGATGGACACCAAGGGCCCTCAGTTGGAGAAGTTCGTCTCCGCGTGTGTGGATGCCGTTTCCGACATCGCCGCCAGCTCCGCGCCATTCGTCGCCTATTTAGTAAGCGAGGAAGGCCTGGGCCCGGCGCAGGCGGAGTCCATCCAGGCCGCTATAGCCGCAGGGGCTGGCGCCGGTTTCGCGCCTTCCCTTTCCGAAGTGGACACTTTGGCCGACCAAGCTGATGTATCATCCGATACGTACAAGGGCAAGCGCAAGGCCGGACGCGGCCTTCTCTTTCCGGATTACGCTGTAAAAGCCGTGAAGTCCCGCGCGGCCGGAAAAAATAAAAAACCATGAGGATCTCCGCTTTTATTTTTTTTGCGGTAATTTTCCTGCCCTCCCTTGCCAGGGCCCAGTTAAAAGAGACTTGTCTCTCTATAACCGGCAGCACTCTTACTTATACTTACTCGGGGGGGAGGATCTCGGCTTCCGGTCGGGCTTCTCCGGCCGAGTCTGAGCGCGCCCTCCGGGTGGCGCTTTTTTACCGGTGGCTGGAGCGCGAGCCGTTTTTCTTAAGCCCCGGCGCTGATCTGGGCGGGCTACGCGAGGCCGCCGCCGGCCTGGGCCGGGCGGAAGAGAGCGTTTTTTCGGCCCTGGGGATAAAGGATGTGCTTTACCCCGTCAAGTTCCTGCAGGCCTACGCCGACGCTTCAGCCTCTTTCGACCTCTTCGCTTTCTCGCCCTCGGAACAAGGCGCCGGGGCCGTGCTTTTGGCCGTAGAGGCCGGCGTGCGCGGCTACGGGGAAACAGCCGGGGCCCTGGCCGCCTCCGTACAGGAAAGTTTTGACCTTACAGGCGCCGATGTGCTGGCGTTCATCGGCGGGGAGAGCGCTACCGACAGAAAAACAGTGCTCGGAGACCTTGCGCTGATAAAAAAGAACTCTGCCATGGCCGCGGAAAGGCTGGCGGAGCTGCGCAAATGCCTTGAAGTCTCTTCCTCTTATTGCCGGGTTTCCTGGCCGGATATGCGGTTCAGGGAAGGCGCCGCCGCCCCGGTCTCATCTTCTTCCATTATTTCCCCGGCGGGGCTGGGGCTGGCCGGCAGGGAACTCAGGGGCCCGTACCTGGTGGAAACCTCCTGCTGGGGCGGTAATAAAAGTAATTTTCTTTACGCCTGGGAACTGTCCTTCCCTGACCAGCCTGTTCCTATGGAATGGGATATCCTTGCAACCGATATGTATTTTCGCCGGATGACGCCCGCTTTCAAGTCGAGTAAGATCACTGCCCAGGGACTTAAGCTTCTGCCTGTGGACGCTACCGCCCCTTACGACTGCAATGATCTGGAATACAAGCCGGTGGTGCGCGTGCTGGACTATTTTGTTTCACATTATTCCTCAGCCCCGGCGCCGGTAGGGGCGCTGCTTTCTGCGGATCAGGCCGCGGCTCTCAAATCTATGCGGGTCGCGGAAGAAACGTTTTTTTTCGCACGTTACAAGTCACAAAACGGCCTCGAGAGGCTTGGCTTAGCTTATTTCAAGGCTTACAAGGCTTTTCAGTCTTCCGGGCGCGACGAGGAGTGGAGCCGCGCCCTGCTCGCCCGGGCCCGCCTGATAGCGCTCAAAACTCAAGACCTCGGGGCCATAATAGGCCGCCTGGCATTCCATACGGGCAACTACGCCAGGCGGCTCTCCAGGACGCCCCCGCTAGGGCCTGCCGTCCGCCGGCTTAATGCGGCCCTGCTTACCAAGACTTATTATTCAGTCACCTTCATGCCGTTCTCTCCGTCCGTATGGCTTCTGCCGGAGCGGCCGGGCTATCTGGCAAAGTCGGGAGGCGCGCGGAACGAGGACTTTTTAAATTACTCCAGGGCCCTGCGGGAATACGGACAGGAAGAGGTTGTCAGGGATGCAGGCTTCTATTATGAGAACGGGGGACGGGGGGAGGCTCTGGATCCGGCGGGTCTTTGATTGGTGCCCTCCCCCTTGGCCTGGCACAGCTTTCGTTTTTTCTTCGGGATTTTTACGGTGGTTTAGTATAGAATATAGAGGGATTAAGGCGCTGCGGCGCTGGTGATGCTATGACTAAAAAAAACAAGGTATTAAACGCGGTTGCTGCGGCCGCTCTTTTTATCTTTATTTCCGAGTCTTTTGCCAAGCTGGGGGTAGTTATTAAAAACCTGGCCGCCAGGCCTCAATCTCCGGGCGACCCTAAATCGGCCGTTCCCGTTCCCGGAAAAAAAGTTTTAGACGCGAGGGGCCTTGCCGCCGCGGACGCCTGTGTAAACCAGGAAAAAAAGAAAGTCCTCTTCGTTGACTGCAATGGCATATACGATTAGCCGTTAATTCCGCCTCCTGGCGAACCCATCCCGTATGTTGAATAAAGCGCTTATTGCCTCAATGCATATTTTGCTGCTATCCCCGGCTTCCCAAGCCGGGGCTTCGCCATCTTTTGGGGCTTTTTCTCTGGAAGAGATACGGCTCCGTGACGATCAAAACTCATACAAATATGAAGACGGCCGGGTTTCCGGCCCGGGCGGAGAGGTTTCAGAGGGGCGGGCTGAACGTGTCAGGCGGGTAGCGCTTTTTCGGCATTCTGTTGAACTCGCTCCTTTCTTTTTTTCCCCGTATCTTGAGGATGATTTTTCGGGAGCTGTGGCGCGCCTTGATGCGGAAGAGAAGGGGCTGGTTAAAACCTTCTCCCTTAATACGCGGCTTTATCCAGTTGATTTCCTTAAGGCATACGCGCGGTCCTCAAATTTGTTCCGGATCTTTTCGTCTTCACCTACCGAGGAGACTGCCGCCGCTCTGCTTGGCTCCATTACTCGGGGGGTTGCCGCTTACGGAAAGGGCGCCGATGAATATTACCTGGGTTTAAATAAATATCTGCCTTCAGATGTGGAAAGAATAAACTTTCTGGGAGGCGAGAGCTACACGCTGAGGGAAACTTTTATTCGTGACGCGCGCCTGATCAAAAAAAACGCGGTGGAGGCCAGACGGCGCCTGGCCACTCTAAAAAAATGCCTCAGTGTTTCATCCTCTTACTGCGCCCCGGCCTGGGCCCCCGGGCTATGGGAGGGTGCGGCGGGTACGGCCCCGGACCCGGCACGTATAATACCGCCGGAGGAGCTTGGTATTTCTTCGGGAGCTTATCGCGGCCCGTACCTTGTAGACAGTTCCTGCTGGGAGGGTACGGATAAGGCCTATTTATACTACACGGAGCGCCCCGGACCGGGCGGTTTATTGCTCGAATGGGACACACTGGCCACCGACTTCCTGTTTACTGTCATTTTCCATAAAAATCTAAAAGCCCCGCTGCTTGCGGCTAAGGGACTGGATTTTATGCCGGTTGGGCCGACCTCCGCCTACGACTGCAACGATCTTTCGTATAAGCCGGCTCTTCAGGAGCTGGATTACTTTTTCACCCGCTATAGTTCCGCCCCGCTGTCCCCTTTAATCATGCCTTCCGGCGCGCCTATTTCCGAAGAGGTGAACCGGGCCGAAAGAAAGTTTTTTGCGGCTGAAATCCCGGAGCAGGACTCGCTGGAGCGGCTTGCCAGAATATATTTCCGCGTTTACCTGGAGAAGAGCCGGCTTGCCCCTGTACCGCGCGGCGCTTTCCTGGAAAGAGCGCAAAGGGTTTTTATTAAGACGGACGGGCTTGGCCGCGTGCTCAACCGCCTGACCTATCATTTGGCGCATTTCAGGAAAGTGAGGGGGGGAGGCAATCCGCAGGCTCCCTTACTCTCCGGGTCCCTGTTCTTATCGCGCAATCATCACTCTCTCCTTTTTATGCCCTTTTCCAGTTCTGTCTGGATGGTGAAGGAAAAACCTCGTTTCATCGACGGGCACGAGCTGGACAGTTCTCAAGGCAAGTTGCTGCATTATAACGAAGCTGTGGAAAAGTACGGCTTACCGAAAGTGGTGGAGTCCCTGAAAATACGCGTGGGGCCATTGGACTAGCGCACCTTCTCTTTGTCCGGGCTACAGCTTTTGGGCGCCGGCTGCTCCCGGGTTTGGTAGAATCTGGTTAACGCCGCTTAACGGAACTTAGAGGTCCCTTATGAAAAACACAGTACTGATTTTAACAGCCGCTCTTATTGTCGCGTGTTGCAGCGGGGCTGGCGCGGCCGCTCCCGTGCGCGTGGCTGTTTTTTATGACGACGCTTGCAATTTCCCCCTGATGTTCGCGGAGAAGGAGGGTTATTTCGCAAAAGAGGGGATAACCGTAAAGATTGTGAAAGTGGACGGCGGCACCCTCTCAAATCTTCTTTCCGGGAAAGTGGACGCGGTCTTTATGAGCGCCCCGACGGCGCTTGCAGGTTATGAAGGCGGGAAGGACCTGAAGATACTTGCCCGCCTTTATGGACGGTTCGATATTTACGCCATAAGCCGGTTTAAGCCGGCTGAATCCGGGAAGATCCTGTCTGTGGCGCTTAACTCTCGCGGCGCTGAACCGCAGCTGCTGACGCAGCTATTTATCGATTACTTAAAGCTGGACCCAAAGTCTTTTATCCGTGTGTATGCCGCAGGGGATGAACCCAGATACGCGCTTATGGAGGAGGGGAAGGCCGATTTGACCGTCCTGTCTTCGGTCAAGCTGCTGCGCGGCATAATGGCGGAAAAAAAATACTTTTATCTGCCAATAGCGGAAACTGGCATTAAAACTGAACCAAGGGTCATAGCCGCGCTGTCCGCCGGAATTGAGAAGCGCGGCCCTGAGCTGGAAAAATTCCTGGCCGCGTTTTACGACGCGCTTAAAGCCGCGGCCGCCGACGGGGTTAAAGCTTCCGCGTATCTTCAGTCTGAATACGGCTATACCCCGCAAGAGGCTGCGGCCTTCTACGCTGGTTTTTCAGCGGCGGTGCGGGATATGGAATTTACTCCGGCGGAGGGCGTGTTTGACGGCTTGGCCGAAAAAATGAATAAATTGCGGCCCTCTAGCGGGGACCCGCGCAAGCTGGAAAAATTTATTGACGACGGCTACGCTAAAAAAATAGTAAAGAGCCGTGACGCTGTTAAGAAGTGAAGACCCTGTGAACCAAGCTGTTGCCGGCGGTTGCGCCGCTCCCTGACCGCGCGTTCAGATGTGCGAGATTATCTTTCTGGGCTTTCCCTGCTGTTCAGGGAAACTTCCCACTAGCTTCACCCTTAGCGGCCCGAACGCGCCGTCCTTTACCAGTGAGGACAGCGTTTTTGACGGGGCGAGGTAAAGCAGGTCCTGTAGTATTCCGGCCAACTTCTCCTGCATCTCAGCGGCCTTCGGCCCGGCGGGGATGGCTTTAACCGGGATTAATTCCAGCTCCAGCCTGGGCTGCGGCTTTCCGCCGACGGCTTCCTCATAGACGTGCAGCCTGAAGTCCAGTTTTACGAAATCCACAAGCCTGGAAAGGGCCTCTTCCATTAGTTCGGCCTTTATCGCTACGCCCGCGTATTTGAACGTGTCGAAACCAGCGCGGCCGCTGAGCCTTAACGTCATGGGGTTTCCGCACGGGCAGGGGACGTGTTCCAGCGTGGCCTCGTCGCCGGTCCGGTAGCGGATGAAAGGCAGGGCTTTGGGCAGGGTCAGGTCGGTATGCACAAGCTCCCCTTTTTCTCCATCCAGGCAGGTCTTACCGTCTTCCCGCAAGATCTCAAAAATATGCGTAGCGGGCAGCGGGTGGAATAAAGACGGTTCCTCCAGGTGCGGGCAGCGGTAGAACCTTCCTGCCCCGAACTCTGCCGCGCCGTACCTGAAGGTGAAGTGCGCGCCCGGCAGCCTGGCGCGCAGGTAGGCATATTTCGCTTTTGAAAGTCCTTCTCCGCCCAGGGACACCCATTTTAGCGGGGGGGAGGGCGGGTTCAGGCGCTGCCTGGCGTCCAGGAACCTCTCCAGCGCGCCGGGTACCGTGATAAGGCCGTCTACTCCCAGCTCCCCAGCCAGGGCGGCCGCCAGGTCAGCGTTCTTTATGTCCCCGGCCACCAACTGTGTCCCCGGTATGCCGAATTTTATTACTTTAAAATTAAGCATTGAGTGCGGCGCAAGCAGGGTCATTACGCGCTTTACACCAAGCTTGGCCAGCAGGGCCGGCTGCACTACGTTTTCCAGCGTCAGCTCATACTCGTATTCAGCTCTTGGGATTACAAAAGGTCCCCCGCCCGTAGTCCCGCTGGAAACGGCGAACATCAGTATCTTTTCTTCCGGCATAAAAAGCCGTTCCCGCCAGGGGCGCGCCAGCAGTTCGGATTTTTCCAGCAGCGGAAGTCTGGCGAAATCCTCGTAAGATGATACTGTCATAACGCGCTTAACGGAGTATTTAAGTCTGTAAAAATCTGAAAAGTCGGAGGATACCGAGAACTCAAGCAGGGCCTGCAGCCTGGGCAGAAGAACATCCGAAAAGTTGGTGGCGGTGTCTGTGTTCATGGTTTCCTGAGACGATTCCCCAATTATACATAATCACACCAAAACACAGGCCTGCCCGGGCGGCGCGGCGCGGCCTAATGGTCCCGGGTTAAATTTGAGCTAAGTGACATTTGGTGTTGGTTTTCAAGGGGCTTTCCCGTCGGGAAAGCCCCTTTACTTATACGGGTCTTCTCCAAAGTGAGTGGGTAAAACAGCAGGTGTTAGCGTAGTCCTTACCGTCGGGTTGTTGTCTATTTTTGCTCTTTGAAAAATCTGCCATAATCTTGGGATGCGTAAAACGCTCAAGTTGGAAGACACTTATCG
>JBBRDG010000080.1:0-11456 GCA_038204165.1 Elusimicrobiales bacterium
CCTCGCCCTTGATTGCGTAAAGATAAAGCCCGCTAGCCGCCTGGCCGCCGGCGTCGTTGCGCAGGTCCCAGCCTATGCTGTCGATATTATTGCTTTTTTCTATAGTGCGTACTTTTTCGCCTGAAATTGTATAGATATTAATGGTGGCTCTCAGCGTAAGACGGGTGAATGTTACACCGTTGCACCCGACCTTGACGGAGCAAGGGTTGGGATAGACATGGGCGGTGGAAACGTCGGCCTGCGGCGGCCGCCAGGAATTGACCACCCCCCAACTCACCGCATATCTCCCGCCCGAGAGCGCTCCGACACCCAGTTGCCCGGTGCTGCCGAACATAGAATAGGACCCGCCTGTCTTGGGTGCGCTGTTGCCGATGGTGGTCTGCTCGCTTATTAGTATCCTATAGGATGGCGAACTTATAATGGCGGAGGAATAACGGTAGAGCCCCCCCACCGCCAGGAAGAGGAAGAATACCTGCAAGCCCGTTCTTTGCCTCATAATATATAGATAATCTATAAGTAGTAACTTGTCAATGTCAATTATATTAAGTTTTTGTTGCGTCGCGGCTGAAAGCCTTTATCCGCGGCCCCTCTTCACCGATAATTTATAAATGATATAATTTTTCATCAATGGTGGAAATAACGAAACCGGATCCAAAGTTGCTAGTCATCAGGATGTCCTCGCTCGGGGATATTATCCTGACGGCCCCCGTTTTTCGAAATTTAAAAGCTAAATGGCCGCATGCCCGCCTGGACATAATGGTAAAGCCGCAATTTCTGGGCGCGGTCTCCAAGAACGCTTTCATCGACCGGGTACTGCCTTTTACCGGCTTCCTCCACGCGCTCCGTGACATAAACGAAGGACAGTACGACGCTATCATTGACCTGCACGACACCCCGCGCAGCCGCTTGCTCTCCCTGCTGGCCCGCGTGCCCGCCAAACTGCGCTACCGCAAGGCCTCGCTCGCGCGCCGGTTATTCGTAAATTTCCGCATCCCCAGCCCCACCCTGGAAAAGCACACCATGGAGCGCTACCTGGAAGTTCTTTCTGAACTAGGCGTGCCGGCGCTGCATTCCGGGCCGGAACTCGGCGACTGGTCTTCCGACAGCCGGCGCCCGCTGCTCCGCGACTTGCGCAAGCAGTGGAATGCGGCGGGTCACAAGCCCCCCCTCAAATCCGGGCCGCTGCGCCTGTGCCTGCTGCAGACGGCCTTTTTGGGAGATTGTGTACTGACGCTGCCGCTGCTTAAAAGACTGCGTGAGCTTTTTCCGGACGCCGCGGTGTCGATAGTTACCCGGCCTGAAACCGCCGGGATCTTCGCCGCTTCCGGCCTGGCAAAGGAAATAATAGAAGACCGCAAGAAGACCGCTCCGTCCGGTCTGGCAGAGTTTAAACGCCTCGCCGAAGAACTCCGCTCCCGCAACTTTGACGCCGTCCTCATCCCCCACCGCTCGCTGCGCAGCGCGCTGCTGGCTTGGCGCGCCGGCATCCCGGTGCGCGTGGGCTTCTCCTCCAGCGCAGGCCGGTTCCTCCTTACGCATAAAGTCCCCTTCTCCTGGCTGCTCCACGACGTTGAACGCAACCTGGCGCTGCTTTCCCCACTGGCCGAGAATCTTAAAGCCGCCTTCCCCGGCCTGCCCGGCCCCGCCGGCGCCTCCGCCCCGTTCTCCCCCGCCGACAAGATTATCATCGGGATAAACGCGGGTTCAGCCTGGCCTACCAAACGCTGGCCGACTGAAAAATGGGCGCGCCTGATTAAAAAACTTACGGCGGCTTACGGCGGCAGGGTGCTGCTGGTGGGCGGCCCCGGAGAAAAAGACTGGAACGGCGCCATCGAAAAACTGGCCGGCCCTGAACATTGCCTCAACCTGACCGGCAGGACTACCATGCCGGAACTAATGGAAGCCATCCGGCCGCTGAAGGTCTTCATCTCCAACGATTCAGGCCCCATGCACATAGCCGCGGCGCTGGGCGTGCCGGCGGTAGGCATCTTCGGGCCCACTACGCGCGAGCTCGGGTTCTTCCCCTACGGCCCCGGTAACCGCGTAATCGAAACCCCGCTGGCCTGCCGGCCTTGCGCGCTGCACGGCTCTAAGAAATGCCCGCGAGGGCATTTCCTGTGTATGCGCCTTCTCACGGTGTGCGAAGTTTTCAGGGCCGCCAAAGAACTATTGGAAGGCGGCGGCAAGGAGCGACATTATGATCATAACAACAGTAGTTCTGGCGTTCATGACTCTGGCTGTCAGCGCCCGCTGGGCGTGGTGGCGCAAATCCACTCCCGGGCTTAAAGTTCTCTGCTACCACAAGATCGGCCGCCCGCCGGCCGGGTCCAAGCTGAAAGACCTGTGGGTGAGCCCGGAAAAATTCCGCGCCCAGGTTAAATATCTGCTCGACAACGGCTACGCCACCATCTTCTTCTCCGACCTTAAAAAAGCCAGCGAGACCGGCACGGAACTGCCGGAGAAAACCGTATTGATTACTTTTGACGACGGGTACGAGAACAACTACCTGCACGCCTGGCCTATTCTTAAGGAACTGGGCGCCAAAGGCAACATCTTCGTGGTCTACAATACCATGGGCAAAGTTAACCTGTGGCACAACCCGGCTTCCGAGCCCTGGGTAAATATGGCCACCCTGGCACAGCTCAAAGAAATGCAGGACAGCGGAGTGATGGAATACGGATCTCACACTATGAACCATCCCCACCTTTCAGCGCTCAAGCTCGAAGACGCGGCCTGGGAGATGGCCGAATCCAAGCGGCAACTCGAGACGGCCTTCGGCCGGGAAATGTGCGCCTTCGCATACCCTTATGGCGACGGGGCTTATGTTCCGGACATACGCGGAAAAGCGCTGGAAAGCGGCTATTTTTTCGACTTCAGCTTCCGCCAGGGAAAAACCCCCTGGCCCTGGGACCGCAAGGCGGTTACCATAGACCGCCTTTTCATACGCGGCGGCGACAACAACTGGGATCTGGCCCTGCACCTCAGCCGCGGGGCTTCCCGTCTTTAAGAATATGGAAAAGGCCCCGGGCAGCATCCTCGTTATTCAGCTACGCCAGATCGGCGACGTATTGCTTACCACACCGGCGATAGAAGTGCTCAGGGCTAATTTTCCTAAAACTCGAATAGATTTCCTTACCGAGCCGCCGGCGGACCAGGTATTGAAAGCGAACCCTTTCATAGACAACATCCTCAGCTACGACCGGCGCAGCCCGGTCAAGTGGCTGCTGAAGACGCGCGCCGCGAAGTACGGCATGGTAATCGACTTCATGTCCAACCCGCGCTCGGCGCTGCTGGCCCGGTTCAGCGGCGCTCCGGTAAAGGCGGGCCCTTCGCACACGGCTTCCGCCTGGGCCTACAACAGGAAATTCATCTCCGAGGCGGGCACCAGCCCATACGCCGCCTTCCAAAAAGTGGATTTCCTCGCCGGGCTTGGGTTAAATAAAATATTTTATCCCTATCCCCGGATCTACCCGTCCCAGGAGGACGCGGCCTGGGCGGATTCGGCGCTGGCCGGGCTCGCGCTGTCAAAAAAAAATACGCTGGCTTTCTCCCCCGCCTCCAGGCGCGTCACGCGCCAATGGCCGGCAGAGCATTACGCGCGCCTGGCAGCCGATGCCGCGCTTAAGCTGGACGTAAACGTGATCCTGCTCTGGGGCCCCGGCGAAAAGCCGCTCGCCGAAAAAATAGCAGGCCTTTCCGGATCCCCGCACGTTAAACCAGCGCCGGAGACGGCCACGCTGCACCGGCTTTCGGCCTTGCTGAAAAAGACCCGTTTGCTCGTTTCCAACTGCAGCGGCACCAAGCACGTGGCCCAGGCCTCTGGCGTACCGACCCTCGGGATCTACGGTTCCAGCAGACCCGAGAACTGGACGCCGCCGGCGGACCCCGACCACCAGATAGTGCGCAACGAAACCCTGGAATGCATTGGCTGCCGCAACAACGACTGCGCCATAGGGGTAAAATGCCTCAGGGAGTTATCCCCTGACGCGGTTTTTGCTAAACTAGTAACCATGCCCACGGTGAAAAACATGGCGGAGCCTATATGAAGGGCCGGCCTTTATCCCCCAAAGACCTGCGTGACAGCCTGAAAAAGAACATGGCCGGCAGGTTCGCGCTCAAGACCCTTTCGCTGCCGTATTCCGCCGCCATAGCGGCGCGGCGCAGCCTTTACTCCGCCGGGCTCCTCCGTTCGCGGTCCCTGCCGGTCCCGGTAGTTTGCTTCGGCAATATTTCCTCCGGCGGCACCGGAAAGACCTCCACCGTGGTGGCGGCCGCCCAGGAGCTCGCCCGCTCCGGTCGTAAACCCGCCATCCTTATAAGGGGCTACAAACGCCGTTCCGCCGGCCAGGTAGCTGTCCTCGCGCGCGGCCGAAAGTTTACCCTGGACGAAGCCGGGGACGAGGCTCTGATGCTTTACCGCATGCTGGAACCCGACGGGGTGCCGGTGCTGGTCTCGGGTGACCGCTACGCTTCGGGCACCATCGCCGTAAAAGAACTCGGCGCCGACATTCTGCTGATGGACGATGGCTTCCAGCACTTCGCGCTAAAACGCGACGCGGATATAGTGCTGGTTAACGCTACCGCCCCGTTCGACATGGACAGCGTGCTGCCCTACGGTGACCTGCGCGAATCCGCTTCCGGCATACGCCGGGCCGCGGCCGTGATAATCTCCCACTGCGAGCAGGCAAAACAGGCCGATGTGGACGCGCTCGGCGCGCGCATTAAACAGCTTAACCCGGCCGCCGAGGTGATCGAAAGCATGCACACCCCGGAATCGTTTCTGGACCCCGCCACCGCCCGCACCGTGGACCTGAGCATGCTTAAAGGCAGGCCCGCGGCGGCGCTCTCAGGGATAGGCGACCCCGATTCTTTTGAAGGGGCGCTTAAGACGATGAAGATCGATCTCAAGCAAATCTGGCGCTACCCTGACCATCACAACTTTACCGCGACGGAACTGGCCTCCGCGCAGCAAGCGCGCGACGGCCTCCCCCTTATAACAACCTACAAAGATTTCGCCCGCTTCCCCGACAACTGGCAGGATATTCTGAAGGGCGGCGTCCTGATACTTTCCGTAAAAATCGTCTTTCTGTGCGACGGCTGGAAAAAACTTACCTCCGTTATGCGGGAAGCCGGGAAAGGCAAAGCCTGATGCGTGCCTGGCCACCCAAGATTAAGCCCGCCCCCGCCACGCCCACTGCCTTTCTGGACAGGGACGGTACGCTGAATCGCGACAGCAAGGCATACGTAACGACTCCTGCCGCGCTCAGGATATACGCTTTTGCCGCCAAGGCGGTGGCCCTGCTGAACCGCAAAGGCTACCGGGTGGTGGTCCTGACGAACCAGTCAGGCGTGGCCCGCGGCTACATGACGCTGGCCCGCTCACTGGCTATAAACCTTAAGCTGGTGCGGGATCTGCGGCGCGCCGGCGCCATGATCGACGCTGTTTATTTCTGCCCGCACGGGCCGGACGAAGGCTGCGCCTGCCGCAAGCCCTCCCCCGGGCTTATCGGGGAAGCTGTTAAGGACAGCCCGGCAGACATGAAGCGCTCCTTCATGGCCGGGGATAAAAAATCAGACCTGGACCTCGCCCGCAGGGCGGGTCTGAAAGGGAGCCTGGTCCTCACCGGGCAGTGGCGCTCCGCGGGAGCGGCAGCCGCCAAACGCGGATACAAAGACCTGCTGGCGCTGGCGCGCTCCCTGCCTGACTTCAGCGAAAGGAAGAAAAAATGAAAAAACGTATATTGATCTCGCAGCTGGTTACGCTGGCCCTTCTGATAGCCGCCAGGCCGGAAAGCTGGCCGCTGTTCCTGCTAGGCGTAGCGCTGATGCTGCTGGGCCAGGCCGTGCGCCTGGCCGCCAGCGCGGCCATTGTAAAGTCCAAAACGCTCACCACCACCGGGCCTTACGCCGCCGTGCGCAACCCGCTTTACCTGGGCACCATGCTGATGACCGCCGGGCTTATCACCATGCTGTCCGCCCCCTCCCGCCCGCTGCTGACCGCCGGCCTCTGGGCCGCCGGGATAGCCGCCTTCGGCTGGATCTATTACGTGACCATTAAAGCCGAGGAGGTCTTCCTGCAGGCCACTTACGGCAAGGATTTCGAGGCGTACAAAGACGCCGTCCCGGCCATCCTCCCCTGCCCGCGCGGGCTCGCAGGCTTCTTCGACACGAGGGCCTATTCAAAGGAAGTCTTCATAAAGAACAAGGAATGGCGGGGCCTGAGCGCGGCGCTGGCACTGGCGATCTTTATTGCTGCACGGATAAAATATGTCTTTTAAAATAACGGCGCTACTGTTTATGATCCTCTGCGGCCCGGCCTCCGCCGCGGAAAAACTACTCACCCATCCTTTTTGGGGCCTGCCCCCGTCCTCCGGAACCGTAACCAGCCAGCTGCCCGGGCTGGTAAAAGGTGAAACGCTGGAATACGATATTTACTGGGGCGTCATCCACGTTGGTAAGTCCTTTATCAGCGTTCCTGATATCGTCATCATCTCCTCCCGCCCCGTCTGGCATATCATTTCGGAAGCCCATTCAGGTTCCTTTATTGATAATTTCTACCACGTGGACGACAGGAACGAGGCCTGGATGGACGCCGCGGACCTGTACTCCTACGGTTATTACAAGCAGGTACAGGAAGGTAAATTTTTCACCAACGAATGGGCCGTTTTCGACTGGCCGGACAAACGCTTTTACGGAGAAAAAATGAACCGCAAGCGCCAGGCCTCGTCGTTCGAAGGCGTTCTGGAAAAGCCCGTTAACGATATTTTTTCGGCTGTTTACAGGCTGCGCGCCATGACCATACAGCCCGGCTCTAAAGTGGAGATGGACGTTAACAGCAGGAAGAACTGGCGCCTCGCCATAAAAGCCGGCAAGCGGGAAAAAATAAAGACTGAATACGGCAAAAAACAGTGCATCGTGCTGGAACCCATGGCCGGAGAAGAAGGCCTTTTTGTGTCCAAGGCAGGCCGCCGTATGCTGGTCTGGATCACGGACGACGAACTCAAAGTTCCCATGCTGCTCAAGGCCGAAATTTTCATAGGCTCCGTAACCGCCAAACTGGTCCGGCGCACCATCAAGCAGTAACTCCTGCGGTACCCGTCCCGATACCTAGTCCCCGACCACTTTTTGTTATAATATCTATATTATGACGAAGACTGGATTCAGGCGGCTTTGCGCGATAACGGCCGGCTTCAAAGGCCGGAAGATCGCGGTATTCGGCGACATGATGCTGGACCGCTACGTGAAGGGCACGGTAAGGCGGATTTCCCCCGAAGCCCCCGTGCCTATAGTAAGGGTCACTTCAGAATCCACGGTCTGCGGCGGCTCCGCCAATGTGGCCGTGAACATAGCCTCGCTCGGCGCCACCCCTATACTTATTTCAGTCACCGGAAAAGACTCGGCCGCCGAAGAATTCCGGACGCTGCTCTCCAAGTCCGGCGTAAGCCCTGCCGCCCTCATCCGCGACGAGAATTTCCCCACTATTGAGAAGACCCGCGTAATAGCGGAACACCAGCAGGTGGTGCGCTTCGACCGCGAGACCCCGGCCAACATGTCGCACGCGGCCCGCAAAGCCGCGCTCGCCGCGCTGGAGAACGCGCTGCAGGCCGGCTGCCAGGCGGTAATCCTTTCAGACTACGGCAAAGGTCTGCTCGAGCCGGGCACCATCAAGGCGGCGATAACGATGTCTCTGAAGCGAAAAGTCCCGGTCTTTGTAGATCCTAAAGTGGAGCATTTTCAGCTTTACCGCGGCGTCACGGGCATTACGCCCAATACCATGGAAGCTTTCGGCGGGATGCATCTCGCCCAGCGCGAAGGTCAGGAAGAAACCGAGAAACTTGGCCGCGCCATCCTGGTCAAGCTGGCCTGCCGCTCGCTGCTGATCACCCAGGGCGAGCACGGCATGACGCTTTTTAACCGCACCGGCAAGGCGCTGCGCACCACCCATATCCCCACCCGCGCCCGCGAAGTGTTCGACGTGACCGGCGCCGGCGACACCGTGATTTCTACGCTGGCCCTCACCTGGGCCGCCGGAGCCACGCCCGAGGAAGCCGCCGCCGCGGCCAATTTTGCGGCCGGAATCGTAGTGGCAAAGCTGGGGACAGCTTCGGCCACGGTAGAAGAACTGATGGAGAGAGCCAGCTCATGGATACAGACTGCCTGATAGTTATTCCGGCCCGCTACGGGTCGCAGCGTTTCCCCGGCAAGGTGCTCGCGCCTCTCGCCGGAAAACCCGTTATTCAGTGGTGCTGGGAAGCCGCCGTTAAAGCCCGCCTGGGCGAGGTGGTGATAGCCACCGAACATGAGGCCGTGCTGAAGTTCGCCCGCTCCATCGGCGCCAGGGCCGTAATGACCAGCCCCCGCTGCCAATCCGGCACCGACAGAGTACACGAGGCCGCCCGCGGCTCGAAGGCTAAGCTGATCCTCAATATGCAGGGCGACGAGCCTTTCATGACCGCCGCCGCGCTCAAAAAGGCTTTCGCCAAACTCAAGGCCTCCCCCGACTGCCAGGTAGGCACGGCGTGCACCAGGATAGACGACCCGAAGGACGTCGAAAACCCCAACTGCGTAAAGGTGGCCATGAACGCCGCCGGCCGCGCGCTGTACTTCTCGCGCTGCCCAATCCCTTTCCATCACCCCCTGTCCGAATTAAAAGGTTACCCTTACTACAAACATTGCGGCTTCTATATTTACCGCCGGGCCGCTCTGGAAAGATTCGTAAGTCTTAAGCCCAGTCCGCTTGAGCGCCTGGAAAGGCTTGAGCAGCTGCGCGCGCTGGAGAACGGGATGAACATCTGTGTGGCCGAAGTCCCCCCGCTGGGTCCGGCCATCGACGTGCCTGCGGACCTTAAAGCCGCGGCCGCTTTCCTCCTAAAGAGAAAAGCCTGACGACGAACCGGAGACCTTAACCTGATGACCAGATATATATTCGTGACCGGCGGCGTAGTTAGCTCCCTTGGCAAAGGCATTACCGCGGCGTCCATTGGCCGCCTGCTGAAAGCGCACGGGCTCTCCGTCACCATCGTCAAATGCGACCCATACATCAACGTGGACGCCGGCACGATGGCCCCCCTCCAGCACGGCGAAGTATTCGTCACGGACGACGGCGCCGAGACCGACCTGGACCTGGGCTATTACGAGCGCTTTCTCGGCATTAACACCACCCGCGTGAATATCGTAACCGCCGGACAGATTTACCAGGCCGTAATAGCGCGCGAGCGCCAGGGCGGCTACCTGGGCCAGACCGTGCAGGTCATCCCCCATATTACCGACGAGATCAAAAGCCGCTTCGTAAAAGCGGGCGAAGGCTTTGACATAACGATCATCGAGATAGGCGGCACGGTAGGCGACATCGAGAGCCTGCCGTTCCTGGAGGCGGCGCGCCAGATGCGCCCGGACCGGATGAGGAACGACGTATTGTACCTCCACGTCACGCTGGTGCCTTACCTCTCTGCCTCCGACGAGCTCAAGACCAAGCCTACACAGCATTCCGTGAACAAGCTGCGCGAGATTGGCATAGACCCGGACATCATCGTCTGCCGCGCCGAAAAGCCGCTGGCCCGCGACATCAAGAACAAGATCGCCCTTTTCACGAGCGTCCCGAAAGAGGCCGTGATAGACGCGCCGGACTCCCCCTCCATCTACGACGTGCCGTTCGAGTTGAAGAAGCAGGGGCTGGACGAGCAGATCATGATGCTGCTCAGGCTCAGAAGTTCCAAGTGGGACTTCGACGAATGGACCGAGTTCACGCAGCGCCGCAAAAAAGCCGCCTCGGCCGAACCGGTGCGCATCGCTATTGCCGGCAAATACACCAAGCTTAAGGATTCATATAAATCCCTGGTCGAGGCTGTGGAGCACGGCGCCATAGCTAACGGGGTTAAGGCCGAGTTCGACTACGTGGACGTTGAATGTGAGGATTTTAAGGAGCGCCTGGCCAAGGCCGACGGCCTGATAGTGCCCGGCGGCTTCGGCGACCGCGGTATTGAGGGCAAGATCGAGGCGGTGCGCTACGCCCGTGAGCATAAACTGCCCTTCCTCGGCATCTGCCTGGGCATGCAGTGCGCCACTATTGAGTTCGCCCGGAACGTACTAGGGCTGAAGGGCGCGCACTCCACGGAATTCAATCCCAAGACCAAACACCCCGTAGTGGACCTGATGGCCGAACAGAAAGACGTGAAGAATAAAGGCGGCACCATGCGTCTGGGCGCCTGGCCCTGCGCTATAAAGCCAGGCACGCTGGCGCACAAGATCTACGGCGCCACCCAGATTTCCGAGCGCCACCGTCACCGCTACGAGTTCAACCCCAAGTACGCGCCGCTCTGCGAAAAGAACGGCCTGCGGATCAGCGGCATGAACAAGAGCATTAACCTCCCCGAAATAGTGGAGCTTAAGGGCCACCCCTGGTTCGTTGGCGTCCAGTTTCACCCGGAATTTAAATCAAGGCCGCTGATGCCCCACCCGCTGTTCTTCAGCTTCGTCGCTGCGGCGGTCAGAAACAACAAGAAGGAGCTCGCGTGAAACAGAAAGAAGTAAAAGTTAAGAACGTGGTTTTCTGCAACGACAGGCCGCTGGCGTATATCGCGGGCCCCTGCGTTATAGAGTCCAAACGCGGCTACGCCGCCGAGGCCAGGGAGCTCAAGAAGACCTTCGCCGCGCTGAAGACCCCTTTCGTGCTGAAGGCCTCCTTCGACAAGGCTAACCGTACTTCCCACAAGTCGTACCGGGGAATGGACATGGAGACCGCTCTCGATTTTTTAAAAGACCTGAAGAACAGCCTTGGCCTGCCCCTCCTGGTGGATGTGCACGAGCCCTCCCAGGCGGCCCGGGTAGCCGAGGCGGCGGACATCCTGCAGATCCCGGCCTTCATGTGCCGGCAGACGGACCTGCTTTTCGCCTGCGCCGACACGGGCCGCGCCGTTAACGTTAAAAAAGGCCAGTTCCTCTCCCCTTGGGAAGCGGAAAACATAGTAAAAAAACTGGAAAGCCGCGGCGCCAAGGACATCATGCTCACCGAGCGCGGCTCCTCGTTCGGGTACGGCAACCTGGTGGTGGATATGCGCTCACTGGAGATTATGAAGGAGTTTGGCTATCCCGTGATCTTCGACTGCACCCATTCCGTACAGAAGCCCGGCGGACTGGGGACCGCCACCGGCGGCGACCGGCGCTTCATTCTGCCGTTGGCCAAGGCCGCGGCCGCGCTAAAGATAGCCGGACTCTTCTTTGAGGCGCACCCGAACCCCGCCAAGGCTTTTTCCGACGGTCCAAATTCACTCAAGCTCAGCTCGGTAAAGAGCCTGGTCGGGGTCCTGAACCGCGTTGACAGGCTGGCGCTGGAAATTTCCGGGCTTACTTTCAAATAGGGGATAAATATGAAATGCACCAAATGCGGACAAGAAAACAGGGCCGCGCTTAAACTATGCAAAAAATGCGGGGCCGACCTGACTTTGCCCCCCGCCTGG
>JBBRDG010000081.1:0-11334 GCA_038204165.1 Elusimicrobiales bacterium
GAAAGCGGTCATCGACATGGGCAAATGTACTCTTTGCGGCTCGTGCGTGGCCGCCTGCCGCTTCAGCGCTATAGAGCTGAAGAAGAGCGAAGGCCCCGTAAGGGATTTCTCGGCGTATAAGGACGTGTGGGTTTTCTGCGAGCAGAAAAAAGGCGTGATCCAGACCATCTCGTTCGAACTGCTGGGCGAGGGCAAGAAACTGGCGGCCAAGCTCGGCGTAAAGCTCTGCGCGGTAGTGCTCGGCGGCGGCATAGAGGCCAAAGCCGGGGAACTCGCCGAACGCGGCGCGGACAAGGTTTATCTTGTAGACCACCCCGCCCTGAAAGACTACCAGGACGACCCCTATACCGAAGTGATGGTAAAACTGGTGGAAGAGTATAAGCCGGAGATCATCCTCTGCGGCGCCACCACGATAGGCCGCAGTCTGGGTTCGCGCGTGGCCATTAAGGTCAACGCCGGCCTGACCGCCGACTGCACCGGGCTGGACATCGACGAGAAAGAGCGCCAGCTGCAGCAGACCCGCCCGGCTTTCGGCGGAAACATCATGGCCACCATAGTGACGCCCAATCACCGCCCCCAGATGGCCACCGTGCGCCACAAAGTAATGAAAGAAGCCGGGACATATCCGGGCGCCAAGGCCGAGGTAATTAAAAAAACCTACCCGGAAGAAACTTTTAAATCGCGCACGCGGCTGGTAGAGATGGTGGCAGAAATAGGCGAGACCGTGAACCTCTCCGAGGCCGACATCATTGTGGCCGGCGGGCGCGGCATGGGGGGGAAGGAAGGCTTCGCCAAAGTGGCTGAGCTGGCCAAACTCCTCGGCGGCGCGGTCGGCGCCACGCGCAGCGCGGTGGACGCGGACTGGATTCCCTACTCCCATCAGGTAGGCCAGACCGGAAAAACGGTGTGTCCAAAACTTTACATCGCCTGCGGCATCTCCGGCCAGATCCAGCACCTGATAGGTATGCAGTCCTCCAAGGTGATCGTGGCGATCAACAAGGACCCGGACGCGCAGATATTCAAGGTGGCGACCTACGGCATAGTGGGCGACGCAAATGAAATAGTGCCGGCGCTGACAAAAGAGTTCCGGAAAATATTGAAGAAATAAGCGGAGCCCGCTATATGTTATGATTAAGTAATAATAGAGAGCAAAATTAACAGATTCTAAGGTTCAATCAGGCCGCCATCCGGTGATAACCGTAAAGGCGGCTTTTTATTTTCCCAGGAGAATTGTATTGTTTACGTATAGCAAACCCGGTCCGGTCCGCCGCCTGATGGAGAGATTCCGTCGCTGGCCGGGACACCCTGTTGCCCCGGATGCCGCGGCGGAACCGCCCCTGCGCGCCGAGCTCTTCAGTCTGGAACAATTCGACACCTACGGAGAGGCCCTGGCAGCAGAGCACGACATAGATCCCATACCGGGCCCCGAATGCCTGCTGAGCCGCCTTGCCGAAAACGCGCGCGTCATTAAACGTTCCTACGAGATCGTCGCCGAAGCCGTCCGAACCGGCCAAAAAATGGCTCCGGCCGCCGAATGGCTGCTGGACAACTACTACCTGATAGAGGAACAGATCTCTATCGCGCGGGAACACCTTCCCAAAGGCTACAGCCGCGAATTGCCCCGCCTGAAGACGGGATCGTTCAAAGGTTTTCCGCGCATCTACGACCTGGCGCTGGAACTGGTCTCGCACACTGACGGCGGCGTGGATGCCGAAAACGCGACCCACTTTGTAAAAGCCTACCAGCGAGCTAACCCGCTAAAGATGGGCGAACTTTGGGCCATCCCCATCATGCTGCGGCTGACCCTGCTGGAGAATCTTCGCCGGGTCGCCTACCGCATAGCCTGGAGGCGCCAGCACCGCGCGATGGCGCTGGAGTGGGCGCAAAGATTCGTCACCGTGGTACACAAAGACCCGCGCCTGTTCATTACCGAACTGGCGGACTTTGTGCGAGCCAGCCCGCCGATGTCTCCGCCTTTTATAGCCGAACTGTACGCCAACATCGAGGGAGTGCACCCGGTAGTCGGCCTGGCGATAAACTGGATAGAACAGGAACTGTCCCGGCAGGGACAGACTATCGAGATAATCCAGCAGGCGGAGAGCCAGGACCAGGCTGCCGACCACATGTCCATCGGTAACACTATAACCAGCCTGAAAACGCTGAACGCTATCGACTGGAGAAAATTCGTGGAAGCCCTCAGCGGCACCGAAGCCGCTTTAAAGCACGACCCGGCCGGGGTCTATGCCGGGATGGATTTCCAGACCAGGGACCGCTACCGCCACGTAGTGGAAAATTTGGCAAGACGAAGCCGCAGGCCGGAAGAAGAAGTCGCCGATGCAGCGGTAAATCTGGCCGCCGCGCGCCGGAAGAAAAATGCCGGCGAAACATGCGAAACGCATGTGGGATACTTCCTTATAGACCGCGGGCTGCCGGAACTCCAGCGCGCGGCAGGCTATACTCCGGGCTTACTCCGTAGAATATCAAGGAGGGGGAACCCTCTGACTGTCTATTTCCTGCTCTTCGGCGGGTTCACCAGTTTATTGGCTTATCCTTTATTCAGCCAGCTCTCCCCGCTGCTGTCCGGGCACCCAGGCTGGGAAGTACTGGCCGCCGCCATAATACTGCTGGCAGCCTCGCGTTCAGGCGGCATGCTGACCAACTGGGTCCTTACCCTTGAGGTTTCACCGCGCCCGCTGCCGCGCATGGATTTTTCAAAAGGCGTCAGCGCGGACCACCGCACGGCCGTGGTCATTCCTACGCTGCTATACTCGGAACCTGGCATCACAACGCTGGCCGAGCATATAGAAATCTGTTACCTGGCCAACCGCGAAACAAATCTTCTATTCGGATTCCTGCTGGATCTTCCGGACGCCTCCCAGGCTGAACGCCCCGGAGAGGCGGCCCTTATCGCTGCCGCCGCGGATCGCATACGCCGGCTTAACGTTAAATATCCGGCGGACACCGGTCCTATATTCTTCATGCTATACCGGCCCCGCGAATGGAATCCGGCTGAGCGGGTCTGGATGGGGCTTGAACGCAAACGCGGCAAACTTGAAGCTTTCAACCGGCTGATTTGCGAAGGCGACAAAGGCCCGTTCACCGTCATAGAAGGCGACCTGGCCCTGCTCGGTTCTATCAAGCACGTTATCACGCTGGACGCCGACACGCAGCTCCCGCCGCAGTCGGCGGCGCAGCTGGCAGGCACTATCGCCCACCCGCTCAACGCTCCGCTTCTGGACCCGGCAACAAACAGCGTTAAGCGGGGCTACGGAGTACTTCAGCCGAGACTCGGCGCCAGCCTGATCGGAGCCCGGCGTTCCGGTTTCGCAAGGCTGTTCTCGGGGGAGACTGGCCTGGACCCTTATACCCGCGCTGTCTCCAATGTCTACCACGACCTCTGCGGAGTCGGGGCTTTCGTGGGCAAGGGAATTTACGACGTGCGAGCTTTTCACGCCTCGACGGACAACCGTTTCCCGCTCAACCGCATACTCAGCCATGACCTGATAGAGGGTTGTTATGCCAGGTGCGGCTTCGTCAACGATGTGGAGTTCATCGAGGATTCACCGACATCTTATATCGCCGATTCCCTGCGCCATCACCGCTGGGTCCGCGGAGACTGGCAGATAGCCAGCTGGCTCCTGCCCTCGGTACCCGGTTCCGGAGGGAAGCGCGAGGCCAACCCGATCCGTTTGCTGGGAAGATGGATGATCCTGGACAACCTGCGGCGCAGCCTGGTCCCGGCGGCCCTGCTTGCGGCTTTCATTCTGGGCTGGGCGCTGGCTCCTGGCGGAGCGCCCCGCTGGACGCTGACACTGCTAGCCGTCTATTTTCTGCCCGGCTTCGCGAGAGCGATGTACTCCCTGCAGGCAAAGGCCAAACAGTCCGGTTGGATGGCCCACCTCAGACATGTACTGGAGAATGAAACCAGAGCCTGGACGATAGAGGGGTTTGAGCTGGTGTTCCTGCCTTTCCAGTCGGCGGCGTATCTAGACGCCATCGGCCGGGTATTCTGGCGGCTTAACGTCAGCGGCCGCAGGCTGCTGGAGTGGCGCACCGCCGCGGAAACCGCGCGGAACGTTTCCGACGGGCCCGTTTCCGCGGCCGCTAAGCTGTGGATAGCCCCGGCGATGGGCCTGGGGACCGGGGCTATACTGGCGGCCTCAGGAACGCCCGGCTGGACGGCCGCGCTGCCTATCCTTGCGCTGTGGCTGATTGCGCCGTTCATAGCCTGGCTAACCGGCAGGCCCTTCGGCCCGCCTGCTTCCGAACTGACGGAAGTCCAGACCTTATTCCTGCGAGGCCTCGCCCGCCGCACCTGGGCTTACTTCGACCATTTTACCGGGCCCGGACACAACTGGCTGCCGCCGGATAATTTACAGGAAGTGCCCCAGCCGCGCGTAGCGCCCCGCACCTCCCCTACGAACATCGGAATGGGGCTGGTCAGCACCCTGGCGGCCTATGACTTCGGATATCTGTCGGCGGGACGGCTGGCCGCCAGGATAGAACTGACGCTAGAGGCTATGGAAAAGCTGGAGCGCTACAGGGGGCACTTCTACAACTGGTACGACACGCAGACGCTTAAACCGCTCTACCCGCTGTACGTCTCAACTGTGGACAGCGGCAACCTGTCCGGACATTTAACCACCCTGGCCGAGGGACTACATGAATTACCGGACGCGCAAATCCTGCCCCCTCGCTGGCTGGAAGGTCTGGAAGACACCGTGCGGCTGCTGCTGGAAGAAACGGCCCGCAGTTCGGCCGACCACACAGACGACGACGAACGCTTTCTTGCGGATTCTACCCGCGAGAATATAATTTTGCAGTTCAAGCGCCTGCGGGAAACTCCGGCCACTCTTACGGCCGTCTACGGAGCGCTTGCCAGTTTCGGCGCCATGCTTGCAGAATTGGACCCCGAATCTTCCGGGGGCCGCTCCGCGCAGGAAACCGCGGCCCCGTCCGAAGACGCCAAATTTTGGCTGGCCGCCTTGCGCGCTGCCTGCGACGACCTGCTTGGCGAACTCCGGCACCTTACACCTTGGCTCGGAGAAATTCCTCCCGCCTCCGACCCGAAAGGAGGGGCGAAAGTCGGTCAACTGTGGGACAGGCTGCTAACGGAAGTCGGCCCCGATATTACGCTTAAAGGACTGGCAGCCGCCGCAAGCCGCCTGGCCCCCAGTCTGGGAAAAATCCGTCTGGAAGATCCTGGCGGGCAGGAAGCGATAAAGTTTACCGAGCTGCTGGTCCTTGCGGGCGAGCGCGCCACGGAGCGCATCGAAGCTATCCAGGACCTTGCGGCGCAGTGCGGGGAATTGAGCGAGATGGATCTGGATTTCCTGTACGATCCCCAGCGTCACCTGCTTTCTCTGGGCTACAGTCTGGAAGCGCGCCGTTGCGATAACGGTTACTACGACCTTCTTGCTTCAGAAGCGCGCCTATCCAGTTTCCTGGGCGTGGCGAGAGGCCTGCTGCCGCTGGAGCACTGGTTCCACCTCGGCCGGCAGCTTGCGCCCGGCGGCGGGTCCCCGACCCTGGTGTCCTGGAGCGGCTCGCTTTTTGAATATCTGATGCCGCTGCTGGTTATGCCCGGCTTCCCGGGCACGCTGCTGGACCAGGCTTGCCGGCAGGCGGTCAGACGCCAGATCCGCTACGCTCGCCGGTACAATATCCCCTGGGGGGTTTCAGAATCCTGCTACAACCAGGTGGACTCCCAGCTGACATACCAATACCGCGCTTTCGGCGTGCCCGGTCTGGGGCTGAAACGAGGACTGGCGGACGACCTGGTGGTGGCGCCCTACGCCGGAGTAATGGCGCTGATGGTGGCCCCGCGGGAGGCCTGCCTGAACCTTCAGACAATGCCCGCCAGCGGCCTGGTAGGCCGGTTCGGTTTATACGAGGCCGTAGATTTTACTCCGGGCAGGCTACAGAGCGGCGAACGGTTCGCCGTAGTTAAAGCCTACATGGCGCACCACAGCGGCATGAGCCTGCTGGCCCTGGACTACGCCCTTAACGGGCAGCCGATGCAGCGCCGGTTCATGGCCAACCCGCCGTTCCGCGCCACGCTCCTGCTGCTGCAGGAACGCGTCCCGATAGCCGGCATAAGGCGACGCGGCGGAGGCGCCGTGGCGGAAACTCCGGAAAGCAATCTATCCGATAAGAACACGGAAGCCGTCTCACGCTCTTTCAGGACAGCCGACACTCCCATCCCTGAAGTGCACCTGCTTTCCAACGGCCGCTACCACGTGATGGTGACCAACGGGGGCGGCGGCTACAGCAACTGGCAGGACCTGGCCCTGACACGTTGGAGAGAAGACACAACCCGCGATAACTGGGGAACCTTCTTCTATATAAAAGACACCGGCACCGGCCACAGTTGGTCCACCACCTGGCAGCCCGTCTGCCGGAAGCTGGACCGCTATGAAGGGACTTACTCGCAGGGAATGGCGGAATTTCGCGCCGTAAAAGACCAGATAGAGGTGCACACGCGCATAGCGGTCTCGCCCGAAGACGATATCGAGCTGCGCCGGATGAGCATAACCAATCTTTCCCGCAAAAGCCGCATCATAGAACTTACCAGCTACTCCGAAGTCGTACTGATGGAGCCCCGAGCCGAGTCGGGACACCCGGTCTACCAGGGCCTCTTCGTACAGACCGAACTGCTGCCCGGCAAGGACGCGATTCTGTGCGCCAGGCGTCCGCGCTCGTCTAAAGAGCACTGGCCGTTCCTTTTCCACGCGGTTATTGTGCGCGGCCAGACCGCCGCCGCGCAGCCGTCCTTTGAAACGGACCGAGCCGTGTTCATAGGCCGCGGCAGGACCGCCGCCGCGCCTGCCGCGCTGTTAAAGAGCGGACCGCTCTCCAACAGCTCCGGAAACGTACTGGATCCGGTAGTGGCCGTGCGGCACCAGCTCCGCCTGCGCCCCGGTGAGAGCGTGGTGGTGGACGCCATTCTCGGCGTGGATAAAAGCCGGGAGGGGGCCGTTTCGCTGGTGGATAAATACCATGACCACCGGCTGGCGGACCGGCTGTTCGACGTAGCCTGGACCCACAACCAGGTGCTGCTGCACCAGCTTAAGCTTACCGAAACCCAGGCCCAGCTTTTTGAACGCTACGCCAGTTCGATACTTTACACCGATTCCGCCTGCCGGGCGAATCCCGGAGTTATCTCCCGGAACCGGAAAGGCCAATCAGGCCTGTGGAGCTACGGCATCTCGGGGGACCTGCCTATAGTTCTGCTGCGTATGAGCGACCTGGCCAACCTAGACCTGGCCCGGCAGCTGATCCGCGCCTACGCTTACTGGCGGCATAAGGGCCTCCGCGTGGATCTGGTTATCTGGGCCGAAGCTTTCTCCGGCTACCGGCAAAGCCTGCTGGACGCCATAATCGGTCTGGTGCACGGCGGGACAGAGGGGCTTATCCTTGATCAGTCCGGCGGGATCTTCGTGCGCAACAGCGACCAGGTGCCCGAAGAAGACCAGCTGCTGATCCAGTCGGCCGCCAGGGTAATTTTAAACGACCGTTACGGCACGCTGGCCGAACAGCTGGAGCGGAGGATAGTACATGAGCCCGACTCCCAGGAGCTGCTGCCCGAGCCGGAGCCGGCCCGGCCCGTCCCCGGCGAGCGGGAAATACCGAAGCGCGACCTTACGTTCTTCAACGGCTTGGGGGGATTCACCGGGGACGGCAGGGAATACGTGGTGGTCCTATACCCGGGCCAGACTACCCCCGCCCCGTGGGTCAATGTACTGGCTAACCCCGGGTTCGGTTCGATTATCAGCGAATCCGGCAGCGCGCACACCTGGTTCGCCAACGCCCACGAGTTCCGCCTGACGCCCTGGTACAACGACCCCGTCTGCGATCCCGCCGGCGAGGCCTTCTATATCCGTGACGAAGAGACCGGGCGGTTCTGGTCCCCGACACCGGGCCCAGCGCGGGGGATCAACCCCTACGTTTGCCGCCACGGGCTCGGCTACTCGGCGTTCGAGCATACGCAGGACCGCCTGTTCACCGAACTTTACACTTACGTCGGAGTAGAGGCACCGGTTAAGTTCATCTCCATAAAGATGCGTAATCTTTCTGACAAGCCCCGGAACATCAGCGTTACCGGCTTCTGCGAGCTGGTGCTCGGAGAAAACCGCGGCCGCAACGCCCCTCACGTGGTAACCCGGCTCGACCCGCAGACGGGAGCCATTTTCGCCAGGAACGCCTTCAACAGCGACTTCGCCGGCCACGCGGCTTTCTTCCATTGCAGCGAACCCGGCGCCAGTCTTACCGGGAACCGCAAGGAATTCATAGGGCGTAACGGCTCGGCGGCCTCGCCCGAAGGGCTGAGGCGCCGGAAGCTTTCAAACCGGGTCGGCGCCGGCTTCGATCCCTGCGCCGCCATCCAGGCCTATATAGAGATTCCTCCTGGCCAGCAGCGCGAGGTAGTCTTCGTGCTGGGCGCCGCCGCGAACGAAACGGACGCCAGGTCGCTGCTGCGGTCTTTCAGCGGTGTGGACGGGGCCCGTCAGGAACTGGAGCGGGTCTGGCAGTTCTGGAAGCAGCAGCTGGGCGGCGTAAACGTGGAAACTCCGGACCAGTCGGTAAACTTCATGGCTAACCACTGGCTGTTATATCAGGTGCTGACGTCCCGCTTCTGGGGCCGCAGTGGCTATTACCAATCCGGCGGGGCTTACGGTTTCCGCGACCAGCTGCAGGATTCGCTGGCCCTCCTGTATGGGGCGCCAGGCCTGACCAGGAAACACTTGCTGAAGGCGGCCGGCCACCAGTTCCCCCAGGGAGACGTGGAGCACTGGTGGCATCCGCCGTCCGGGCGCGGACTGCGGTCGCGCATTTCCGACGACTACCTGTGGCTTCCTTATGTGACCGCCCGCTACGTGGCGGCCACCGGGGATACCGGGATCCTGGACGAAGAGACGCCTTTCCTGGACGCACGACCGCTGGGCACGGAGGAGGACTCCTCTTTCGACCGGCACCAGCCCGGCGACCAGCGGGCTTCCCTGTATGAACACTGCGTCCGTGCGATCAGGCACGGGCTGGAGCGCGGCGCGCACGGCCTGCCGCTTATGCACGGCGGGGACTGGAACGACGGGATGAATTTAGTGGGCCGCGGGGGCAAGGGGGAAAGCGTCTGGCTGGCTTTCTTCCAGTACGACGTGCTCACGCACTTCTCGGCGCTGGCCGCCCGGCGCGGCGACGAAACCCTGGCGCGGGCTTTCACCGAGCAGGCCGCGGACCTCAACCGCAGCATAGAGGCCGAGGCCTGGGATGGGCGCTGGTATAAGCGCGCTTTCATAGACGACGGCACGCCGCTCGGAGCCGCCGAGAACCCGGAGTGCCGGATAGATTCGCTGCCGCAGAGCTGGGCCGTGCTGAGCGGCGCCGCCTCCTTCGAGCGCGGTCTGCAGGCCATGCAGTCCGTCTCCGAGCATCTGGTGGACAAGGGCCTGGCGGTAATAAAGGTACTTGATCCTCCCTTTGATACCGCCCCGTGGGACCCTGGCTACATCAAGGGATATATCCCCGGCGTCCGGGAAAACGGCGGCCAGTACACCCATGCCGCAGTATGGACAGCTATGGCCTGGGCCGCGCTCGGGCGCTCCGGAGAAGCCTGGGACTATTTAAAAATGCTGAACCCGATCCTCCACTCGCTTACCCCCGAGCAGGCGGCGGTGTACAAGGTAGAACCTTACGTGATGGCCGCCGACCTGTATACGGCCAAAGGCCATGAGGGGCGCGGCGGCTGGACCTGGTATACAGGTTCGGCCGGTTGGATGTACCAGCTGCTGGTGGGGGACCTCCTGGGACTTAAACTGGGTCCGGACAGCCTCAGCCTTACGCCGCTCTTCCCGGCCGGCTGGCAGGAATATAAAATCCATTATCACTACAGGAACACTTTCTACCACATCCAGATCAGCCGTACCGGCGAGGAAACGCGCCGGGTGCGCCGGATAACGGTGGATAATACCGAACAACCCGGGCTGACCATCCCGCTGGTTGACGATCAGCGCGAGCACTTCGTACAGGTAGAAATAGGCTGACCGGCTGTTTTTAAACCTGCGGAATTATTACAATATGTTTACCGGCTGAACCCCAAAAGCACGATTTAGAGGAATCCTACTTATGACAAAGACTTTCAAACCGCTTACCAGCCTGCCCGAATGGCGCACCCTTGAGGCCCATTACCGCAAGGTGGACGGCGCGCAGCTTAAGAAGCTTTTCGCCGAGGACCCCAAGCGCGGCGAGCGCCTGGCCGTTAACGCCCTGGACATCTATTTCGACTATTCCAAACACCGCGTTACCGACGAGACAATGCGGCTGCTCGTAAAGCTGGCTGAAGCCACCGGCGTACGAGCCTCGGCCGAGGCGATGTTCCACGGCGAAAAGATAAACACCACCGAAGGCCGGGCGGTGCTGCACACGGCGCTGCGCGCGCCGAGGGGCGCTTCCATCCTGGTTGACGGTGAGAACGTGGTGCCTGGCGTGCACGCGGTACTGGACAAGATGGCCGAGCTCGCCCGCAAGGTGCGCGACGGCAAATGGATAGGGCACACCGGCAAACCTATCAAGAACATAGTTAACATCGGGATCGGCGGCTCGGACCTGGGCCCGGTCATGGCCTACGAAGCGCTGAAGCATTACAGCCACCGCGGGCTGACCTTCCGCTTCGTCTCCAACGTCGACGGCGCGGACTTCGCCGAGGCGGTGCAGGACCTTAACCCCAAGGAAACCCTGTTCATAGTGGCGTCAAAGACCTTCACCACGCAGGAGACGATGACCAACGCCAATACCGCCAAAGAATGGGCGCTCAGGATCCTGAAGGACCAGGAGGCGATAGCCAAGCATTTCGTGGCGGTCTCCACCAACGCCGAGGCGGTGGCGAAGTTCGGCATCGATACGGCCAACATGTTCGGTTTCTGGGACTGGGTAGGGGGGCGCTATTCCATGTGCTCGGCCATAGGCCTGTCGACGATGATAGCCATAGGCCCGGAGAATTTCAAGGAGATGCTGAAAGGCGCGCACGCGATGGACGAGCATTTCCGCACGGCGCCTTTCGAGAAGAACATCCCGGTGCTGATGGGCCTGCTGGGCATCTGGTACAACAATTTCTTCGGCGCGCAGACCATAGCGGTGCTGCCTTACGAACAGTACCTCAAGCGCTTCCCGGCCTACCTGCAGCAGCTGACGATGGAGAGCAACGGCAAGCGGGTAACCTCGGACGGCACGGCGATAAATTACCAGACCGGCCAGATCTACTGGGGGGAACCGGGCACCAACGGGCAGCATTCCTTCTACCAGCTGATCCACCAGGGCACCAAGCTGATCCCGTGCGAC
>JBBRDG010000082.1:0-11244 GCA_038204165.1 Elusimicrobiales bacterium
CGCCGCAGCTTGCGGTTTAGTTCCCGCACCAGGTTTATCCTGGCCTCGTGCTCGGCCAGGGTGCCGTGTGAAAAATTAAGCCGGATGGCGTCCAGGCCGGCGTCGTAGAGTTTGCGCAGCATGGCGGGTGAGGAACTGGCCGGGCCCAGCGTGGCCAGGATCTTAGTCTTGGGGCAGCGTATTGTTTTAGCCATAGGTCCATTCTATAAAACATGGCGGCAATAAAAAACCGCCTCCACAGGGCCGGGCCCTCTGAAGACGGTTTTCCGCGGGCAAGTACGGGTTTCCCCGTTCCTGCCTGTTATTTTTTAAACTACTTTGCAGCGGCGGCGCTTGGAGATCAGGTATTCGCCGTTGCGCTTGTGCATGCGCGCCACCAGCTGGTGGGTGCCGGGCTGGAAGTTGTTCCAGTCGAACCACCAGTAGCCGACGTTGTGCCTGCAGGGCTGCCAGGGCTGGTCGTTGACGGAAATGTCTACGCCGGTGCAGTCGCTGGTGCCTATGCGTACCGAATACTGCCTCGAAGTGATGTTCTCGAGGTTTTTCGGGTAGTCCACAACCACGTATTCGTTGGTGTTGATAACGGTCTTGGCTTTGGTGGTGGTGTTGGTAGTTTTAGTGTTCTTTTTCACGGCTAACTTAAGCATTTCGCTTTCCTCCGCTTGTAGGGCTTCCTCCGGGGTTTCCCCGGGCTGGCCGACCCTGGCAATACGCTCGCTTAGATAAGCCAGCGATTTGTCCAGGGGGTGTTTGAGTTGCAGTCTTAAAACTCGTCTGTTCTTGGAATCCAGGGCTTCAAAGTCGCCCAGCGCTTGTGCTGTTTCCAATTGCCAGAAAGTATATTTTTCCCCAGGTACCACTATATCTTTTTTGGCCAGACTCGTCAAGATTATGAAGAAGGCGTTGTCCGGTCCCCCCTTGTGCAGTTGTCCCGAGGAATGCAGGTAGCGCGGCCCGTAGGCCACCGTGCAAGCCGACGAGGTGAACCCGGTAAGGGTCTCGCGCAGTTTCTTAAGCCCTGCGTCCACTTCGGGGCTGGCCGGCAGGTAAGCCAGCAGCCCAATGTACTCCTTCTCTTTCAGGTAGGAGAAGACCGACCAGAACACGTCGTCGTACTTGGTGATGGCGTCCTTGCCGTTCTTGAGCGCGCGGGAGGCGTACACGGCCACCCGGTCGGCCGAGAAGTCGGGTTTCGGCGCCGGTAGCTTGCTCTTGCCGGAGAACTTCGCCAGCATGCCCGCTGTCAGGGCTTTCGCCTCCAGCACGTCGGGCTGGCTGAAAGGGTTTATTCCCAGCAGCGCGCCGGCTGCCGCGGTGGCGGTTTCCCAGCGGAAGAACTCGGCTCCCAGGTCGCAGGGGTCTTTGATGACGATGGTGTAGACCGGGTGCCCGGCCTGTTTGAGCGCGGCCAGGGCGGCCTCCTCAGCGGGATCCGAGAAGCCCTCCACTACCGTGCGCACGAAGAGCCGGTCCGCCTGGTACTTGTCCGGCGGCATCAGCGGTTCCTGGCAGACGGGGGTTATTCCCTTGCCTTCCTTGCCGGTGCTTTCTGCTACCAGCTGCTCCACCCAGATCCCCAGTTGCTTCAGCTTTTCCGGCATGACCAGCGTGAGCTTGTCCCGGCCAGCTAGAGCCATAGAGCCCAGCAGGGCACCGAGCAGAACCCCCGGATTCTTCTCCGGTTCCTTGTTCTTGCAGTTGCTGGCCATGTTAACCGCCCGCTCCAGCAGCTTCCTGATATCGGCGCCGCTGATCGCCGCCGGCACCAGGCCGAAATAGGAAAGGGCGGAAAAGCGGCCGCCTATGCCGGCCGGGTTCAGGTAGACGCGGCGGAATTTCTTTTCTTTGGCCAGGTCATCCAGCGCCGAGCCGGAGTCGGTTATCGCAATGAAGTGGTCGCCGGGCTTCTTGATCTTGGCCTTCCGAAACTGGTCCCAGAAATATTTGAAGTGGCAGGCGGGCTCAATAGTGCGGCCGGACTTGCTGGCGTAGATGAAAAGCGTGTGTTTCAGGTCGATCTGCTCTTTAACGTCCTCGAGCCGGGAGGGGTCCGTGGAGTCCAGCACCAGCAACCTGGGATAGCCCGGGTTTTGGAATACGCTGCGCAGCACTTCCGGGGCCAGGCTGGACCCGCCCATTCCCAGTAGCACCGTGTGCGTGTAGCCCGCGGCGCGGATCTCTTCCGCGAACTTTTGGATCTCCCTTACTTTTAAGACCATCTTGAAAGGCACGTCGGGCCAGCCGAGGCAGCCGGAGAGTTCCCTGGCGTCGGCGCCGCCATTCTTCCAGAGGCCGGCGTCCTTTTTCCAGAGCCGCTCAGCGAAGTTCATAGCGGCCAGTTCCCTTAAGGCGGGTCTGCATTCCAGGGGGAGGGTGGCGGCAGGCGCCGTAGCTTCCTGCTTGGCGTAAGCCAGCGCGTCCTTCTTCTCCGCCAGGCGGGCCAGCAGCCCGTCGTAAGCCTGCGAGAATTTAGCGATGCCTTCCGTTTCCAGGTCTTCTAGGATCTCCCCGAAATTTATCCCGGCGTCGGCCAGGCGCCTGAAATGCTTTTCCGCCGCGGCGTAGCGCTGCTCCAGCGGGGTCCGGTTTATTTTTCCATCCGAGAAGTAGGCGTTCAGCGCCTCTTCAGGGGCCGTATTCACCGAGCCTTCCAGCGCCAGCTCCTCCATGTACAGGGAAGGGCGCAGCGCCGGGTCCTTCACACTGGTAGAGGCCCAGAGTATGCGCTGCGGGGGTATGCCCGAGGCGCGGAAACCGGGGTTGTAGAAAAGTTCCCTGTAAAGCCGGTAAGCCAGCATGGAATTGGCTATTCCAGTGAGGCCTTTCAGTTTTGTCGCAGGCTCCTTATTGCCGGCGGGCAGAGCGCCCAGCGCCTTGTCGGCGGCGGTGTCGATGCGGCTGACGAAGAAGCTGGCCACGGAAGAGACCGCGTCCACCGGCAGGGAATTCCTGTGCCGCCAGGACATGGCCGCGGTGTAGGCCTGCGTTACGGCGCGGTAGCGCTCGACCGAGAAGATCAGCGTGAAGTTCACGCTGACGCCTTTCTTCAGCAGGTTCTCCCCGGCCGCCAGGCCCTGCTTAGTGGCCGGCACTTTTATCATAAGGTTCGCGCGGCCCACGCGCTCAGCCAGGCGCAGCCCTTCGGATTCGGTGCGGACGGCGTCCAGCGCCAGGCGCGGAGAAACTTCCAGGCTTACGAACCCGTCGTGCCCGCCGGAAGCTTCGTGCGCGGGCTGCAGCAGGTCGGCGGCTCGCTGGATGTCCTCCACGGCCAGAGTCTCGTAGATCCCTTCGGCTGAGACGTTCCCTGCCGCCAGCTTCTCTATGGGCCCGGAGTAGATAGGCCCGGAGAGGGCTTTTTCGAAAATTGACGGGTTGGACGTTAGGCCGGTTATCCCCCATTTTTTCAGCAGTCCCGCAAGCTTGCCGTCCAGCAGGAAATCCCTGCGCAGATTGTCGAGCCAGAGGCTCTGGCCTGTCCCGGCGATCTCTTCGGGAGCCGGCATTATATTCCCCTCTCCATTTCTTCTATTTTTTTCAGGCGGCGCAGGTGGCGGTCCTCGTTGGAAAACTTAGCGGCCGCGAAAGCGGTCACTATCTCTAACGCCAGGGCCGGGCCGATGATGCGGGAGCCCAGGCACAGCACGTTCATGTCGTCATGTTCCACGCCCTGGTGGGCGGAGTAGGTGTCGTGGCAGAGGCCGGCGCGTATGCCCCGGAACTTGTTGGCCGCCACGCAGGCCCCCACGCCGGAGCCGCAGACCACTATCGCGCGTTCGGCCGTGCCGGAAAGAACGGCTTCGGCGGCTTTCCTGGCGAAATCAGGGTAGTCTACAGGGCGGTCCGGGGAATCCGTGCCCAGGTCGGAGATTTCATATCCGAGGGTCTTCAGATGCGGGATGAGGGCCGCTTTAAGAGGATAACCGGCATGGTCGCTGGCGATGGCAATTTTCATAAGATTCCCTTTTTTTTGAGTTAACGATTTAACTGATGCGCCGCGGTTTAAATGCGCTCTACCTCGGTCTTGAGCGCCCAGCCTTTAATGCCTTCCTTGGGGAGCCCGATCTCGTAATAGTTATCGTCGGCGGCGTCCAAAACTTTCACCAGTCTGCCTTCCGGGGCTGAGGCGTAGGTTTTAAAATTCTCTCCGGGCCCGCTCAACATGCGCGCCCCGCCAGCCTTGGTAATCACCGCGCCGTCTACGAAAGGCGAGGAGGTCTGCCGCGCGCCCAGCCAGGCCAGCGTGAACAGCAGCAGCAGCGCCGCGGTCATGGAGGCGCTGCCGGACGCCCTGCCGGCCCTGCTGCCATCCATCAGGAAGCCGGCGGCTCCCGCCAGGCAGGCCAGCCAGAAAAAGAAGAGCGCCGCGGTCTTCAGTTCGTCTCCGGAGAGAAGGTAATATATGTAATGCAGGTTCCTGGGCAGCCCTTCCGGGACCAGCGACTGCCCGGTCTGCCGCAGCGCGAAATCCAGGTTGGCGCGTATGTCGGAGGCGCGCGGGTTTAGTTTGAAGGCCTTGGAGTATTCAAGCACCGCAGGGCCTAGTCGTCCCAGCCTGAACAGGGCGTTGCCGGAGTTGTAGTGCGCCCAGGGATTGGCCGGCTCCTGGACGGTCACCTTGTTGTAGCCTTCCAGCGCTTCCTCGTAGCGGCCGTTCTTGTAAAGGTCGTTATACTCCGCCAGTTCGCCGCGGTCATACGCCGCCGCGGGCGCCGCGGAAAGCAGAAGTATCAGGAAAATATTTTTCATCTTAGGTTTCTCTGTCCCTAGCGCAGTTGTTTTTCCAGCATCTCTATCAGCAGCGAATATTTCTTGGCGAGGTCCGAGGTCCCCTCGGTCTCCGCCGCCGACGGGGAGAAATGGCGCAGTTCCAGCGCGCTCCACAGCTCGCGGATCTCTTCTAGCGAGGTCTCCTCCGCGCGTGGGAAGCGTTCCTTTATAATTCCCGCCGCCTTTCTGGTGGTCAACGCGCTTACTTTTACGCCGCATTTGTCGGAGAGGTAGTTCATCAGAGAATCGTAGAGTTCGGAAACGGCCTCGTTGTTCTTGCCGTCCTTTATCAGGGCCTCGGCCCGGGCTATGTCCCTGAACGCCTCGCTCCTGGCGCGGCGGAACCTGAAGAGCAGCGGGTTCGCCGATTTGTAGCGGTTGAAGCGGGACAGCCAGAAAGCCAGGCCCAGCAGCGCGGCCGGGATAGCGTGCGCCCAGAGTGGCAGTGCCGCGGCGCGGGCGGACAGGCGGGACAGCGCGCCGGGGCCGTTCCGGTCGCTGACGTAGCGGATGTCGGAGCCGGAAGCCGTTACCTGCGACTGGGCCGCGGAAGGGTTGTAGTAAACGCTCTTGGCTCCCTGCTCCCCTTTCTCCACGGACATCAGCACGGGCCAGGTCTGCAGTTCCTTGTACGCGCCGGCTTTGGGGTCGAAGAAAGAGAATTTAACCGACGGGATGTTGTATTTACCTTCGGAGCGGGGCACCAGGATATAAGTGAAGGTCTTCTTCCCGCTAATCAAATCCCCTTCCTTTTTAACGTCTAGAGAGCTCATCGTGTCGAAAACCTTGAAGTTCGGCAGATCCGGCAGCTTCGGCGCGGTGACCGTCTTGAGGTTGCCGCTCCCGGTGATCGTCACAGATAAGTTTACCGCCTCGCCGGTCTTCGCTTCGGAGCGGTCCGCGGAGGCGTTCATAGTGTAGTTGCCCACGGCCCCGGAGAAGCCGGCGGGGGCGCCGGAGGGCAGAGGCTTGATGTCGAGGTTCAGCGTCTCGGTGCTGAAGTCGCGGCTCTGGCCCTGCGCCCCGCTCATCGACATGAAGGTCTGGAAAAAATTAGGGTCGAAAGGATTTATGGGCTGGTCGGAGGAAATTTGCGCCACTACGGTGGCCGGTTGTATCGCGGCCGGGCCGGCGGTTAGGGCGAACAGTGCGGTCTTTATCTCGCTGTAGGAATAGCGCACCCCGCCGATATCGGTCTCGCCGTTGCGTACCGGCGGCAGGTCCTCGGCCAGCAGGTTCTTAAGGATGGGCGGCACGTACTGCGGGTTGGAACTGAGCGGTATGGCTGTATAGAACTTTATGCTGAGATCTATCTGCTCGCCAATGTAGGCGGACTTCTTATCAGTTTCCGCTTTTATGAAGATCTGTTCCCCCGCCTGCGCGCCGGAGGCTTTGCGCCTGCCGGGCCGCTGGGCGCCCGGGCCGGGCGGGGTGCTGGTCTGTGCTTGTGTCTGTGCCTTCTGGCGGGCCTTGGTCACGGTGACTTCTAGCTCATTGGTGGCGGCTCTTTCCTTGCCGTTGGAAATGGAGAAGGCGGGGATGCGCTGGGAGCCCAGGAAGCGCGGCGTAAGGATATAGGTGAAAGCGACCGAAGTGGTGATCTTGCCGTTGATGATGGAAATGCTCTGGCTGCGTCCTGAGGAATAGACGTTGAAATTCTGCATGTTCGGGAGTTTCGGCTCCGGCACCGAGGCCGAATCCCCCGCCACCGTTACGGTGAGGTAGAGGTTCTCGTTTATTTCTACCGAATTGCGGTCCGTTTCGGCCGCAATAGTCAGGTAGGCCATCGCAGGCGAGGTCAGCAAGGCCAGCGCGGCCGCGAGCAGCAGGAGGATGGTTCTCTTCACCAGTCCTCCATCCTGGGCGGCGGCGGCGGTTTGCCGGCCTGGTTCATCATGGGCTGGGCTTCGGGTCCGCGGGCCGCGGCTTTTTCTTTTTCTTTCATCATCTCGAGTATCTGCCGGCTCTTTTCTTTAGCCTCGGCTTTCTTTCTTTCCTGTTCGTTCTGTTTTTCCTGTTCTTTCTGCTTGTCCTGTTCCTTCTTGTCCTGGCCGCCGCCGGGCTTATCCTCTTTTTTATCCTGGCCGCCCTGCTTCTTGTCCTGGTCTTTCTTATCCGGTTCCTTCTTGTCCTTGTTGTCCTTGGAACTCTTGGACGACTCTTTTTTCTTCTGCTCCAGGGCCTTCTGCAGGTTGAAATTGGCGTCGGCGTCCTTCGGGTTCAGCGTGAGCGCCTTGCGGTAGCTGGCTATGGCCCCGGCCAGGTCCCCGCTTTTGAAAAGAGCGTTGCCGCGGTTATAATACGCCGCGCCGGCGAGCTTGGGCGAGGCCGCCGCCTGGTCGAAGAATTCGCCGGCCTTGGCGTATTCCTCCATGCGGTAGAAAGCGTCGCCCGTATTTAAATTCAGCCGCTTGTCCGCCGGATCCTTTTCCATAGCCCTGGAATAATATTCAAAGGCCTTGGGCCAGTCCTGCTTGGCGTAGGCCGCGTTGCCCTTCCGCGCCAGCGAGGCGGCTTCTCCCGCGTCTGCCCGGCCAGCCGCAACCAGGGCCAGCAGCGCCGCTACCACCGCCGTCTTCTTGGTCACCCTGGCGCCTCTTCTAAGGAAAGCGGGCAGGTCCAGTTTGAAGCCCTTTTCCATAAGCATTAATTCTATCAAAAGCAGGAGCAGCGCTAAAGCCAAAGGCCACTGGTAGCGGTTCTTGAAATTATTGCGTCCCTTTCCTCTGGTTTTCTCCAGGTCCAGCGCGCTTACGGCTTTGTGGATTTCTTCTGCGGCGGCATCCGGGCCGTTGTAGCGCAGGTAGGCGGCGCCGGTGCGGCTGGCTATCTTCATCAGCGTGGTTTCGTCCAGGCGGCTTACTACGGTTTTGCCGTTGCGGTCCTTCTTGTATTCCATCGTATTGCCGTAGGAATCCTTAACCGGCACCAGTTCCCCATCCGGGGTCCCCAGGCCGACTGTAAAGATCTTGAGGTTCTGCGCCGCTGCTTCTCCGAGCACGGTATCCAGCATGGTGGAATGGTCTTCCCCGTCGGTAACAAGGATCATTACCTTCTGCCCGCCGTATTTGGAAAGCATCGAGGATACCTGCCCGATGGCGTTGGATAAATCCGTGCCCTGCGAGGGCAGCATGCCCGGCTGCAGCGCCGACGCGAAGTAGGAGACGGCCTCCTGGTCCGTGGTGAGCGGGCACTGCGTGTAGGCTTCCCCGGCGAAAGCCACCACGCCTATGCGGTAGTCGGAGAATTTTTCTGCAATGGCCCCCAGCAGCAGGCGGGCGTTCTCCAGGCGGCTCGGCTTCAGGTCTTTAGCCGCCATGGAAAGTGAGGTGTCCACGGCGATGACTATGTTGCCATTCAGGTCCGTTACCGGGGTCAGCTCCATGCCCCATTGCGGCCCGGCAGCCGCCAGAAAGCCCAGTCCCAGCGCGGAAATATAGAGAACGCCGCGCAGCCGGCGCCGCGCCGCGGCGGTCCCGGAGTTCAGACGGGCGAAGGCGGGGCCCAACAGCAGTCCCGCGGCCGCCAGCCGGCTTTCTTCGGCTTTGAATCTGAAGAAAAGCAGGGCCGCGAAGACCGCCGTCAGCCAGAGCAGCACAAGAGGGTGTCTGAACAGTTCCATTAAGGCACCGTCCTGAAGTAAGTTCTTTCCAGCAGGTAAAGCAGCGCCAGCAGCGCCAGCGCCGGGGCCAGGAAGTAATCGTAAAGATCGGAGTAATTGGTGTAGGTCTTGGCCGTAAACTTTGTCTTTTCCAGCGCGTCTATCTTTGAATAGATTTTTTCAAGTTCCACGTAACTCTTGGCTCTGTAGAATTCCCCTCCGGTCAGATCCGCTATTTCCCGGAGCGTGGGCTCGTCGAGGTCCTCGTCGATGTTGATGAACGGCTGGGCCGGGTTTCCGGTGGGGATCTGCGCGCGGCCCTTGCCCGCCGTGCCGATGGCGTAGATCTTGATGTCGTACGCGGCGGCGGTCTTGGCGGCCAGGGTGGTGTCCGTGACCAGGCCGGTATTGGAACGCCCGTCGGTCAGCAGGATGATTACCTTGCTCTTGGCCTTGCTGTCCTTAAGGTGGTTCACCGCCGTAACGATGGCGTCGCCTATCGCGGTGCCGTCGGCCCTGGTCATGTTTATGTAGGCCGAATCCAGCGTTTCTAATACAGACTGGTAATCCAGCGTGAGCGGGCAGGTCAGCAGGGCAGTGCCGCCGAAGACGGTGATGCCGATGCGGTCGTTCTGGCGCTTCTTTACGAAAGCGGCAGCGGCGGCTTTTGCCGCTGCCAGCCTGTTGTACGGGGCGAAGTCTTCCGCCGCCATGCTGTAGGAGGTGTCCAGCGTCAGCATGATGTCTATGCCCTCGGCGGGCGGCACTTCCCCGCGGCTGGCCTTCTGCGGGCGCGCCAGCGCGAAAATAATGAGGGCGATGGCCAGCACCCTGCCCCAGAACGGTACGAACCGGAACAGCACGGAGCGCAGGGATTCTAGCACCGGCAGCGTTGCGGGCACGCCCGCCGAGTTCAGCCGGCGGTAGCGCTGGTCCCAGGCCAGGCCGGCCAGCACGCCCAGCAGCGGCAGTAGCAGCGCGAGCGCCAGCGGGTTTTTGAAGACGTTCATGCGGCCTTCCTCTCGGCGGCCCGGGCGGCGGCTTCGGCCGCCGCCTTTGCCCTGGCGTTCTCGGCGGTGCGGGTGAACTCCGCAAGGACTTCGTCCAGGGCCCGGCAGTCCGCGGCCGCGTCCTCCGGCTTGTGCCTGGCGAACTTTACCAGGTCGGCGCGGTCCAGGAATTCCCTGGTTTTCAGGAGGGTCTTCAGTTCCGCCCCGGTCCGCTTAAGTTCGCGCGCCAGGGCGGAGGTGGTCATCAGTTCCGCGTTGAGCGCGAACTCGTCCGCCAGGTAGAGGCGCAGCACCGAGGCCAGGCCTACATAAAATTCTTTAAATTTTGAGCGCTCGATAAGTTTGGAGTTTTCGAGTGCGTCGAGGCGTGCGCGGGCCCGCTGGTACGGGGTACGGGTGTCCGACCAGAGGGCAAAAGTGCCCTGCGCGGTTTTCCTCCGGAAGTAACGGCGGTAGATGAAAAAGCCCGCAGTGGCCGCCAGCGCGGCAGCTAATAGCCACAGCCAGGAGATATACTTGTAAGGCGGGCGGATATCCCTTATCTCCCCGCCGGCTTTGCTGTCGAACACGGGTTGAACATCCAGCGTGAATTCCGGGGTTTTGGCTTTGGTTTCTGATGCCCCCGGCGCGCCGGAGAGTTTCCAGGTAAGGGCGGGGAAGGTGCTGACGCCCAGCGCGAAGGCCTGGGCTTTAACCTCGAAAGTATCGGTTTTCAGCCCTCCGTTTTTTGTCTGTGCTGTCCTGGTGAAAGAGAGCAGTCCGAAGTCGGAGCCATCGGCGGAAGTAGTATCGGGCGTAATTGAATATTGTTCCGGATAGGCGGCCTCGACGCTGACCGTGAATACCTCGGCCAACCTGGTCTTGCCCTTGGGCGGGGCGACCTTGAAAGAGACCGTGTCCTGCGCCCGGGCCGCCCCGGAGGCCAGCAGGAGAACGGCAAAAATAAGCGGCGCGGTTTTCCTCATAGCGGTCTGAAACTTTTCCTGCGCTGGCGGAAAAATTTTACCACAGGGCCGTGCACCGGCAGGGCGGGGTCGATGTCGATCCAGTCCGAGCCCGCCGACCGGAGTACGTTTTCCAGACCCGCCCGCTTGGCCGCGGCCTGGGCCTCGTAGGCCTGGCGGTAGGCTGGGCTGGCCAGGTCCGCTACATAACCCGGTCCTCCCTCCAGCTGGTCGGTCACCAGCAGCGCACGCGCCGCCGGCAGCGCGCGCTCGAACCGATCGGTTATTATTACGGGGATCAGGTCGTGTCGGTGGGCGGTCAGGCGGGCCTCTCGCGAATAGTCCGGGGCGTTGAAGTCGGAGATCAGGATGACGATGCCGCGCCGCTTCATCATTCTGTTGGCGGTCTTAAGCGCCAGGGCGATATCTGTTCCCCCGCTCTTCGGGGTATAGGCCAGCAGTTCGCGGATGATGCGCAGGCTGTGGTTCCTGCCCTTCCTGGGCGGGATGTAGAGCTCCGTCTTGTCGCTGAAAAGGAGCAGGCCGGTCTTGTCGCTGTTCTTGAGGGCGGAGAAGGCGAACATGGCCGCCAGCTCGGCCGCGGCCTCGCTCTTGGGCTTTTCGCCGGAGCCGAAGCTCTGCGAGGCCGAGACGTCGCACAGGATCATCAGCGTCAGCTCGCGCTCTTCGGTGTTCAGCTTTACGTACGGTTTGGAGCAGCGCGCCGTCACGTTCCAGTCTATGGACCGCACGTCGTCGCCCGGCACGTACTCGCGCACCTCGGCGAATTCTATGCCGCGGCCCTTGAATACGCTCTGGTATTGGCCGGCAAAGGTCTCGCTGACCAGGCGTCCGGTCCTGATCTCGATCTGGCGCACCTTCTTTAAGATCTCGGCTGTGTTCATAAACTGGAAGAAGG
>JBBRDG010000083.1:0-11175 GCA_038204165.1 Elusimicrobiales bacterium
AAGATAACTTTGAACATCCCCATTATCTCCGCCGCAATGGATACCGTTACCGAGTCCGCGCTCGCCATAGCGATGGCGCGCGAGGGGGGAATTGGGATAATCCACCGCGCCATGCCCGCCCGCCGGCAGGCGCTCGAAATAGCTAAAGTTAAAAAACAGAAAAACAGTCCTGGCGCCGCCGGGGGTATGGCAAATCTAAAAGGTTATCCCAACGCCTGCCTTGACAGGAAGGGCCGCCTGCGCGTGGGCGCGGCCATAGGCGCCGGAGCCGACGCCGTAGAGCGCGCCGGCGAGCTGGTTAAGGCCGGCGCCGACGTAATTTCGCTGGATTCCGCCCATGGCCATTCGGCCAACGTGCTTAAGACCCTCAGGGAAGTTAAGCGCCGCTACGGCGTGGAAGTAATAGCCGGCAACGTGGCCACCTACGAGGGCGCGCTGGCCCTTATCACGGCCGGAGCCGATGCCGTAAAGGTGGGCATAGGGCCCGGTTCTATCTGCACCACGCGCATTATCTCCGGCGTGGGCGTGCCGCAGCTCACCGCCATAAAAGAATGCTGCCGCGCCGCCGCCAGGAAAGGCATTCCGGTAATAGCCGACGGCGGCATAAAGTTCTCCGGGGATATTACCAAAGCCATAGCCGCCGGCGCGGGTTGCGTGATGCTGGGGACTCTGCTCGCCGGCACCGGGGAAGCGCCCGGCGACATCATCCTTTATCAGGGCCGTAAATATAAGGCTTACCGCGGCATGGGCTCGGTGGGCGCCATGGAAGCCGGCTCCAAGGACCGCTACGGCCAGGCCGGCGTGGCAAAGGACAAGCTTGTCCCCGAAGGTATAGAAGGCCAGGTGCCTTACAAGGGTTCCGTGGCCGACATTGTGCACCAGCTCACCGGCGGCCTGCGCTCGGGCCTCGGTTACTGCGGCTGCAAAGACCTGGCCGAGCTCCGCCGCAAGGCGCGCTTTGTGCGCATCTCCAACGCCGGCCTTAAGGAAAGCCACGTGCACGACGTAAAGCCCACCAAGGAAACCCCCAACTACACCTCGGGCGAATAGCCGCGCCTGCCCTAATTCTGAACTGGAAATTTTTCCAGTTCAAAGCTGTTCATGAGCAGCGAGTTGTAGTAGGTGTCCTTGCCTACCTGTTTTATCTTGCTGAAATAGCCGCACACTTTTACCCTGGCCCCTTTTTCAAAGGCCGGCAGGCGCAGCGAGATGATATTGATAAAATCGTAACTGCCGTCGGGCGCGGTTTCTTGCAGGCTGAACATGGTATAGGGGCGCACCAGCTTGTTATCCTCCACGCGCAGGTCCAGCACCTCCCCTTTAACGCAGACCGCTACGGCCTCGTACCTGGCCGGGTTGCGGTTAAGGTCCAGGACCGACACCAGGGCGTTAGCGCGCCTGAAGGACGGCAGGCTGTAGCCCCCGACCAGGAACCCCACCGCCGCCAGTATGACCAGGGCCAGGACCACCCTGCCCCAGAAGTGGTTGATGAACCAGGTCAACAGGCTCCGTTTGTTCTCGTCCATAAAAACGTTCCCCTCAGAAGGACCGGCTGCGCCGCGCGCCCGAAATCGGGCCTTCCTGCGCGCCGGAGCTTGCGCCTTCGAACCGGTTTAAAAAAATGACGTTGTGGTAGGTGTCCTTGCCCACCTGTTTAACCGCGCTGAAGATGCCGCAGGCAAGCACCGCGCCGTCGGCGTCCAGCTCGCGCTCGGCGAAGGAGATTATGTTCACAAAGTCGTATTCGCCGGAGGCCTTGTTCTCCTTCAGGCTGAAAACGGAATACGGGAGCTCGGCGTCGGTGCCGTTGCTCTTCAGGTTGAGCAGTGAACCTTTTACGCAGATGCGCCGCGCATTGTATTTGTCCGGGTGGGAGTTAAGGTCGAACACCGAAACCACGCAGTCGGCCGGCACCCGGGCCTTGCTGAAGCAGCCGAAGGCATAACCCGCCGCCAGCGCCCCAAAAGCGCAAAGAAGCAGCTGGGCCCTGAATTCCCGCAGGACCCAGGCAGCAAGCTGCCTGGTATTATAATCTAGCATACCCCCCTAACGTTAACTCTGACCGCTCAAAGATACAGCCCCCCGGCTGTATCCCCAATGTAACAAATTAAAACCAACTAAAAACACGCTTCTTATTGACTTATTCGCCCTTGAAGATGGGCTTGCGCTTTTCCATAAAGGCCTTAATGCCTTCCTCGTAATCGCCGCTGTTGTAAACCTTGCGGCGCAGTGCCTGAATGCGCTCGAAAGACTCCGGGCTGATGGGGTGCGCATCCGAAAGAATGCGGAACTGCTCTTTAATTACGGAGACCGCCATTGGAGAATTGGCCAGTATTATTTTCGCCAGCTCGAAAGTGAAGTGCTCTATCTCGCGGGAGCTAACCAGGTGGTTAAGGATGCCGAAATGGTAGGCGCGCTCGGCCTTTACCGGCTCGGCGGTGAAGAACATTTCCTTGGCGATATTGCTGCCCACGCGGTTGATGAAATGCATAATGCCGGAGGCGCTGTAGGCCAGGCCCATCTTAACCGGGGTAATGGCAAAGGTAGAGGTTTCGTCGCCGATGGCGAGGTCGCAGGTAACGGCCAGATCGGTGGCGCCGCCCCACACACTGCCCTGAATCATTGCTATGACCGGGCCGGGGAAGCTTTGGATCTTGCGGAAAGCGGTTTCCATGGGGCTGTCGTAGGCCAGCGGGTCGTTATGCACCTTGGGCAACTGGGTAATGTCGTGCCCGGCTGACCATACGCGGGCGCCCCTTTCGGCGCGGAGGATTATAACGTTGACCTTTTTGGCCTCCATGTCGCTGAGAGCCGCAACAAGTTCGTCGCAGAGTTCCATGCTGAGGGCGTTGCGCCGGGCGGGATTGTTGAGCGTAAGTACGCCTATGCCGTCTTTAATATCTTTCAGGATCAATGCCATGGTGGTCTCCTTGAAAATCCGTTTAAAAAAGCCCCGAAGGCCCTATAGCATTGTATAATTTTAAAATGAAAATTTTTCCGGGGCTATGTTGCTCGCTGCTTTTCGCGCTGCCAGCCGGCGCAGCCGCGGGCGGGCTTGAAAAGGCCGCCGCCGAAGTTTCCGCGCGCGTGACTAAAGATCCCGCCGGGCTGGAGGACCTGTTCGCTGCAAGTTTTTTCAGGCAGATCTCCCTCAAAGAGCTGTCAGGCGTGTTTTCCAGAGTGTATGAAAAGAACGGGGCGGTGGACAGCGTGGTGCTGGTTAGTTCCGGTCCGGCCTCTGGCCATTATGTTTTCGAAACTTCCCTGGGCTATAGGGTGCCGGCCGCCATCGGGCTGGATCCGGAGGGGAAAGTGAAAAACCTCTTCTTCGGGGCCCCGGCGCGCATAGACCCCGCGCTGGCCGCGGCCGCCGTTTCGCTGGCCGCGCTGCCGGGCCGCGCCGGCCTGCTGGTGCGGCGGCTGGACGGCGGCAAGGAAACCCTGCAGGCCCTTAACGAGAACGAACCTTTCGCTACCGGGGCGGCCTTCAAGCTTTACGTGCTGGGCGCCCTGCTGGAGCGCAAGGTGCCGTGGAACCGGGTCTTTACGTTGAAAGAGGAGGATCGCTCCCTGCCGGCGGGCCTGCTGAACTCCTGGCCGGACGGCGCGCCGCTTACCGCGCACACGCTGGCCGCGCTTATGCTTTCGGCCGGTGACAATACCGCGGCTGACGTTTTGATATCCGGGACAGGGCGCAGGAACATAGAGAACGCGCTGCCGGCGCTGGGCAATACTTCGCCCGCCTTGCTGCGGCCTTTCCTTAAAACTTCCGAAATGTTCCGCCTGCGCGCCGACAGCCAGGCCACTCTTAAGTATTTAAATCTGCCCGAAGCAGAAAAGTATGGATTTCTGGCCGAATTGTCCGCCTTGCCCCTGCCCACAGCGGCCCTCAGGCCCAGCGCTTTCGGCCTGGATAAAATAGAATGGCCGGCCTCGCCCGCCGACCTGTGCCGCGTAATGGACTATCTGCGCGTAAAGGACGACAGGCGCGCCCTGGAACTCCTCGCTATGAAACCCGGCCCGGTCCCCGCCGGGGACACTTTCCTCTACGCCGGTTACCGCGGCGCCTCGGAGCCGGGCGTGCTCTCCATGACCTGGCTTTTAAAAGATAAAAATTCCCGCTGGTACTGCCTCTCCGCCTCTTGGAACAATAGCGTTGAAAAGCTGGAAGAAGCCCGCTTCTTCGCCATAATGCGTTCCGCCCTTAACGCCCTCCCCGCCCTGAATTAGCGTTTTGGACTTATGGCCCTTGACAAGGGGCGGGGGTACTATTAAACTTTAGCTATGGGCTCAGCGGTCTAAAGGGATTTATTATGAATAAACTATTATTGGCTTTAATTCTCGCGCTTCCGGCTTACCCCGCTTTCGCGGAGCTTTCAGCTCCGGAACAGGCGCTGGTGCAGAAGTGCGCTGACAACGTAGACCCGGCCAAGAAACAGCTTTCGCCTGAAACCGCCGAAGAATGCGTAAAAGGGTTTAACGCCGGAACCCCGGAACCGCTGCTCAATAAATACGCCAAAGAGGACCCGGAGGCCGCCAGTCGCGTATTGGGTTACAACAATGCCTTGCTTGACCTGAAGAAAATCGTGGTGAAGCAGAGCGGTTATCACGGGGCCAAGGCCTTGGCCCGCGTACTGGAGAACCCCAACTGCACCCTGTGTGAACTGGAACTGGGGCCCGAGCCTGAAAAAACTTTTGAATGGGTTGGCAAGTACGCCGGGGCCCGCCTGGAGGACGTTAAGAAGAGCGTCCGCACCTGGGACGCCCTTGGTTCGGTGCGCACCAAATCGCTTTCTTCCGACGTTCATTCCCAAACCCAGGATACCTGGAACGGGCAGAAGATAATGAACCGCTACTCCGAGCTCTCCACCTGGGCGGAAAAAGAGACCGACGGTCTGGTGGCCGCTTCCGAACTCTCCAACAATATCGCCGGCCCCAAACCCGACCTTACAGGGCTGATCTCGGTGCTGCGTGAGGACCTGATCTTCTCCGAAGACGCTCCTTACCGCGCCAAGCTGGACGCCCTGGGCGCCAAGGCCGCCGCTGCCGCCGCCAACCCCGCCAAGCCCAAGCCTGCCGCCACCGACGCCAAGGCCAAGGAACTGGCCGCCGCCGGCAGCAAGATGGACGCCATGGCCGGCCGCGTGGGCGACCAGAATGAGTATTTAGGCCAGACCTTCGATAATTCCACCGCGGGCAAGGCCGGGGCCGTCGGCGCCGCCGGCGCCGCGGTTAAGCCCGGCAAGCCCGTGGCCATAACCCCGGTAAAGATGACCGCGGCCCAGGAAACCGAGTTAGGCAAGCAGATGATCCGCACGGAGGACGGCAAGCTCAAGGGCAACCTGATTGACGTGATGGACCAGACCGAGGCCGGAAAGCGCACGGTAGCTTTCTATGGTGATAAAAAATTCACGGCGGCCGGCAGCAACAAGCTGGACTTCGGCTTCACGCGCGAACCCGGCGTGTTCGGCTACTGGGACCCGGGAGAAAAGCAGATAAAGATCAACAGCGAGGTGGCCGAGGAGTTCGCGGCCAAGCGCGGGCTTACGCCCGAGCAGCTGCTTAAGGACCCCGCCGCCATGAAGGACCTGGCGCTTTATATCTCGCCCACTTTCGTGCACGAGTCGGAGCACCAGAACCAGACCGCCCGCGCTATAGCGACCGGCATAGACTATAAGAAGTTCTCGAACGGGACCAGCGACGACCCTTACACCCGCGCCAAGGAGAACCTCTCCAACAAGTGGTCTTCCGAGCACATGATAGAGTATTGCTCCAAGAACGGCGGCCCCAGCTGCTTTGCTAAGTTCAACGCCATGCACGCCGACAACGCCGACAAGTTCATGCAGGGCGGCATGGAAGCGCTGGATACCCTTAAGGCCCCGCTCTACCCCAAGATCGACAGCCTCGAGGGCGGCACCGCGCGCGAGTTCAAGATGGCCCAGTCCTACGCCAAGCAGCTTGGCGCACTCGAGACCAAGCAGAAGACCTCCCCGGCCGCTATGACCGAAGAGGAAAAGCAGGACATGAAAGATTACCGGGCACTGATGGATTCCCGCTTTAAATGGTATACGGAAACCTACCGCGAGGCCTCCGAAGGCGAGCGGGAGTCGCTGGCCTTCCGCAAGAAATACGCTTCCAGCGGGCTCGGCCTTACCGTACCCGCCGGCCTTTGATAACCGGAGAATTTAAGATGAAAAACATCCTGATAACTTTGTTGTTCTGCCTGGCCGCGGGCCCGGTTTTTGCCGAAGAGGGCAAGGGACCGCAGCCGTACACCGAGCCCGGGTACTTTTCGGTGGCCTTTCCGCAGGGCTGGGTTAAAAAAGACGAGGGCATGGGTCTTTCCGCCGAAGAAAAAAAAGTTTACGGCACAGAGTACTTCGGCCCCGCGGCCGACGGCCTGGCCGTGCGCGTAGGCGTGTATTACTATGCCGCGGGGAACCTGGTGCAGCCCACCCCGGAGAAGTTCATAAAGCTGCATTCCAGGCCCGCCATCGGCGTAAACCTGGACGGCAAGGTGTACGGCAAGGTGAAAGCGGGGCGCGTGGGAAATTTCTACGCCAAGCTTTTTGAACGCAAGGTGTTTGAATATAAGCCGGCCGAGGCTCTGCATCCGCAGAAGCTGCATATCTATGAAAAATTCGCGGTGGTGCCGGTCAAGAACGGTTTTTTTGTGCTGAACTACTACGCGCCGATGGATATGGCCAAAGCTAACCTTAAATTCTACGACGCGGTACTGGCCTCTTTTAAGCCGCTGGTGCGTTGAGGCGCCGGCCGAGCTAAAATAACCCCGGGCAGCCGGGGTTTTTTTATTCGCTACATTTTTATTCGCAACGGTTGCGCCAGTCCCTTCTAATTCCTAGAATAACACGGTGCCGTCTTGAGGCGGCCGCGCCAGTGCCCGGGGTCGGATATTTAGCCGGAGAAACTATGCCGCTTAAAAACAAAGAGAAAGCCGTAGAACTGAAACCCCAGCCCGAGGCGCCGCTTAAGGCGCTGTATAAAAAAACTTTCGGGCGCGAGCCCGAGCTGTTCGAGCCGCTTAAGGCCGACGGCTCCGCGCGCCGCCTGTTCAGGCTGAAGGACGGGGACCGTTCCGTAATAGGCGCCTTTGGCCCGGACAAGCTGGAGAACCGCGCCTTTCTCGAGTTCTCGCGGTATTTCCGCGCGCAGCAGCTGCCCGTGCCCGAGATCTACGCCGAAGACCAGCCGCAGGGCGTCTACCTCGAAGAGGATCTGGGCAGCACTACGCTGTTCGAGTTTATGACCGCCGAGCGGAAAGGCCAGGACCTCCCGCCGCAGGTGGGCGCCGCGTATAAAAAAGTGCTGGAATGGCTGCCGCGTTTTCAGGAACAGGTTTCCAAAGGTATGGACCTTTCGCACTGCTACCCGCGCGCGGGCTTCGACAGGCAGTCCATCATGTGGGACCTGAACTACTTCAAGTATTACTTTCTGAAGCTGGCCAAGATCCCTTTCAACGAGCAGAAGCTGGAGGACGACTTTCTCCGCTTCACGGATTTCCTGCTGGAAGCCCCGTCGGATTATTTCCTGTACCGCGACTTTCAGAGCCGCAACATCATGCTGCGCAACGGCGAGCCCTGGTTTATAGACTACCAGGGCGGGCGCCGGGGCGCGCCGCAGTACGACGTGGCCTCGCTGCTGTACGACGCCAAGGCGGACCTGACCCCGGAGACCCGCGCCGGGCTGCGCCGGCATTACCTGACGGCTTCGGGCCTGGAGGCCAAAGCTTTTACGCGCCATTACCACGCTTTCTGCTTTATCCGCATCATGCAGGCTATGGGCGCCTATGGCCTGCGCGGTTTTTACGAGGGGAAAACCCATTTTCTGCAGAGCGTGCCCTACGCCGTAAAGAACATAGAGTGGCTGCTCAGGAACGCCGAACTGGAGGTGAAAGTGCCGGAGCTGATGCAGTGCTTCAGGCACATCGCCGCGTCTTCTTACCTGCGGCAGTTTGGCCAGACCAAACTGGGGCTCACCGTGCGCATCAGCAGCTTCTCTTTTAAGAACGGCCTTCCGCTGGACGACAAGGGCCACGGCGGCGGCTTTGTGTTTGACTGCCGCGCGCTCCCGAACCCCGGCCGCTACGAACAGTATAAGCAGCTTACCGGCAAGGACAAGCCGGTAATAGAATTCCTGCAGAAAGAGCTTGAGGTTTCCAAATATCTCAATCACGTCTTCGGCATCCTGGACGCCAGCGTAGAGAATTACCTCTCGCGGAACTTTACCTCGCTGATGGTGAACTTCGGCTGCACCGGCGGGCGGCACCGCTCCGTGTACTGCGCCGAGGCGCTGGCCGCGCACGTTAAGGAAAAGTACGGCGCCCGGGTGGAGCTTTCCCACCGCGAACAGCCGGAGCTGAACAAGTGAAGGCTATGGTCTTTGCCGCAGGGCTGGGCACCCGCCTGCGCCCGCTTACGGACAATATTCCCAAGGCGCTGGTGGAAGTGAACGGCGCGCCGCTGCTGGAGCTGGTAATAAAGAAGCTGGCGGCGGCCGGCGCGGACGAAGTTGTGGTGAACACCCACCACTTTCACGAACAGATAGAAGCTTTTTTGCGCGCTAAAAATAATTTCGGCCTGCGGATAGAGCTCTCGCGCGAGGAAGCCTTCCCGCTGGAGACCGGCGGCGGGCTTAAAAAAGCCGCCGCATTTTTAAGCGGCGGCGCTCCCTTCTTCGCCTATAACGCGGACGTTTATTCCGAGCTGGACCTGAAGGCGCTCTATGCGGCCCACCTCGCTTCCGGCGCGCTGGCCACGCTGGCCGTACGGGAAAGGCCTTCCAAAAGACATTTGATGTTCAACGGGGAAATGACCCTGAAGGGCCGCGAGGGGGAAACAGCGGGAGCGAGCCTGAAGCCTTTCGCTTTCAGCGGCATCCAGGTGCTGTCACCGGAGATCTTTGAAAAAATGACCGAGGCGGGCGTGTTCTCCATTGCCACCGTCTACCTGCGGCTGGCCGCCGCGGGCGAAAAAATAAAAGGCTTCGAAGATAAATCCCAGTTCTGGTGCGACATCGGCGACCTGGAGCGGCTTGAAGCCGTCCGTTTCCGCGCTCGCATAAAAAGCTAAAATATAGCATGGCTTTAAAGATAGCGGACGGGTCGGAAGTTTACTGGGACGGCGGGCATTACGACGCTTTTAACCAGCCTTACCAGGACGACCTTAAATTTTACCTTGCCGAGGCCGTGAAGGCCCGGGGGCCCGTGCTGGAGCTGGCTTGCGGCACCGGCCGCCTCACCATCCCGCTAAAGAAAAAAGGTATAGACATCTCCGGCCTGGACTTTGCGGCCCCCATGCTGGAGCGCGCCGCCGCCAAGGCTGCCGCCGCCGGGGTTAAAATAATTTTCAAACGCGGCGACGCCCGCAAGTTTCGCCTGGGCGGGAAGTTTAAACTGATTTTCATGGCCTTCAATTCCCTGCAGCACCTTGGCCGGGCCGAAGACCTGCGGGGCCTGTTCGCCAGCGTGGCCGCGCACCTGGCCCCGGGCGGCCGCTTCATCTTTGACGTTTTTAATCCCGACCCGCTCTATCTTATAAGGGACACAGAAGAACTGCTGCCGGTGGCCTATTATGACGACCCGGCGGGGGGCGGTAAGGTGCTGGTAAATGAGTCTTATTCCTATGATAAGGCCGCGCAGGTTTCACGCCTTACCTGGCACTACCGCAGCGAGAAAACAGGGCGAACCCTTAAAAAAAGCCTTAATTTGCGGTGTTTTTTTCCGCAGGAACTGCTGGCGCTGGTGCAGCAGAACGGTTTCCGGGTACTGTCCCGCTGCGGGGATTTCCTGCGCAAGCCCTTTACGGGCGAATCCCGCAAACAGATCGTTATTTGCGCTCCGCGCGGCGTGTCCCGTTAATCCGCGCTTGGCCGCTTGGCCGTCTGATGCGCATAGCGCTTGTTACGGCATGGCCAAAGGCCTAACGAGCATAACTCTTGATGCGGCACAGCCATAGGCTTGAAAAGCCTCGCGATATTTGGTATCCTAAACCTACTATGAACACTTATGAATTAATGTTGATCATTAATCCGCAGATTTCCGACGCCGAAGTCGGGGAAGCGGTGGATAAAGCCAAGAAGCTTCTCACCGACGAGAAAGCCGAGGTTCTTGCCGAGGACAGACTGGGACGCAAGAAGTTCTCCCACGCCATAGGCAAAAATCGCGACGGTTTCTACGTCTATATGAAGGTGAAGGCCGCTCCCGAGAGCGTGAAGGTTATTAACCACGGCCTCAAACTGCAGGAAACCGTGCTGCGCTCCATGATGATGAAAGCCAACGTGGAACAGCCCGTAAAGAAAGCCTGAGGCAGCAGACCTCGGGCCGCCCATGGAAATACGGATCCCTGAATTAAACCAGATCCTGATTGCCGGCAGGCTTACGCGCGACCCCGAGTTGCGCTTTACGCAGAAAGGCCAGGGAGTTTGTACCTTTGCGCTGGCGGCTAACCGCCGCTACAAGGACCCGGCCACCGGCGAGTGGAAGGACGACACGACCTTCGTCTCGGTTGCGGTGTGGGGCCCGGCGGCCGAACGCTGTAAGGAAAAACTGAGGAAAGGCAGCCCGGTAATGGTAGAGGGCAGGCTGGCTAGTTCGGAGTACACCGACAAAGCCGGCCAGAAGCGGAAGGAACTTAAGATAAACGCGCGCAGGGTGCAGTCACTGGCCTCCGCCGCGGCGGCCCCCGAGAGCGGCGAGGCCCAGGTTCACGACGCTGAAGAAGTTCCCGCCGAAACAGGGCCGAAAAGCGACTCTTCCGGCATAGAAGAAGTACCGTTTTAAATTAAACCAATGGCAGGGCCGTATCAGGGTTAAGCCCGCAGAACGGCGAAGACAGGAGCTAATAATATGGAGAATAACGAAACCACCCCCAAACCGGCCGAAGCCGTGAGCCCCGCAAGGCCCGCAGGCGCGCCGCCCATGCACCGCTCGTCCGAGGGCCCCAGGCGCCCCGGCGGCCCCGGAGGCCGCGGCAGGTTCGCCCCGCGCCGCAAGGTGTGCAGGCTCTGCGCCGAGCACATCGACCTTGTGGACTACAAACAGGCCCAGATCGTGAAAACCTTCTGCACCGACACCGGCAAAATGCTTTCCCGGCGCATCACCGGCGCCTGCGCCAAGCACCAGCGCCAGATAATGAGGGCGGTAAAGATCAACCGCAA
>JBBRDG010000084.1:0-11070 GCA_038204165.1 Elusimicrobiales bacterium
ATGCGCCTGCTGGAGGCCATCCGCCTGCTGGGCCTGCAGAAGAAAACCCGCATTTACCAGGCCTCCACTTCCGAACTTTTCGGCAAAGTGCAGGAAACTCCCCAGAGCGAAACCACTCCCTTCTATCCCCGCAGCCCCTACGGCGTGGCCAAAATGTACGCCTACTGGATAACCGTAAATTACCGCGAGTCTTATAACCTTTTCGCCTCAAACGGCATACTGTTCAACCACGAAAGCCCGCGCCGCGGCGAAGAATTTGTAACCCGCAAAATCACCCGCGCCATGGCCCGCATTCTGCTGGGCGACCAAAGCTGCCTGTACATGGGCAATATGAACTCCCTGCGCGACTGGGGCCACGCCAAAGACTATGTGCGCGCCATGTGGCTTATCCTCCAGCAGAAAAAAGCCGAAGACTTTGTAATAGCCACCGGCAAGCAGTACAGCGTGCGCAAGTTTGTGGAACTGGCCGCCGCCGAACTGGGCATAACCATAGCCTGGAAGGGGAAAGGCCTTAAAGAAACCGGCATAGTAAAAGCCGTTAAACACCTGCACGGCATAACCTCAATGGTAAAGCCAGGCGACGTCATAGTGCGCGTAGACCCCAAGTTCTACCGCCCGGCCGAAGTAGAAACCCTGCTCGGCAACCCCGCCAAATCCCGCCGCGTTCTCGGCTGGAAGCCGGAGATCACCTTTGACCAACTAGTAACCGAAATGGCCGCCAGCGACCTGCAGCTGGCACTAAGCGAACAACTATTGGCAAAGGGCGGTTATTCCGGCCTTAAGAGCTTCTAAATGAAAAAAGCTTTGATCACAGGCAACCGCGGCCAGGACGGCACTTACCTGAGCCAATTGTTGCTTTCTAAGGGCTACGAGGTTTACGGCGCTGACCGCAGCGGGGACTCCGGCCTGTGGCGCCTGCGCGAGCTTGGCATAGAGGGCCGCGTAAAAGATGTTAGCCTGGACATCCTTGAACTCACCAACATAATGGATGTACTGGAGAAAGTACAGCCCGACGAGGTTTACAACTTTGCCGCGCAGAGTTTTGTTAAGCTTTCCTTTGAACAGCCCATCCTGACCGCGGAAATAAACGCGGTGGGCGTTACCCGCATGCTCGAGGCCATCCGCAAGGTGCGCCCCTCTACAAAGTTCTTTCAGGCTTCCACCACCGAGCTTTTCGGCAGCACCGGCTCCGCCCAGCGCAACGAAACCACACCCTTCCATCCCAGAAGCCCTTACGGCGTTTCTAAACTTTACGCCCATTGGATAACTGTCAACTACCGCGAGGCTTTCGGCCTGCACGCCAGTTGCGGCATACTTTTTAACCACGAGTCCCCGCTGCGCGGCGAAGAATTTGTAACCCGCAAAATAACGCTGGCGGCCGCCCGTATTAAGAACGGCCTGCAGGAAAAAGTGGCGGTAGGCAACATGGAAGCCCGCCGCGACTGGGGCTACGCTAAAGAATACGTGGAAGGCATATGGCTTATGCTACAGCAGCCAAAGGCCGATGATTATATATTGTCTACCGGCGAAACCCATACGGTGCGCGAATTCATAGAGACAGCTTTTTTTGCGGCCGGTTTTTCACTAGCCTGGCAAGGTAAGGGCCTGGATGAAAAAGGCGTGGATAAGGCAACAGGGAAAACCCTGGTGGAAGTGTCCAAGGACTTTTATCGCCCCACGGAAGTGGACCTTCTTGTAGGCGACGCCGCTAAAGCAAAGAGCAACCTGGGCTGGTCCCCTAATACAAAGTTTAAGGACCTGGTAGCCCTTATGGTGGAAGCTGATCTGAAACGCATAGAGGTGAAAAAATGAAAGCTGTTATCCTGGCCGGCGGTTCTGGTACGCGCCTTTGGCCCATTTCACGCTACGGGCTGCCCAAGCAGTTCATGAGGATTAACGGTGAAAAGTCTCTCCTATGCCAGACGGTGGAGCGCCTGGCCGCGGTGGTCCCTCTAAAGGATATTTTTGTAATAACAAACGATAACTACCGCTTTCATGTGAAAGCAGACCTTCGCTCTGTGTCGCCAGCTATCGAGAACAACATCATACTCGAGCCCGTGGGCCGCAACACCGCCCCGGCCATTGCGCTGGTAATTAAGTATTGCCAGGAAAAGCTTAAGTGCGCCAAGGATGAGGTTATTTTCATTTGCCCCTCAGACCATATAATTGAGCCGGTAGAAAAATTCGCCAAGTACGCCCTTCAGGCTGAAGCCGCCGCCAAAGCCGGGCATATCGTGACCTTTGGTGTAAAACCCACCCGCCCGGAAATTGGCTACGGCTATATCCAGAAGGGGGAAACAATAGACGGCGTTTTTAAGGTGTCGCGTTTTGCCGAAAAGCCGGACCAGACTACCGCGGCCAAATATATAAAAGACGGCAGTTATTTCTGGAACTCCGGTATGTTCTCTTTTACTATCGCTACTATGCTGGCCGAGTTTAAAGCTTACGCCCCGGCCATAAGCGGCAAGATGGGGCAGACCTTTGCCAGAATGACGGCCGATTTTAAGAGCATGCCGGCCATCTCCATAGACTACGCGGTAATGGAAAAATCCAAAAAGGCCGCGGTGCTGCCCATAGACCTTGTCTGGTCCGACGTTGGTTCCTGGGACTCACTGCCGGAAGTTATAAAGCCAGACAGCGACGGCAACGTTACGGTCGGCGACGTGTTGGCGCTGGACACCAAGCAAACAATTATAATGGGCGAAAAGCGCCTGATCTCCACTATCGGCCTCAAAGACCTTATTATCATAGATACCGCCGACGCCCTGCTTATAGTAAAGCGCGGCCAGGCGCAGCGCGTTAAAGAGGTAGTTGATATTCTTAAAGAGCGTAAGCGCAAGGAAGGCGTTGAACACCTTACTATTCGCCGTCCCTGGGGTTACTTTGTAATCCTGGAAGAAGGCCCCCGTTATAAGATCAAACGCATCGTTTTAGACCCCGGCCAGAAAGTAAGCCATCAGCTGCATTACCACCGCAGCGAGCACTGGATCATAGTAAAAGGCACCGCCAAGGTTACTGTTGGTAAAACTGTCAGCCTGGTGCACGAGAACGAAAGTACCTATGTTCCCCAAGCCGCAAATCATCGCCTTGAAAATCCCGGCAAAGTGCCGCTGGAGATGATAGAAGTGCAGAACGGCGAGTATGTGGGCGAAGACGACATAGTGCGGCTAAGCGATGTTTACGGCCGTGACAAAAAGAAGTGATAAGTATCTGATTATGCAGCCCAAAGATCTTAAAAAACTAATAGCCCGCGGCGAATCCGCCACGCTGGAATTCAAGGAGTTCCACAACACCACCCAAAAAAGTTCCCAGAAAAGTTCCCAGAAAAGTTCCCAGAAAAGTCCCCAGATAACTAAGGGAGAAACCGGGACTAGGCTTCTGGCTACTATAGAGGCAAAACCAGATGTTACTGTGCCGGAATTGATGAGGCTGCTCGGATTATCTGAAAGCGGAGTGGAATGGAATTTGAGAAAGTTAAAGGTCGCTGGCCGGTTAAGACGTATTGGTTCTACCAAGGCCGGCCACTGGGAAGTTGTGAATACAGCGGCTGGCGATAAACAATAACAGGCTTTGTAAATAGGGCGCTGTCCCTGATTTTATTTTAGGAGACCTAACATGAAAGTAGTAATACTTGCGGGCGGAATGGGAACCAGGCTAAGCGAAGAAACCGACCTTAAGCCCAAGCCCATGACAGAGATAGGCACAAAGCCTATGCTATGGCACATAATGAAAATCTACTCCCATTACGGGTTTAACGACTTTGTCCTTTGCCTTGGCTACAAGGGCTACATGATAAAAGAGTACTTTGCCAACTACTTCCTGCACCAGGCCGATGTAACCATAGATATGAAGACCAACAAGATGGAAGTGCACCACCGCAAGGCTGAGCCTTGGAAGGTAACCCTGGTGGACACCGGCCTTAACACCATGACCGGCGGACGTTTAAAGCGCGTGCAGGAATATGTCGGTAAAAAGCCCTTCATGCTGACCTACGGCGACGGCGTGGCCAATGTGGACCTTAAAAAACTTGTGGCGTTTCATAAAAAAAGCGAGGCGCGCGCTACCATGACATCCATTCAGAACCTGGGGCGTTTTGGCGCTGTAGACATGAACGCTAAAGGCAAAGTACGCGCTTTTCAGGAAAAGCCTGTTGGCGATGGCGCCTGGATAAACGGCGGATTCTTTGTGCTGCAACCCGAGGTATTCGACTACATCAAGGACGGCGACTCCACCATATGGGAGCGTAAGCCTCTTGAAAAGTTGGCGGCTGAAGGGCAGCTTAACGCCTACCAGCATGGCGGCTTCTGGAAATGCATGGACACCCTGCGCGACAAGATAGAGCTTGAAAATTTGTGGCAGTCCGGTAAGGCTCCCTGGAAAATATGGAAATAAATAACTCCTGGCGCGGCAAACGGGTATTTCTCACCGGCCATACCGGCTTCAAAGGTGCCTGGCTTTCCATCTGGCTGGACGCGCTTGGCGCCAAAGTAACCGGCTACGCCCTTAAGCCGCCTACAAAGCCCAGCCTTTTCGAACTGGCCAAGTTGGACCGCCGGATAAACTCCAACATAGGCGATGTGCGCGACGCCGCAAAATTAAAGAAAGCCCTGCTGGCCGCCAAGCCCCAGATAGTTATCCACATGGCCGCGCAGCCGCTGGTGCGCGAATCCTACCGCAACCCCGCCGAGACCTACGAAACCAATGTAATGGGCGTGGTGAACCTGCTGGAGGCCGTGCGTGCCTGCCCCGGCGTAAAGGCCGTGGTCAATGTAACCACCGATAAGTGCTACGAGAACAAAGAACATGCCCGCGCCTTCCGCGAGGACGAACCCATGGGTGGGTACGACCCTTATTCCAGCAGCAAAGGCTGTTCGGAGCTGGTAACCTCCGCTTACCGTAATTCTTTCTTTAATCCCGCCGACTATAAAAAGCACGGCGTGGCCCTGGCCAGCGCCCGCGCCGGCAATGTAATTGGCGGCGGGGACTGGGCGGCCGACCGCCTTATTCCGGACATGATCCGCGCCGCGCTAAAGGGGGAAAAGGTGCGCATTCGCAACCCGCGCGCCATCCGCCCCTGGCAGCATGTGCTGGAGCCGCTCAGCGGCTACCTGCGCCTTGCCGAACAGCTTTACACGCACGGCGCCCGCTACGGCCAGGCCTGGAACTTTGGCCCGGACTCCGGCGACGCCAGGGACGTGGAGTGGATAGTTAAGCGCATGTTCAGCGCCTGGCCCGAAGCCCCCGGCTATGTAATAGACAAGGGTCGCCACCCGCACGAGGCGCACTACCTTAAGCTGGATTCTTCCAAAGCCCGGCGCGAGCTGGGGTGGGCGCCCAAATGGCACATAGGAGCCGCTATCGACAGGATTATCTCCTGGACCCGCGCCTACGCCGCCAAAGAAGACATGCGCGAGGTTTGTCTGCAGCAGATCAAGGAATATGCTGCCCTAGGGGAATAACCTGCGTAAAAGCCAGGCCAAGATTTATGACAGAAAAAGAAGCGGAAAAGTGGGCTATGCAGGAAGCCAAACATATTGTGCTTTCTGTTCTTAAAGGCCACAATATTAAAACTTGTCTTTTCGGATCAAGAGCTACAGGCAGCGCGCGTAAGTTCTCCGATATCGATATAGCCTTGGATGCCGGGGGAAAACCGGTTCCCACAGCACTTATGGTAAACCTTGCCTTCCTGCTTGAAGAAAGCCATATCCCTTTCAGGGTAGATCTTGTTGATATGCAGGGGGTAAGCTCTTTAGTAAGGGAAAGCGTTAAAAAAGAGGGACAGCTATGGACAGATTAAAAATCCGCCTTGAAGAATCCGAGAATGCCTGTAAGACATTATTTGAAGCCTTGGCGCTTGTAAACCCGAGCACGCTTGAAAGGGACGGGACTATACAAAGGTTTGAATATACCTTTGAAACCGTATGGAAAACGGCGCAGTTATATCTTACGGAAGGTGAGAGTCTTCCTGCCAATTCCCCTAAAAGTTGTTTTCGCGCGCTTGGCGAAGCCGGTATTCTTTCCGCAACTGAAACTATACAGGCCCTAGCAATGGCTGACGACAGGAACAGGACAGTTCATACCTACATTCAAGAAGTGGCCGCAACCATTTATAGTCACATGAAGGAATATTCAATTTTACTCGGTGAGATAATCCGGCGAATAAAGGAAAAAAGCGCTGAGTTACCGTAAAAGCGTTCCCGTTCCTACGGCAGGGTTGGTAGGTGGTTGGTAGAAGGGTTGGTAGAAAGTTAAAAGTAAATGCTTAACGTTGTTATAGTATAGGGCAATTGAGCTGGTCCATTTATGAACAAACAAGAACTGAAAGCCCGCGGCGAGATCTTTAAGAAAGTAACCGCTTACTACAAGAAGTTCCACCAGAAGCCGGCCTTCCGGCCCGGTGAGACCCTTGTGAACTACGGCGGGCGCGTTTACGACGACAAGGAAATGATAAACCTTACCGACACCGCGCTGGACTTCTGGCTTACCTCCGGCCGCTACTGCGCCGAGTTCGAAAAGCAAATGGGCGCCTACCTGGGCGTTAAATACGTTTCGCTGGTGAACTCAGGCTCCTCCGCCAATCTGTTGGCCTTCATGGCCCTTACCTCGCCCAAGCTGGGCGCCCGGCAGATAAAGCCCGGCGACGAGGTTATAACCGTAGCCGCCGGCTTCCCCACCACGGTAACGCCCATCATCCAGTACGGCGCGGTGCCCGTATTTGTGGATGTAGAGATTCCTTCCTACAACATTAATTGCGCAATGCTTGAAAAGGCCCGGTCTAAAAAGACCAAGGCCGTAATGATAGCGCATACCCTCGGCAACCCTTTCGATATTGCCAAGGTTAAAAAGTTCTGCACCAAGCACGGCCTTTGGCTTGTAGAAGACAACTGCGACGCGCTAGGCAGCAGGTATGCTGGCCAGTTCACCGGCACCCATGGGGACATTGGCACCTACAGCTTTTACCCGCCGCACCACATGACCATGGGCGAGGGGGGAGCTGTTTATACCAATAACCCGCTGCTCAAACGCATAGTAGAATCTTTCCGGGACTGGGGCCGTGACTGCTGGTGCAATTCCGGCAAGGACAATACCTGCAATAACCGCTTTACCCGCCAGTACGGCGAGCTGCCCCTGGGCTACGACCATAAATACGTGTACTCCCACTTTGGCTACAACCTTAAAGCCACCGAAATGCAGGCCGCAGTAGGCCTGGCCCAGCTTAAAAAGTTCCCGGCCTTTGTAGAGGCCCGCAAGAAGAATTGGGCCTACCTGCGTAAAGCGCTGGCGCCTTTCGCTAAAAAACTAATTCTCCCCGAGCCCACGGCCAAGGCCGACCCCAGCTGGTTCGGCTTCCTGATAACTGTAAAAGATAACGCCGGCTTCACGCGGGACCAGATTGTGGCCCACCTCGAAAAGAACAAAGTGCAGACCCGCATGCTTTTTGCCGGCAACCTTATAAAGCACCCCTGCTTCGACGGAATGCGCAAATCCGGCAAGGGTTTCCGTGTTACCGGCGCGCTTAAGAACACGGATAGAATAATGAACAACACTTTCTGGATAGGCGTGTACCCCGGCATGACAAAAGAAATGCTCGTTTATATCGTTAAAACTTTTGAAAATATTTTAGGGAAACAGAAATGAAATTGTCAGACTACGTAGTTGATTTTATCGCCAAACAGGGCGTGGCGCATATTTTTGAGATGATCGGAGGTGTTATAACGCACCTCACTGATTCCGTCCATGGCCGCAAAGACATACAGTGCGTTTCCATGCACCACGAGCAAGCCGCCGCCTTTGCCGCCGAGGCTTACGCCCGCATGAACGGCCGCCTGGGCGTAGCAATGGCTACCAGCGGGCCCGGCGCGCTTAACATGCTAACGCCCATAGGCAGTTGCTATTTCGACTCTGTCCCTTGCCTGTTCATTACCGGGCAGGTGAATACCTATGAATATAAATTCGATAAGCCTGTCCGCCAGATAGGCTTCCAGGAGACGGACATCGTCAGTATCGCTAAGCCCATAGTAAAATATTCCGAACTGGTGATTGACCCTCTTAAAATACGCTATTGTCTTGAAAAGGCGGTTTTTCTCGCCCAGAACGGCAGGCCAGGCCCCGTGCTGCTGGACCTGCCCATGAATGTGCAGCGCGCAGATATAAATCCTAGGAAACTTAAAAGCTTTTTCGGCAGCCCGGAACACAAGCGGCTGGTAAAGGATAATTCCCGCGCGCTGGCCAATATCCCTAATATCATTAAACTGCTCTCCGCCGCCAAACGGCCGGTCATTCTTGCCGGCGGCGGGGTGCGCACCTCCGGCGCAACAGAAGAACTTGCGCAATTAGTCAAAAAGACCGGCATCCCTGTAGTGTGCTCGCTTATGGGCTTGGACGCCATTGCCCATGACGACGCAGCTTACTCCGGCATGATAGGCGCTTACGGCAACCGCTACGCTAACTTCACCGTCGCCAATTCGGATTTTCTGCTTATCCTCGGCTCCCGGCTGGACACCCGCCAGACTGGCACCCGCCCCGAAACGTTCGCCCGCGCCGCGGTTAAAGTGCATGTGGACATAGACCCCGCCGAGCTAGGCTCCAAACTTAAAGCCGATGTCTCCGTGCTCTGCCACGTTAAAACTTTCCTTTCTAAGCTTAACTCAGCCTTGCATAGCCGACCCGCGGACCTGGCGCCGTGGTATAAAGTTATTGATGGCTACCGTAAGAGTTATCCGGCTTTAGAGAGCAAGAACCCGGGGGGGAGCATAGGCCCCAACCACTTTATGAGCCTGCTTTCGGAATATACCAAAGAGGGGGACATTATCTGCCTGGACGTAGGCCAGAACCAGATGTGGGCTGGGCAGTCGTTCAACCTTAAGAAAGGCCAGCGGATGCTTATTTCCGGCGGCATGGGCTCTATGGGCTTTTCCCTGCCCGCGGCCATCGGGGCAGCGCTTGCGGCCCCCGGCAAAAGGGTTGTGGCTATAACCGGCGACGGCGGCATGCAGGTTAATATTCAGGATCTGGACTCCCTTCCCGCCCGCAAACTGCCGGTTAAAATAATTCTTATGAACAACGGCTGCCTGGGCATGGTGCGCCAGTTCCAGGATATCTACTTCGGCGGGCGCCGCCAGTCCACCGAGATCGGCTACCATTGCCCGGACCTTAAAAAAATATCCGAGGCATACGGGGTAAAGACAAGTTCAATAGGCTCCATAGGGCAGGCCGCAAGGGCGCTTAAAAGCGTTTTTGCAGACGACAAACCGGCGCTGCTGGAAGTAAAACTCGGCTCGGATACCACCGTGGATCCCAAGCTTGTGGTGAGCCACCCTATAGAAGACCTGTCTCCCCATATTTCCAAAGCGGAAATGAAAAAGCAGATGCTGATACCCCCGCTTGGGGAAGAAGGAATCATTAAGTTCTGACCATGGTTAAGAAAAGAATATTGATTACCGGCGCGGGCGGCTTTGTGGGCCGCAACCTGGCCGAATACCTGGGGGCTAAGAAAGCCGACTGCCGGGTATTCGCCGCGCGCCACGCCGACCTGGACCTGCTGGATGAAACAGCGGTAAAGAAATACATTGCAAAAAATAAAATAGACCTTATCCTTCACTGCGCCAATTGCGGCGGCAACAGGAAGACCGGCTATGACGCGGGAGCGGTAGACGTAGTGGACCGGAACCTACGGATGTTCTTTAACCTTGCCCGGGCCATGCCTGCCAAGTGCAGAATGATCAACATGGGCAGCGGTGCCGAGTACTCGCGGGCCGCTTACCGGCACAAGATGCGGGAAGAGTACTTCGACTGTAATGTGCCTGCGGACAGCTACGGCTATTCCAAATACGTGATCTCAAAATATATAGGGAACGCCAAGAATATAACTACCCTCCGCATCTTTGGCCTTTACGGCAAGTACGAGGATTACACTTTTAAATTTATTTCAAACGCCATAGTTAAAAACCTGCTGGGCCTGCCCATAGTAATAAACCAGAACGTCAAGTTTGATTACTTATGGATTGAGGATTTCTGCAGACTGGTAGAGAAGTTCATCGAGATAGATCCCAAGTGCAGGCATTATAATATCACGCCTACCAGTTCTATTGATCTTATTACCCTTGCGGGCCTGGTAAACGCCGCAGGCAGCACAAAGAGCGCCATTAAGGTGCTTACCCCGGGCATGAATACCGAGTACACCGGCAGTAACTCCCGCATGCTTAAAGAGCTTGGCAGATTCAGTTTTACGTCCTACGCCGAAGGCATAAAACAGCTTCACGCCTATTACGCCGCCCATCTCAACGGCCTTGACTTAAAGACAGTCAAAAAAGATCCATATTTAAAACTGTGCAAGTAAGCCTATGAAAAAAATATCTATCGTTACCCCCTGCTTTAACGAAGAAGCCAATGTGGAAGCCCTTTACTCTAAAGTTAAAGAAATCTTTCAGCAGCTAGGCTCTTACGAATACGAGCACCTCTTTATAGATAACGCCTCTACAGACGGCACTCAGGCCATACTTAAAAAGCTGGCCGCCGCTGATAAGAACGTAAAAGTAATAATTAATACCCGCAACTTCGGCCATATCCGCTCCCCGTTCTACGGCCTTACCCAAGCCGGGGGGGACGCCGCCATTCTGCTGGTGTCCGACTTTCAGGACCCGCCCGAACTTATAAACGACTTTTTAAAACAGTGGGAGGCCGGCTACAAGGTGGTGCTGGGCATTAAGACCAATAGTGGCGAATCCGGCCTTATGTTTGCCGTACGCAAACTTTACTATAACCTGGTAGACAGCCTCGCCGATGTTAAGATAAATAAAAACAATACCGGTTTTGGCCTGTATGACCGCAAAGTACTGGAAGAACTTCGTAAGCTGGAAGAGCCTTACCCGTTCTTCCGCGGTCTGGTGTCCGAACTGGGTTTTGAAGCGGCAAGAATAGAATACTTCCAGCCGGCAAGAAAACGCGGCCTCACCAAGAACAACTTTTACACCCTTTACGACATTGGCATGCTGGGGATAATAAACCATTCCAAGGTGCCCCTTCGCCTGGCCATCTTTGCCGGCGCCGCGCTGGCCGCCCTTAACCTGC
>JBBRDG010000085.1:0-10078 GCA_038204165.1 Elusimicrobiales bacterium
CTCCTTGATCCCCATGGATTCGCGGACGCCTTTCACCAACTCGAAACCGTTCATTCTCGGCATGTTCAGGTCCGAAACCAGCAGGTCGGGCTGAATGCCGGAAGCTATGGCCGTAAGGGCCTCTTCCCCGTCCGCGGCCAGGATGGGCTCAAACCCCGCGTCCTCCAGGAATTTTTTCAGGAGCATGCGCATGAGGTCGTTATCTTCGGCGACCATGATGCGCGGCTTAGGGGCGGGCGGAGGGGGCGGAAGCTTGGGGGCGGCGTGGTGCGCCGGCGGATGGGCCGCGGCCTTGCGGCGCTCGTGGCCGGTATGGGGCCCCTGGCGTTTTCTGCGTTCCTGCCCTGCCTGCGGCACCGGTGGCTGGACAGGGTTCTTTATGCGTTCATGGGCGGCGTGCGGCGCAGGGTGAGGCGTGTGTTTCTTGGGGTGTTCCGTAGCGGTGTGCGGGGCCGGCGCGTGAACGTGCTTCCTGGGGGGGGCAGGAGCTGCGTGCGGCGCCGGTTCGGGCTCATGAGCCTCTGGTGGAGGTTCGGCCTGCGGTGGGGGAATATGCGCTTTTCTGCGCTCCTGGAATACATGAGGCGCCGCGGTGTGCTGTCGGTGCGGGCGGAGCTCGGGCCCGCTAAGGAGCAGGTGAGGCGCTATTTCCTTTAAGTCCGTGTGGCCTTTGGAAAGGTGCCAAAGGGCGTCGTGCGTTATGGTGCGCAGAGCTTTCGCCTCCAAGGCGGCCCGGCTGATTTCGGCGGCGCCAGCTCCGGAACTTATCAGCTCCTTGAGTTGCGGCGTCATGTTAAGGAACTCTACAAGGCCTGTGCGCCCTTCATAGCCGCTATTCTCGCAGTTCTTGCAGCCCCGCGCCCGGTACGCCGTATTTTCCAGACCGTAAGCGGTCATGGCTTCGGCCACAGCTTTATCCATTTCGCCCGCCGGCACCCGTTCGGCGCAGACCGGGCAAAGTTTGCGGACCAGACGCTGCGCCGTTATAGCCAGAAGGGAGGGGGCAATCTTAAAGCGGTCTACGCCCATGTCTGACAGGCGGGCTATGGTCGAAACTGTGTCGTTCGTGTGGAGGGTTGAGAAGACCAGATGGCCGGTCATGGCGGCCTGGAAAGCTATGTCGGCGGTCTCGCGGTCGCGGATCTCGCCTACCATTATAATGTCCGGGTCCTGACGCAGCACGGACCTGAGCACGGAGGAGAACGTTAACCCTTGTTTCTCATTGACTTGTACCTGGTTGATGCCGGTGAGTTTGTACTCTATGGGGTCTTCCACGGTAATAATATTGGTCCCCTCGTGGCGGGCTTTGTCCAGCATCGAGTAAAGCGTGGTGGTTTTGCCTGAACCCGTCGGCCCTGTTATCAGCAGCATTCCCTGGGAAGCGTTCAGTCCGGCCTTGATTACGGCGGAAACTTCCGGGGCGAAACCTAGTTTTTCCAGAGGTACTTCGGCGACGCGCTGGTCCAGGATGCGGATCACTACCTTTTCACCGTAAGAGGTGGGCAGAGTGGAGACGCGCAGCCCGACCTCGGCGCCGCCTATCCGAATCTTCGTCCGGCCGTCTTGCGGGCGCATGTGGTCGGAAACGTCCAGGTCCGACATGATCTTTATCCGCGAGACCAGCGGCCCGGCCGCCAGGCGGCGCGGGATGTCCATGATGTTCCGGAGGACCCCGTCTACCCGGATACGCACATGGCTGCCCCCCTCTTCATGCTCTATATGGATGTCTGAGGCGCGGCGGCGGTGCGCCTGGGAAATAATAGAGTTGGCGAGCGATATTATCGGCGCGGTTACTTCTGCCTCGTCGTCCACCTTTTGGTTGTAGGTCTTGCCCAGAACCTGCACGTCTTCAGCCGGTTCCACCTGGGTAAGCAGCTCATAGACCACTTTGTCGGCGCTTAGGAGCCGTCCCAGGCAGTTTTCCACGGCGAGCGGCAGCGCGAACATGGGGATTACACGCCTGCCGGTTATGGCTTCCACGTCCGCTTGCGCGTCAAAGTTAAGCGGGTTGTCCATGGCCAGCCGGATTTCTTCTTCCGTGACCTGTACCGGAACCACGTTGTATTTGCGGCAGACTTTCTCGCTCAGCAGGTTGACGCCGAACTTGTCGGCGCTATCCGGCCCCAGCGGCAGATATTTAACTTTAAGGGTAAGCTCCACCACTTTTCCCAGCTGCTCCGGCGTAAACAGGCCGGCGTCAATCAGCGCGTGGGAGAGGTACCGCTTCTTATCCTCCCGCATCCTGGCGATAAAAGGCTGAACAACTTCCTTCAGGCCCGCCAGGGCCCGAAGAAGCCATTCGTCTTTAAATCGCCAGGTTTCGGTCATTAAGTGCGTTCGCCGCGCTTACTTCAGCAGCTCTGCGCTCTTGATGTAATCCATCTTGGGGAACTCTGCCTTAAGGTACTTGTTGCCCTGCAGCTGCACCAGGCCCTGGTCGGGGCCCATGCCGCTGGGGGCGCCTTCGCCGTAGCCGGAGTAGATGCTCTCTACCACGCCCATGCCTTCGGTGACTTTGCCGAAGGGGGAGAAGCCCATGCCGTCCAGGTTGGCGTTATTGCCGAAGTTGATGAAGAACTGGGTGGTGCGGGTGTTGGGGCCGGCCATCGCGTAGGAAATATATCCTTTGGCGTTGGACTGCTTCACCGGGTCGTCCTTGATGCGGGCGCCGCGCCAGATTCCGGCGATCTCCGGGGTACCGTGGATACCGAACTGCACCATGAACCCGTCTATTACGCGGAAGAAAGCTACGTCGGTGAAGAACCCGGCTTTGACCAGGTTGTAGAAACGGTCAGCGCCGAGCGGCGACCAGGCGCGGGTGATGTCCAGCGTGAAGTTGCCTTTGGTGGTCTCAAACTTCACCTTGAAGTTTTCGGGGGCTGTTTCAACTGCTTTTGCGGGGTTCTTAAGTGTTTCCATATCTGTTTTTATCTCCTTGTTTGTCTGGGTTTGCGCCGCGGGCGTTCGGGCCGCCGGCATCTGAGCCGAGGACGGCTGCGAGGCCGGGCCGTTCTCCTGGGCTTTGGGGGCGCAGGATACCGCTAAGACCGCCGTAAGAACGGCGATCGCTAAATTACGTGTTCTCATTATAAAGACCTCCTGAACGCGCTATGTGAAGATATAAGTATTATAATAGATTCTGTTCAAGTGCTGTTCAAAAAAATTCAGGGGGCTTTAATGGAATTTAAAATAAGCGCGATTTATTCGGGTGACGGCCAGGTGGAGCTAACCCACGGTTTGAGCGGCAGTAAACTGGTTACCGACCTGCCCATAGATAACGGCGGCAAGGGGCGCACCTTCTCGCCCACCGACCTGGCGGCCGCCTCGCTGGCTTCCTGCGTGCTCACCATCATGGCCAAGGTGGCGGCGCGGGACGGGATCCGTTTTGAGGGCGCCTCTTTCGAAATAGAAAAACACATGAAAGAAAGCCCGCGGCGCATAGACCGCTTTACCGGGACCATAACGCTGCCGCCGGGCCTGGATATTAAGCAGCGCGCCAAGTTGGAGGCCTGCGTTAATGCCTGCCCGGTAGGCCGCAGCCTGCACCCTGAAGTGAAACTCGATTTCAAGTTCCGTTGAGTTTTAGTTATAATGCAGGAGAAGCGTTTAATCATTCTAACGGAGGGAAATTAATGAATATTAAAAAACAGTTGTTCGCGCTTTCTGCGCTGGTCCTTATGGCGGGTACTGTGTGCGCCGGCGAGAAGGCCGCGCCCGCCAAGCCCGAAGCTACCACGCTGGAGAACCTGCAGGCCGCTTTTAACGGCGAGTCCAACGCCAAAGTCCGTTACGAGGCCTTTGCGGTTAAAGCTGACGCCGAGGGTTACGCCGGGGTGGCCGGGCTATTCCGGGCCGCCGCGCTCTCGGAGAGCATTCACGCGGCCAAGCACGCCAAGGCCATAGAAGCCCTGGGCGCTGTCGCCAAGGCCGACATGAAGGCTCCCGTAGTGAAGACCACCAAGGAAAACCTTAAAGAGGCCATTAAAGGCGAGAACCACGAAAGCAAGGCGATGTATCCCGCTTTCATGAAGAAGGCCGAAGCCGACAAGAACCAGATGGCGATGTACAGTTTTAAGGGCGCGATGGCCGCCGAGAAGATGCACTCCAAGTATTATTCCGCAGCGCTCGCAAACCTGAAGGACTGGAAGACCGCCAAGAAGTTCCTGGTCTGCCAGGTCTGCGGCTACACTACCATGGACATGGGGCTGAAGGTCTGCCCTGTCTGCGCTTCGCCGCGCGAAAAGTTCACCGAAGTACAGTAAGCCAGCGGTCAGCCGGCGCCGTGCAGGTTGCGGCGCCGGTTTAATTTTATGAAAAAAATATTTATCCTGGTTTTCCCTGCCGGCGCGCTGCTGGCAGTTCTGTTCTGGTATAACAATTGCGTTAATTCCCCCGTAGGCAGCCTTTTTTCGGACCAGGCCGGGCTGTTCCTGGCGTTCGGCCGGCTGGCCGGCATCGTCGGAGCGCTGGGCGTTATGAGCCAGCTGCTGCTGATCTCCCGGGCCAAATGGCTCGAGCCGCTCTTCGGCCTGGACCGCCTTACCCGCCTGCATCATTTTAACGGCCTTATTATTCCTTTCGCCCTGCTGGCGCACCCCCTCATGGTGGTCTGGTACCATACGCTTCAAACCGGCGACGGTTTTTTGGCGCAGTACCTGGCCGTGTTGAAGTGGGACGACGTCCTGGCCGCGATCGCCGGGGCGGCGCTGATTCTGACCGCCGTGCTGCTTTCCCTGCCTTTCACCCGCCGCCGACTTAGCTATGAGGCCTGGCACACCATCCATCTGGGCGCTTACGCCGGGCTGGCGTTGGCTGTGGGTCACCAGCTGGAGCTGGGCGGCGACCTGGCGGCCGAACTGCGTTACTTCGCCTGGACCTGGTACGCCCTGCTGGCTTTCACCGGCTTTACCGTGCTGTGGTACCGCCTGCTGCGACCGCTCTGGTTCTACCGGCGGCACGGCTTTACGGTGGACCGTACGGTTATGGAAACGCCGGACATCATGTCCATCTATCTTAAAGGGAAAGGCCTGGAGAACTTTACTGTAGAGCCGGGGCAGTTCGCGCTGCTCCGCTTCTGGGCGCCCGGCTTTAAACTGCAGGCGCATCCTTTTTCATTTTCGCGCCGCGCGGACGGTAAAGAACTGCGCTTCAGTATAAAAAAACTGGGCGACTTCACGGCTAAACTCCACGCCGAACTTAAGCCCGGCACCCCGGTTATTGTAGACGGGCCGCACGGGGTGTTCACTGCCGCGCGCCTGCGCAGGGACAAGGCCCTGTTGGTGGCGGGCGGCATAGGCATAACGCCGCTGCGCGCGCTGGCTGAACAGTTGGCTGCGCGGAAGATAGACAGCGTGCTGGTATTCGCCAACCGCGGCCGCGGGGATATCCCTTTCGAAAAGGAACTGGCGGAACTGGAAAAGACCGGGGTTTTCAGGGCCGTGCACGTGCTGAGCGAGGATAATGAATGGCCCGGGGAAAAAGGTCGGGTGGACGCCGCCCGCCTTAAGCTCCTGGTCCCGGATTTCGCCGAACGCGACGCCTTCTTGTGCGGGCCCCCGCCTATGATGGCCGCGCTCAATGCCGGGCTCCGCGCGCTGGGGGTGCCTAAGCGCCAGGTGCATTTTGAGGCGTTCTCCCTATGAAACGGATAGTAATGCTGGTTCTTATACTCGGCCTTGTCGTTGCGGCGCAGGCCGGCAGAAAGGTGAAAACTAAAATGGAAAATAAAAATCAGGAAACCGCCACTTTAGCCGGCGGCTGCTTTTGGGGCATGCAGGAAATCCTGCGCGCTGTGCCGGGGGTAACCGCCACCATGGTCGGTTATACCGGCGGCAGCACGGAGAACCCTGTTTACGAGGAGGTAAAGACCGGTTCTACCGGTCACGCCGAGAGTATCGAGATAAAATTCAACCCGTCCAAAGTTTCATACGGCGCTATTCTGGACATGTTCTTCAAAATGCACGACCCCACCACCCCCGGCCGGCAGGGGAACGACGTGGGCTCGCAGTACCGCTCGGCCATCTTCTATCACGGGGAGGCTCAGAAGAAGGAAGCAGAAGCGGCCGTGGCCCGCGCTAAGGCCTCCGGCCTGTGGAAAAAACCAATAACCACCGAGCTAAGCCCGGCGGTAAAATTCTGGCCCGCGGAAGCTTACCATCAGGATTATCTGAAGAAACATCCCGGCGGTTACACCTGCCATTATATCAGGCATTAAAAATTATTTTTTAATAGCGAAGGGAAGCCCGTGGCGCAGTTCTTTGCCGCCGCGGGCTTTTTCGTACACGCCTATATGGTTGGCCATCCACATATAAGGCGGGCGTGAAACCTCTAAAATTTTAAGGACCTGGCCCGAAGCCTTGCGGTTATAGGCATAGCCCAGGCCGGCCAGTTTTTCCGCCCAGTAGCGGCGGGGCTTTTCATTTACGTGGTGGTGTCCGCCCTGCCCCGGCGGGGCGGCGGACATTACCAGACGGTCGCTAAAGGCGGTTAAATTTTTCAGGAAAGTTTCCGTGAATTCTTCAGGGATATGCTCGGCCACTTCCAGGCAGAGCGCCAGGTCGAACCGGCCCCAAATGTTCTCAAACGGCGCGGCCAGGTCGCGGTTTATTATTTTTACGGGGAAGGAGTTAGCTGCCGGGGGAATAACCCCGTCGAGAGAAATGACTTTTACGCCCAGGTCCGCGAATAAGCTGCCATACACGCCGCAGCCGCAGCCCAGGTCCGCCAGGCTGGCCGGGCGGAAGACCTGAAAGAGGGCCGAGGCCACCAGTTCGGCCGAGCGCAGATAGTCCGCGTTGCCCTTGCCCCATTGGGCGAAGAAGTCGGCGCCGTAAATCTTGTCCAGGTTTTCCACCCGTTAATGTTAACACTTTTAGGCGGGTAAATAAAAAACGCGCCGCGGGGCGCGTTCTTTATTTTTTAGAGATACTATTCTTATTTTATCTGCTTGCTGATATGTACCCAGGCGCCCTTGAGCTCGTCGGTCATGTGTTTCATCTCGGCGGCGCCGACGCGGCCTATCCTGGCGTAGCGGACGGCTACTTCGTCCACCAGCTCATGGTACTTTTCCTTGTTGAGCTCTTTCATCTTCTTCATCTTCTCCAGCACTTCACCCTTCATTTTCAGCGTCCAGGCTTCTATCTTCGCGCGGTTCTCTACTCCCCGCTTGCCGGTGAGAAAATAGGTGGCCGCAGCGGCTACGGCCGCCAGCGCTATGCCTGCACCGATAACTTTTTTTGATTTTGATTCCATGAACCCTCCAGTTAATTTCTTTCGGTAATCATACAAAAAAACTCGCCGCTTGCATGGAAAAATGAAAAAGCCCCTCTTGCGAGGGGCTTTTTATTGCCAGGTTGAAATCTGGCGGGGTCGGCGGGATTCGAACCCGTGATCTTCGCCTTGACAGGGCGACGTGTTAACCAGCTACACCACGACCCCGCGGTGATTGATATAGAATATCAAAAAAAGAAAGGCATTTCCACAAAATTATCTACGGCAAAGAAAAAGCCCGGCGTAGAAGCCGGGCTTTTTTCTCCTGGGAGGGCTTAGATGTGCAGCAGCGCCCGTAAGGGGGCCAGGAAGACCGTGAACATGGCCCTGGCGTCCGACAGGGCTATCCCCACGCCCATCAGCGACTCGCCTGCTATGATGCCGGAACTCACCGGGATGATGTACTTTTCGGCGGTGGTCTTGACTGTCTTCTCAAGTATCATCGCGATAAGGCCGCCGATGAACATGGACAGCGAGTTGTAGAACGGTATTACCATCGCTAGTCCCAGGCCCATGGCCGAGGGTATGTACTTGCGGTGCTTGGGGAAGGCTAGTTCCAGCGAAGGAATTACAATGCCGATAATACCGCCTACCAGCATTCCCATGCGCGCGGCGGGGTGCAGCGAGTGGATGCCGTTGGAGAGCAGCCTGGCCACGGCGGCCCAGACCTGCGCCGAAGGGGCCGGCCACTGGTCCGAACCCAGCACGGAGGCGTTGGGCACCAGGATGTAGAAGGCCGGCACCACTACGAGCGTGCCCGCGAAGATGCCGAAGAACTGCGCCAGGAACTGCCGGCGGGGGTTGGCGCCCAGCAGGTAGCCGCTCTTGAGGTCCGTGAGCAGGTCGGCGGTGGCGGTAGCGGCGCCGGCCGTTACCGAGGCGGTCATAAGGTTGGTGGTCATGTTGGTGGGCGACAGCATGCCGAAGGTGAGCTGCGTTATCTTGCCCATGGCCCCTACCGGGGTGATGTCCGACTCGCCGGTGGCGCGGGCGGCCACGATGGCCAGGAAGAAAGTCATTACTACAGCTACCAGGCCCATCCACCAGCTGGTCTGGAAGGCGTAATGCAGCACCATGATGCAGCCCAGGCCCGAGAAGGCCGTTCCGGTAAGGAACCAGGACGAGGGCACTTCTATGTGGGCCAGGGGATCCGCCGCGGTGTCGGGGCGGGCGTGGAAGATGTTCGTAATGCCGCCGAAGGCGCGCATGATTGTCTTCCATTGCAGCGCGAACATGAACAGGCCCGAGGTGACCATCAGGGAGGCGCCGCCCCAGGTGCTCCACTGCACTATGGCGCGGTAGCCGAGTTTGGAAGTGTCTATAGCCAGTTTGCCGGCGGCGTCGGCGGGCAGGCCGGAAACCCAGGGGGCGAGGATGCCGTAGTTGATTGTGGCGCCCAGCAGCAGCGACCAGGAGATTTTCCAGCCGATAATGGCGCCGGCCGCTATCATCAGCGCGCTCATATCAAAAGAGAAGGTCCACTTGGAGAGCGGCTCGCCTTTTAGCGTGCCGGGGAAAGCCAGCGAGGCGGGGATGTTGAAGCCCCACAGGCCCTTGTCGCGGAGAAAAGCTATGGCCGCGCCGAACACGCCGGCTACGGCCATGCCCCGCGCTTTGTCGGAGGCTTCCTCACCTTTGGCGTGCAGGCTCTTGAGCGTCGCCGCGGCGGCTATGCCGCTGGGGAATTTAAGCTGCTCTATATTTATCATCTGCCGCTTCATAGGGATGGCGATGAAAACGCCCAGCATGGCCAGGAAGATGGTCCACAGGGAAAGCACCATCCAGGACATGTGCACGCCGGTAATAATAAGGTAGGCGGAAATAGCGGAGACCATGGTGCCGCCGGTGGAATAGCCGGCTGACGAGGCCGTGGACTGCATGCAGTTGTTCTCAAGGATAGTCATATCGCTCTTAAAAATGAACGGCAGCAGGAGGCGCAGGGTTTTCCAGATAGTGTAGGAAAGCACGCAGGAGGTGATGGCCACGCCCAGCCCCCAGCCGGTCTTAAGGCCGATGTAGAGGTTGGAGAGCGACATGAAGCCGCCCAGGAAAGCGCCCATGATGACCGCGCGCACCGTCAGCTGCGGCATGGTGTCGCCCTGGTAGACTTCTTTATACCACTTGAGTTCTATTTCTTCGGGGGAGAGCCCGGCTATGTGGGGTGTTTCATTAGGTTCTACTACGAGTTCCACGCCCTCCTCGGAGCTCATCTCTTCGAGTGGAAGGTCGTCGCGATTTTCGTCTGACATTTTGTGTCCCCCGTAACAGTATTTTTGGAATGTAAGAAATTGGTGCGCGGTACAGGATTTTGTCACGGGTTCCGTGCTCGCCGTCGCTCGCCCGGCCCCGCGACCCCGGCTCCCCGCTCCATCTGCTGATTCCGCGGGTCCGCCTTTCAAATCCTGACGCGAATCAAATTGTTGATTCGCTTACCCCGAATGCTAAGAAAATTTGCGCGGTACAGGATTTGAACCTGTGGCATCCTCTGTGTAAGAGAGGCGCTCTACCGCTGAGCTAACCGCGCGGTAAGACAATACATTCTACCAATAGAATGGGGGGTATTCCAAATAAATTATCGGCGAGCACACGAAATAGCGTGGTGTCCATCCAGGTGTCCATTTTGATATTAATAATGCGTAATTATTGGCGAAATAGTGGCATATCTGGAAACTAGTTCACGACGAGAAATAGGAATTTAAACAAATAATTGAACAAATAATGCGTTCGTAATAAAGAGGTGCTCTATTTTGCTGAGCAAACCGCTAGCTGTGGCGCGTTTTTAGGCCCATTATTGAATATCCGCGACGAT
>JBBRDG010000086.1:0-9851 GCA_038204165.1 Elusimicrobiales bacterium
TGGCGGTCGACCGCGCCCCGCTCAGGAAAGGGCCGGTCACGGACTTTTTATCCTTCATTATCTGCTCGGGCGTACCTTGCGCCACGACATACCCGCCTGCTAGGCCCGCGCCAGGCCCCATATCTATAACGTGGTCCGCGCCGCGGATCACGGCCTCGTCGTGTTCCACCACGATAAGGGTGTTGCCGATGTCGCGCAGTGATTTAAGAGTGCCTATCAGCCTGGCGTTGTCGCGCTGGTGCAGGCCGATGGTGGGCTCGTCCAGCACATAGAGCACGCCGGTAAGGCCCGAGCCTATCTGCGTGGCCAGCTGGATGCGCTGGGCTTCGCCACCGGAGAGTGTTTCCGAACGGCGGTCCAGGGAAATATAACCCAGGCCCACGTTGTTCAGGAAACTCAGGCGGGAATTAACTTCCTTCAGGATAAGGCGGGCGATGGTTTTTTCGGTATCGGTCAGGTCCGGCGCGGCCATGGCCTGCCTCGCGGCCGCTATAGGCAGCGCCGTCATCTGGGCGATGCTCCTGCCGTCCACCAACACGCTCAGTGCTTCCGGCCTGAGACGGAGGCCCTTGCAGTCCGGACAGACGCTTTCGCGCATAAACTTGGTATAGATCTCCTCTTTGACGAACTCGGATTCGCTCTCGCTGTGGCGGCGCTTAAGATTGGTTATTACTCCCTCGAAGTCGCCCGCGCCGTAAAGCAGCACGTCCCGGTGCGCCTTCGGCAGGTCCTTCCAGGGCTTGGTCAGGTCGATACTGGCCGCGTCGGCGGCGCCCTTGATCATGTCCGCGTAGTAGCCGGACCAGGCGCCTTTCCAGCGGTGGGTCCGCGTAGTCACCGGGTTCGCCCAGGCGTCCAGCGCACCGTCGTTGACGGACTTGTTACTATCGGGGACCACCAGGTCCGGGTCTATTTCTATTTTTACGCCCAGGCCGTCGCAGCCGGGGCAGGCGCCGTGGGGGGAGTTAAAGGAGAAAAGCCGGGGCTCCAGCTCCGGAAAACTTATGCCGCAGGCGGGGCAGGCGTTCTTCTCGCTGTACAGCGCGGCGTTCTTGCCGGAGGCTTCTTCGGCACTGAGCAGTCCTTTAGACTGGCCCAAGGCCAGCTCTACGGCCTCGCTCAGGCGTTCGCGGTCGCCGGCGGCCACTGTGAACTCGTCCACAAAAAGGTCAATGTCGTGCTTGACGTAGCGCTTCAGGACCGGCGGGGTTTCGAGCTGGCAGACCTTGCCGTCCACTCTGGCCCTGCTGAAGCCGGCTTTGCGCAGTCTGGCGAAAAGCTCTTCGTAGGTCCCGCTGCGGCCGCGCACCAGCGGGGAGAAGATGCGGATCTTTTTAGTGTTGAATTTGGAGGCTATCTCGGCGGTTATTCCCTGCGCCGACCAGGCCTTTATAGGGCGGCCGCAGCCGGGGCAGAAAGGGCGGCCGGCTTTGGCAAAGAGCAGGCGCAGGTAGTCGTAAATTTCTGTGACCGTGCCCACGGTGGAGCGGGGGTTCTTCGAGAGCGTATGCTGCTGGATCGCTATAGCGGGGGAGAGCCCCTCTATAGAATCCACGTCGGGCTTGTCCATCTGTTCCAGGAACTGGCGCGCGTAGGCGGACAGGGATTCCACGTAGCGGCGCTGTCCCTCGGCGTAGATGGTGTCGAAGGCCAGCGTGGATTTGCCTGAGCCCGACAGGCCGGTTATTACTACCAGCTTGTTCTTGGGAATCTCCAGACTAATGTTTTTCAGGTTATGCGAGCGCGCCCCGCTGATGATCAGTTTGTCCATAACTTATCTCCCGTACCTGTCCACGGCCGTGGGTTTAAGGAACTTGGGCGAAGCCTCCGGGTAATCCACGGTATAGTGCAGCCCGCGGCTTTCCTTGCGCCGGCGGGCGGAACGGATGATGACGTCCGCCAGGCAGGCGATGTTCCGCAGTTCCAGCAAGTCCCTGGTCAGGAAGAAATCCCAGTAATACTTCACTATCTCTTCCGAAATTATCCTGACCCGGGCGCTGGCGCGGGCCAGGCGCTTGTTGCTGCGCACTATGCCCACGTAATTCCACATCAGCGTGCGGATCTCGTCCCAGTTGTGCGTTATGATCACGGCTTCGTCGGACGGCCTGGCGTTGCCGGTGGTCCAACTCAGCGGTTTAGCCGTGGCGCGCAGGCGCGGCTCGCCCTTTATAGCCTCCGCCGCGCGGTGCGAGAAGACGCAGGACTCCAGCAGCGAGTTGGAAGCCAGGCGGTTGGCCCCGTGCAGGCCGGTGTGGGAAACTTCGCCGACGGCGTATAGGCCCGGCATGGCGGTGCGCCCGTCCGCATCCGCCCTCACCCCGCCGCAGAAGAAGTGCGCGGCCGGTACTACCGGTATAGGTTTTTTTGCGATGTCTATGCCCAGGCTAAGGCACTTGGCGTAAATATTGGGGAAGCGTTTGCGGAGGAAGGCGGCGTTCAGATGAGTCATGTCCAGGTAGACGCACTCGGCCCCGGTCCGCTTAAGTTCCGAGTCTATGGCCCTGGCGACCACGTCCCTGGGCGCCAGCTCCCGGTACTTGGAGTAGTTCTTCATGAAGGCTTCGCCGCCTTCGCCGCGCAGGATCCCGCCTTCGCCGCGCAGCGCCTCGGAGATCAGGAAAGATTTTTCGTGAGGGTGGTAGAGGCAGGTGGGGTGGAACTGCACGAACTCCATGTTGACCAGCTCCAGCCCGGCCCGGTAGGCCATGGCCATGCCGTCGCCGGTGGCTACGTCGGGGTTGGTGGTATATTTGTACACCTTGCCCGCGCCGCCGGAGGCCAACAGCGTGGTGGAGGCCAGAAAACTGTGTACCTTTCCGGTGCTCTCCTCCAGCGCGTACGCGCCCAGGCAGGAGTTCTTTGCCGGGCGGGTCCTGGAGGGGCGACTTTTGAGTATGAGGTCCACGGCTGAGAAATAGGGGAAGAAGGTTATATTCTTGTCGGTCCTGCAGGTTTCCAGCAGCGCGCGCTCGATCTCGCGGCCGGTGGCGTCGGCGGCGTGCAGCACGCGCCGGCGGGAATGTCCGCCCTCAAGGCCCAGTTCAAAGACCCCGTTCTTTGCCGCGAATCTGGCCCCCAGGGCCACCAATTCCTGAATGCGTGCGGGAGCTTCGGTTATGGTCAGCTTTACTATTCCGGGGTCAGAAAGGCCCGCGCCGGTGCGGAGCGTATCCGCTATGTGAAGGTCGAAATTGTCCTCCGCGGAGGTTACCGCGGCTATGCCGCCCTGGGCCAGGTTGCTGTTGGAGATTTCAGGCGAGCGCTTGGTGAGCACGGCCACGCGGCCGGAGGCGGCCAGGCGGTGGGCCGCCAGCAGGCCGGCGGCGCCGCTGCCAATTACCAGAAAATCGTACTTATGTATGGTCATATTTCAGGTCTGGCCCGCGGGGAGGCAGGCATCTAAAAAAAACCCTCTTTTAATGGCCGTCCTAAAGTTTTACAATACTTATGTGGTTCAGCGCAGAGGCCTGTGGCTGGAAGACAATATCTACATTTTAACAAATATGACGCGCAAACTTGAACTAAGGAAAAAACTGCTTATTTACGGCCCTATCGCCGTATCGCTGGTCATCCTTGGCGCGCTGGTCTACCCCAACCTGGAAGACCTCGTGGCCACCATGAAGACGGCCAGCCTCTTTCCCCTGTTCCTGGCGCTGGTCTTTTCTTTCGCCAGCTATCTTTTTATGGGGATGTCTCTCTGGGAAGTGCTCAAGATCCTCGGCCACCGCCTGCCTTTTTGGGAGGCTTCGGGGATCTCTTTCGTCTCGATAACCGTAAATTATTTCGTTTCTTCCGGCGGGGTCAGCGGTTTTGCCACGCGGGCCCACCTGCTCAGCAAACGGCATATCCCTTATGGCATCAGCGTCACCTCCTCCGTGGTCATCAGCGTGTTCATTTATCTGGTGCTGTCCGTGATTATCGTGGAGGGAATGTTCCTGCAGATGCTGAAGTCCAGCAGCTACGGGGTAAGTCTGTTTCAGGGCGTTATCGGCGTGCTGTTCGTGCTGGCCTTCGCTTTCTTCCTGATTCTGATGTTCTTCCATCAGGACCTGCGCTACGCCTGGTCCCGCAAGCTTTACCAGCTCGGCAACCATATCCTGTTTTTTTTCTCAAAGAAGGAAATCCCCGAGGAGACCTTCCTGCAGTTCGAAGACCAGCTTTCCAGCGGTATCCGTACGATTCAGGCGCGCAAGTATGAACTTCCCCTGGTACTGGCTTATGTGTGCCTGGACTGGGTCAGTAATATCCTGATTCTGCACTTCGCCTTTCTGGCCGTGGGCGCCCATATGCATACCAGTACGCTGATCATAGGCTTCGCCCTGGGCCAACTTATGACGGTAATCCCGATTCTGCCGGGCGGCCTGGGCGCCATGGAAGCGGCCATGACCGCCGCGTATACCGGCATGGGCATCCCCGTAGGGAAGGCCCTGGCGGCCAGTCTGATTTTCAGGTTCCTGTATTATATTATTCCCGCCTTCGGCAGTATCTTCATCTATTGGGGCCTTAGGATGTCCGAGCCCCGCTACGACTTTTCCAAACAGTCACTTCACTCTCATAAGGATGGCCCTGATGCTTGAAAAATTCATGGGCAAGGCTCCCGAGGTAGCTGCCAGCGCCTGGGTGCATCCTTCGGCCTGTCTGATAGGCGCCGTGAAGGTCTGCGGGGACGCTTCTATCTGGCCGGGAGCGGTGGTCCGCGCCGACGTGGATCGTATAGAGGTCGGGGAGGGGTCCAATATTCAGGACCTGGCCGTACTGCATCCCAACCGCAACCGCCCCGTACTGATCGGGGCGGGCGTGACCGTAGGGCATTCCGCCATCATTCACGGCTCCATAATCGGCGACCATTGCCTTATCGGCATGGGCGCGGTGGTAATGGACTGCGAAATTGGAGAATACTGCCTTATAGCGGGCGGCGCCGTGGTGACGCCCGGCTCGAAGATCCCGCCCCGCAGTATGGTGATGGGCGCCCCGGGCAAAGTGAAGCGTCAGCTTACCGACGAGGAATGCGCCGGGCTGGTCCGTTCCGAAAAAGAATATATAGAATTGGCCGGATATTATCGGGCCGGGGTGATGAAATGACCGGCCGCCGGATAGTGATGATAGAGGACAGCAAGGCCGCTTCCACGGTGCTCAAGGAAGTGCTGGAATCGGAAGGGCATACCGTACTGCTGGCCGGCGACGGCGTGGCCGGCCTGGCCCTGGCCCGTAGGGAAAAACCCGATCTGGTCCTGCTGGACCTGCTGCTGCCCAAGCTTAACGGCTACGACGTATGCAACGCGCTGATGCGCGATAACCTCACCCGCCACGTGCCCATTCTGATAATTTCCACGCTCGACAAGCCTGAAAGCATAGAGAGGGCTAAGTTGTGCGGCGCGCGCAACTTTATGAAAAAGCCGTACAACCTGGAAGACCTGCTCCGGGAAATAAACAGGCTGCTTCCCCAGAAATAAGGAAATAATGCAAATTGAAAAAATAGAAGCGCTGCTCGACGGCGGAAAATTTTCCAAGGCGCTGGCCGCGGTCAGGGCTGCAAAGGCCGGCCCGGGCAAAGCACGGCTCCTCTTCCTGAAAGGCGAGGCGCTGCGCGGCCTGGGCCTGTTCGCGGACGCTCTCAAGGAATATTCCCAGGCCCGCAAAGCCGCCCGCGGCGACAAAGAACTGGAACTGGAAGCCCTGCTGAGCGTGGCGCGCTGCGCCCGCGCGCTGGGCGAGGAAAAGCTGGCTTTAGACTCGGCTAAAAAAGCCGTGGCGCTTTCAATGAAGCTGGAACTCTATGCTGAAGACGCCGCCCTGGAATGGGCCCTGGCGCTGCGCCTGACCGGCCACCTGGGGGAAGCCGCCGGCCTGCTGGAGGGCCTGCTGAAGGGCTACCGTAAGGCAGGGGACTACGCAGGTTCGGCTTTTACCCTTTGGGCGCTGGGCGGGCTGTACCGCCTGCAGGGGCGCTACCGGGACGGAATAAAGGCTTTTGAGGAATCGCTCGCGGCCGCTAACCGGGACGGTGACGAAATTGAGGCCGGCTACGCTCTGTTCGGGCTGGGCGGCATTCTTAGAGTGGCCGGCTTCATGGGCCGCGCGCTGGACTGCTACGTGCGGGCCAGGAAACTCTTTGCCGGCACCGACGATACTTTCGCCAAGGCTTACGCCGAGTGCGGTACGGCCAATGTGCTGCGGCAGCTGGGCCGGCTGGAAGAGGCGTTTACCGGCTATACCAGGGCGCATGGGTTGTATTCCGGGCTCTCCGACTGGGCAGACCTGGGCTTTGTGGAATGGGGGATGGGAGAGATCCGCAAGAAGAACGGAAATTTCGCGGCGGCGCTGAAGCATTACCACAAGGCTGCCGAACTTTTTAAGGGCCGCTCTGAACCGCGCGGCGAAGCGCTTACCCTGCTTTCGCTGGCCGCCCTCTATTACCTTATGGGCGAGACGGCCAGGGCGGAAAAGCAGCACGACGCGGCCATGAAGTTCATACGCATGCACGGTCTGCATACGCACCTCGAGGTCTTCACCTGAGTCTGGTCACCCGGATACTATAGGTCTTGACAGAATAAATCACTCTGCTATAATATTCATGAACCCGCGGCCTTCTATAAACAAGGACTCGCGGGTTCTTCTTTTTATCCGGAAACAGGCGGTTCTATAGTTTGAAGTCCCAGCCGAGGTAGAACTCGCGGGCCTTTGGGTCGTTCAGCAGGGTTTCGGCGTTGCCGTCGATAAGGATCTGACCGTTGTAAATCAGGTAGGAACGGTCGGTGATGGAAAGGGTCTCGCGCACGTTGTGATCGGTAATCAGCACGCCGATGCCTTTTGCTTTCAGCTGCAGGATGATCTTCTTTAGGTCGCTGACCGTTATGGGGTCGATGCCGACGAAGGGCTCGTCCAGCAGGATTATCTTAGGGTTGTTAATCATTACCCGCGCCACTTCCAGGCGCCGCTTCTCGCCGCCGGAAAGGGTCCAGGCCTTCTGGTCCTTCAGCTTCATCAGCCCGAATTCGCCGAGCAGAGCTTCCACCCGCGCCTGCATTGTTTTCTTGTCCGGGGTGGTACGCTCCAGGATGGCCTGCAGGTTTTCCGCCACGGTAAGGCCGCGGAATACGGTAGGCTCCTGCGCCAGGTAGCCTATGCCGCCGCGGGCGCGCTGGTACATGGGCTCTTTTGTGACGTCCCGTCCGTCCATCAGTACCTTTCCCGCGTTAGGCTCCAGAAAGCCCACGAGCATGTGGAAGGTGGTGGTCTTGCCCGCGCCGTTGGGGCCCAGCAGGCCGCAGACCTCGCCCGAACTCACGTTTAGCGAGATGCCGTTCACCACCTGGCGGCGGCCGAAAGATTTTTCCAGAAGTTCACATTCAAGTTTCATAAGAAAGAGGTTATTTCTTGACGCCTTCCGGCGGGTCTTTAACCCAGCCGGAAACGTTATTATAGAACTTTATGTCGCGGCTGTCCCTGAAGAACATGATCCGCTCGGAATTTATCGCAAAATTATAGCCTTCCCGGGTGCCAACCGCCAGCGGCGTGGATTTCTCTATCAGGAAAGAACGCGCAATGTTGTTGTAGAGGCCTTTCATTGAATAAATGTCCAGGTTCTCGGTAGAAAGAGCGAAGTTGTCGTTAAAGTACATCAAGCCCTGCTTGTTTTCGGCCCGGGCGTGGTCGGAGCGGCTCCTTAATTTTTTTCCGTCCGTGCCGGTATAGATCATCCTGACAGGCAGCTTTCCGCGCTCCATGAAGGCCTTTTCTTCGGTCTCTAAATAGCGCGCCCTGTCGCAGTACGCCTCCACTTGCGATTTGTCCTCCAGCCGGCGCAGCGTGTAGACCGAACCGTTTATGTCCCAGGCTTGTTCCTTTCTCTTGTAAAGCGCATGGTCCGCAGTCAGCGTGTAATGCGGATTCCTGAAGGAGACGTTGCCGTCGAAAAATTCCTGGTCTTTCGTCCTGTCCATCTTCCACTTGTCGCTCTTTACTACCGATCCCATCATGATATTATCTTTCTCCGCCGCGTAGGCGGAGGTCCGGAGGCAGCAGAGGACAAGCAGAAAGAGGGGTAGTTTTCTCATTTTCCTTTTATCCTTGTTTCCTGGTGCTCTATCTCTATTTCCGAAAGATCCGGGTTCGCCGTGAAGCCGCGGCCTTTCGTGACCGTACGGTCCTGATAGATCGTTACGGGTTCGTCGGTCCAGATCTTGCCCCTGGCCGAACTGTAGTAAAGCTTGGTCGTGGTAAGCTGCATGCCGTCCTTGCTGGAATTCACCAGAACACTGCCGGTTAACTCAGCGGCTTTGTCGCGGGTGCGCATCAGTCCGAACTTGGAGGTAATCTCGGAAGAAACGGCGTCGCCATTGTAGAACTTGATGCGCGGGGCAATGAAGCGCATCAGGCCTTCCTTCTCCAGCAGCACCGCGCTCTCGGCGTTCAGGCGCCAGTGAGAGGAGGTCGCGTCGGACTCGGCGATGGAGAAATCCTTCACCAGGCTGACCCCGGGCGCGGCTACGCCCTGCTCCTTGCCGGAGCAGGCGGCCAGGGCCGCCAGCAGCAGGAAGGCCGCCGCGGTTCTCAACCCAGTCCCTCTTTGAGCAGGTCCCGCTCGTCGATGATACCTACGGGGCGCCCGGTGGCGCGGTCGGTGACCGGGAGGTTGTCTATCTTTTTTTCGGAAATAATGCGGGCGGCCTCCATGGCCATAGTTTCGGGATGTACCGTCAGCGGACCTTTGGTCATTACGTTGCCGACCGGCATGGAAAGGTCGCTGAGGCCGTTCTGGAGGCAGCGGCGCAGATCCCCGTCGGTAAAATAACCGCTGAGCCGGCCTTTAGCGTTGATAACCGAAACGGCGCCGGCGCGGGTGGCTGTCATCACCCTTAACGCCGCTGCTATGGCGGCGGTTTCCTTCACCACCGGGTTGGCCCGGCCTTTGTGCATCAGGTCCGAAACCCTGATATTGAGCAGCTTGCCCAGGTTGCCGCCTGGGTGCAGGCGCGCGAAGCGGCTCTTGTCAAAACCTTTCAGCGTCATCAGCGTGACCGCCAGCGCGTCGCCTAGCGCCAACATGGCGGTGGTCGACGAGGTCGGCACGATATCCATGGGGCAGGCCTCGGCCTTGACGTGCAGGCGGAGCACCACGTCGGAATTTCTGGCCATGCGGGAATCGGCGTTGTTGGTGATGGAAATTACTGGCAGGCCCTGTTTTTTCAAAATGGGCAGCAGTTTTGCGGTCTCTTCTGTTTCGCCGGAGTAGGAGAACGCCACGGCTACATCGTCGGCCGCTATCATGCCCAGGTCGCCGTGCAGGGATTCTACGGGATGCAGGTAGACGCTGCGGGTGCCGGTGGAGGCCAGCGTGGCGGCGACTTTCCTGGCGATATGGCCGGATTTGCCTACTCCCAGCAGCACCGCTTTGCCCTGGCAGCCGGCCAGCAGCTTCACGGCTTTCAGGAAAGAGGTGTCCAGCGTTTTCACGAGGCCGCCGACGGCGCGGCTTTCGGCCAGGATTACTGCCCGGGCGGTCTTAAAGATGAGTTTTTCTTTTGAGGTCATTTTTAGGGCGCCGGGTTAACGCGCGGATTGAGCCACGGGGTCATCTCCGGCGAGATCTGCCGCTGGTCGTAAGGCGGGGGGAGCTTATGCAGCAGGTAGCTCAGTCCGAAGAAAAGGACTATCAGCGTTATGTAAATCCACGAGAGCGTCTTCAGGTGCCACTTCCAGCCGGGAAACCAGGCGGGGGGCAAAGTCAGGTCGGCCCCGCATTTTTTGCATAGTTTAAGCGCGGCCCTGTTTTCTTGTCCGCATTTGGTGCATTTCATATTTATCCCCTATTTGAAAGTAAGCCCGGAAATTTCCAGCGCCAGCCTGTC
>JBBRDG010000087.1:0-9704 GCA_038204165.1 Elusimicrobiales bacterium
AGCCTGGTCTGGCAGAACGGCGAACTGACGATAAAAAAATACTGGGAAGTCGGAGCCGGTCCCTTAACTGCCGGCGATGAAAATTTTTACCTTGAGAATATAGAGGCCCTGCTTAAGGCGAGCGTCTCGGAGCAGCTGGTGGCCGACGTCCCGGTGGGACTGCTGCTTTCAGGCGGCATGGATTCCTCCTCCGCGCTCTATTATATGGCCGGGCTTTCAAAGGAGCCGGTAAAGACTTTTACCATAGGCTATGGCCCCAAAGACCGCAGTTTCAACGAAACCGCCGCGGCTCGCCGTACGGCGGACTACTTCAGGGCTGACCACAGCGAAGCCATCCTTGAACCGGATATTAGTTCTCTCATCGAAAAGCTGGCCTGCTCTTTCGACGAGCCCTTTGCCGACGCCTCGGCCCTTCCCACTTACCTGGTGACACGGGAGGCCAGGAAGAAAGTGACAGTGGCCCTTAGCGGGATAGGCGGGGATGAATTGTTTGGAGGGTACCCGCGCCATCTCGGCGCGAGGGCGTTGCCGTATTACCTTAAGATGCCGGGCTTCATGCGCCAGGCGGCCTGGGCAGCTTTCCAGCGTCTGCCTGAGTCTGCCGCGTCCGGGAACCTGCCCGGCAGGATAAAGCGGTTCGTGCGCGGCGGCACCGGAGATTTCGCCGGGAGTTATACTTCCTGGCTAACGTATTTCCTTAAGAACGAGAAGGCCGGATTATACGGGCCCTTAATGAGCGGCGCCGAATTCCCCGGCCTGGCCGGGCGCCTTGAGGGGCCGGACGATATCTTTGCCTTTGAGCTGAACAATTACCTGACCGACGACCTCCTATGCCTGGCGGACCGGGCCTCGATGGCTAATTCCCTGGAACTCCGGGTGCCGTTTCTTGACGTGCGCCTGGTTGAGTTTATGGCTAAGGTCCCGCTTTCAGCGAAGACAAAAGGCTTCAACCTGAAGTATCTTCTTAAAAAGAACATGGTTGGCAAGCTGCCGGCCGAGATAATTAACGGTTCCAAGATGGGTTTCCAGGTGCCGCTCGCGCGCTGGCAGAACGAAGAGCTGAAAGAGCTGGTGCGGGATACGCTTAGCCGCGCGGCGGTAAAAAGAGGCGGTTATCTTAACCCGGACTATATTGATTCCATGCTGAAAGAGCATGCGTCCGGTAGGCGGAACCTTTCCGACCAGATTTACTCGGCCATGGTCTTTCAGCTCTGGCTGACCAGGCGCGGCAAAGACCTGCCGGCCAAAATATCGGGGCCGGTCCTGGTCTCGCAGCCGCGCCGTATTCTGCTAGTGAACATGGCTGGACTTGGCGACATAGTAATGATGACGCCCTTGGTGCGTGCGCTGAAGGCGGTTTATAAAGACTCGAAGGTAGCTTTGCTAACTATCGACAGATCCTCCGGCCTGGCCAGGAATATTCCCGGCATAGACGAAGTTCTGTCCGTGCCTATAACTTACAGGCTGCCCTCGCCAATGGGATTGTGGAAGCTGGTCCGCGTCCTCTTTCTGCTTCGCGGCCGCGCCTTCGACGTGCTGCTTAACCTGAGCCTTGTTTCTTCTAAAGCCGGCATCTGGAAAGCGCGGCTGATAAATTTTCTGGTCAGGCCCGGCTTTTCGGCCGGCCGCTCCCTGCTGGCGTCGACCGGTCTTTTTGACAAGGTTTTCAAAGAGGAATTCGTGGAGAAGAAGAGCGAGGTGGAACTGACTACCCGCCTGCTTGAGCCTTTGGGGATAGAGGTCTCCGACAGGACGATCCATTATGAAGTTCTCTCCTCCGACCGGGTAGTTGTTGAAAAAGATCTGGAAAGCAGGGGGCTCAAGGGTGCGGTTCTGATCGGCCTGAATCCAGGGGCTTTTCGGCCTTCCCGGCGCTGGCCGCTCGAGAATTGGAAGGAACTTGCCGAGGCGCTGCTAAATAAATATCCCGAAGCCTTCCTGATAATTACCGGTTCAGCAGGAGAGCATGCAATGGGGGAAACCCTTAAAGTTTCCGACAGGGTAATTAATGCCTGCGGCCTGTATGATTTCGGCCAACTAGCCGCTCTGTTCGAGAAAACCGCACTGCTTGTTACCAATGATACGGGGCCTATGCATCTTGCGGCCGCGGTAGGGACTAAAGTAGCGGCCATCTTCGGGCCGGGGGACGTTTTTAGGTTCGCCCCGTCGGTTCCGGAGGAGCGGTACCGCATAATCCGCAAAGAGAGCCCCGGCTGCGAATTGCCGTGTTACGAGTATTCCTGCAAAAAACCTGTGTGTCTGACATCCATCCGGGCCGCGGCTGTTCTGGAAAAAGTCGAGGAGCTTTTGTCTGTTCCGTCATTTGAGAAATCCTCTGGAGGCCTATGTTTGTAATGCGGTATCTGTACCCTATTATGGCGAAGCATGGCGAATATATCCGCGCGCAGTTCGTGTTCGGGGCGAGGGCTGAGGAATGAAACGGATTGCCGCAGTGATAGTTACGTATAACAACGCTGCTATGCTGGAAAAGCTTTTGAATATGATTGCTCAGCAGCGCCGGCGTCCTGATGTTTGCATTGTGGTGGATAACGCCAGTGGCGACGATACCTCTTCGGTGGCGGCCCGTTTCCCAGAAGTGGAATACGTTCGTATGGATCGGAACACCGGGAGCGCGGGCGGTTATGCTGAAGGCCTGCGCCTGGCACTTGCACGCGGCTGCGACCTGGTCTGGACGCTTGATGACGATGTCAGCCTGTTCCCGGATTCTCTGGAAGCGTTAATTCATACCTTGGCCGGGTTCCCCGAAGCGGAAAAAGTTTGCGCGGTGCGCAGCGTAGGCAAGACTCATCCGTGGCCTTCCCCGACTCCATTGCCTGTTTTCCCCTGGAGAGGCACGCTTATAACCTCCGAGGCCATAAGGCGCGCCGGCCCGCCGGACAGCAGGTTTTTCCTTTATGGTGAAGACCTGGAATATTCCTTGCGGCTTGCGAGCCTTGGCTACCGTTTTTTCTGGGCTCCGGCCAGCCGTTGCATAGAAGACCGGTTGAAGGGAAAGACGGATTTTTTTGTATTTGGACGGCGCGCGCGTGTTTACGCTGAGCCTTTGCGCCATTACTATGCTTTCCGCAACGAGATTTACATCTATCTGCGGTATAGGCGGACAGTTAAAGTTCTTGAGGTCCTGGCCTACGCGTTAAAAATATATTTATTCTTCCTCTTGTTACATCCGGGCAGTGCGGTTAAAATTACTAAAGCGGTTTTTATCGGTATTCTGGACGGGGTTAGAGGACGGTTGGGTGAACGGGCCGGCTTCGGGACTTCACCTCAGGCCGGCCAGGATCAGGAGAAACAGCTGCCGGGGCGGGGGGGATAGCCACTATGGACAAGCTCTGCCCGGTTTGCCGAGGAGGGGTTCCTCCAAACGCTAAAATAAATAGCTGCGCCGCCTGCGGTCTTGCGTGGACGGAAGGAAAAAGTGCAGGGGAGCCGCTTTACTCCCCCGGCGCGGAAGAGGATATTTATTATTCATCCAAGCGCAGGTTGTTTTCTTTCTGTCTGGAAGTTCTTGAAAAGCTGTCCCCCGGGAAAGGGAAGCTGCTTGATATAGGTGCCGCCTATGGGGACTTTATGTCCGCCGCTATTGACGGCGGCTGGCAGGCTGAGGGGGTGGAAATATCCAGTATCCCTGCCGCGGCGGCCATAAAGCGCGGGCTGACGGTCTATTTTGATCCGGTGGAAGAACTTTCGCTTTCAGAAAACTCGTATGCCGCGGTTACTGCTTTTGAGGTGTTCAGCCAAATGGACAAGCCTGCGGCGGCCGCGGCGGAGGTTTTTAGACTTTTAAAGCCAGGCGGCGTGTTTTATGCGCGGGAATTTAACGCTGGTTTCCACCTGCCACTGCATGCGCTGGAAGCGCGCGGTTTTTTCAAGCCGCTCGGTCTTAGTCCTTCTATAATCCATAATTTCAATTTCAGGGCACTCACGCTGCGGGTAATGCTTGAGCGCGCGGGGTTTACGGAAATTCGTGTCCGCAACTCGCCGCCCACCTCAGGGGATCCCTATCGCACGGGAGGCAGGCTGGGGGGATTTCTTACCGCGGGCCTTAAAGTTCTATACTATTGGCTGGCGCAGGCGGTCTGGTTGGCCACTTTCGGGAAAGTTCTGGCCGGTTCCACGCTGATAGTCACCGGCCGCAAACCGCACAAGTAATGAAAACCGCTATACATCAACTTCAATATTGGCCGGGCCTGCGGTTCTTCGCCAAGATGCGCGCGGCCGACCTTTTTATTTATCTCGACGACGTGCAGTTCGAAAAGCGTGAGTTTCAAAACCGTAACCGCATCCGTACTGCGCGCGGCTGGCAATATCTTACCGCGCCGGTAGTTTCCAAGGGCCGGTTCTCCCAGAAGATAAACGAAGTGGAACTCGACAACTCTGACACCTGGCGCGAGGAGCACCTCAGGGCCATAAAGATTAATTACGCCCGGGCCCCGTTCTTCAAGGACCATCTGCCCGCCATCGAAGAGCTTTATTCGCGCGACTACCGCCTGCTGGCCGACCTGGCCACGGCCACCATGGATTTCCTGAAGGAAGGCTTCGGTATTAAAACCCCGGTGCGCTACTCTTCCGAATTTAAGGTGGAGGAGGCTTCCAGCGCCCGCCTGGCGCGGCTCTGCTCGGCGGCCGGCGCTGACGAGTATTTTTCCGGCGCCGGGGCGAAATCTTACCTCGATCCCGGGGTTTTCAGCTACTCCGGGATAAAACTTTCCTGGCAGGAATTCAAGCCCGCGGCTTACCCGCAGGCTTTCCCCGGTTTCGAACCGGACATGTCGGCGCTGGACCTGTTGCTTAACTGCGGGCCCCGCTCAGGTGAATATTTATGAACCAATATATAGCTGACGCCGTGGCAGAGATGGACAAGGTTAATATCTCGAAGCTGGAGTATCCAGGCACCGGAGCCATGGACCCTTCCTCCTGCCGCTTTCTGGCCGCTTTTACCAGGGCGCTCGGCGCGAAACGGATTCTCGAATTCGGCTCCGGCTTCTCCACGCTGATGATGGCGCGGGAGATAGAAGCGTCGGAGGGTAACTACTTGCTCTCCGTGGATTATTCGCAAAGCCATTCGGCGATGGCTAAAGAGGCTTATGAATCTTCCGGCTGCCAGGCCAAGGTGGACTTCCGCCTGGCCCCGCTCAGGCCCAGGTTCTACGGGCCCAAGCTGCTGCTCTCTTACAACCTCCCCAAAGGCCTGCTGGACGCGCTCGGCCCGTTCGATCTGGTACTGATAGATGCGCCGCACCACGACTACGGCTGCGAATCGGTCCTTTACGACGTGTTCCAGGCGGTGGCTGAGGGCGGCTACATAGTTTACGACGACGCCAACCGCGCCGACATGGAAAAGAACTACCTGCGCGGCTGGAAGTCGGCTTTCGGCGGGGATATAGACCCTGTCCTGCTGGAAGGTATAGGCAACGGACTTTCGGTGATAGAAAAAGTGGCTGACGGCAGACCGCGCCACCGCGAAGTGTCGCTGCCTACCACGCTGAAGACCCTGGCCGGCTACACGCGCCTGCTGCTGAATAAAGAAGAATAACCTGCCGCACACGGCCGGCACGAAGAGCGCCCCTCCGTGGGCGTTCTTTTTATGTTTCCGCAGGAGCTTATTTGGCGCGGGTCAGGGTTATTACCGGGATTTCGGCTTTGGCGAGCCAGCGCAGCGGCGGGCCCCAGGTGCCGGCGCCCGACGTTATATAAAAAGCGCTGTTCTTGATATATTCGAGTCCGTAGAAATGCGGGTAGAAAAGTTTGGTGAAGACGTGGAAGGGGAAGATCTGGCCGCGGTGCGTATGGCCCGAGAAAACCAGGTAATCCCCGGCGTCGGCTATCTCTTTGTAATATACCGGCTGGTGGCACATAAGGATGGAGAGTTTCCCATCCCTGCTCTTATCCAGCACGGCTTTTACATCCTTAAAAAGCAGGTGTTCGGTGTGGATGTCCCCCAGGCCTATAAGCCTTATTTTTTCCAGCTCCAGTGATTCATTGCGGAGCAGTTTTATCCCGAAAAATTTATAGCTGGCGATGGCCTCTTCCAGCCCGTAATAATATTCATGGTTGCCCAGCGCGCCGAAAACACCCAGACGACTCTTGAGGCTAAGCGTAAGCGCCCGCACGCCGTCCAGGCTCTTCAGGCCCGGGTCTATCAGGTCGCCGGTCACCAGCACCAGATCAGGTTTTTCAGAGTTTATCAGGTCCACTATGCCCGCCAGCTGCCGCAGCTTCCAGCCCGCGTCCAGGTGCAGGTCGGAGATCTGCGCTATCTTAAAACCCTCCAGGTCCGCCGGCAGGTTCTTTACTTCGACCTTTACTCGTTTTACCGACGGGACCCTGTGTCCGTTGTAGAAGCCGTTTACAAGAATGAAAGCCAGCGCCGCCATGGTGAAGGACGCAAGGTACGGGGCCTGTATTCCGGGCGCACGCCGCAGGGCCAGGCCGGCCAGGTCCGAGCAGGCGAATACAAAACTGGTGATAAGAATTACTCCCATCCAGGCGTAGCAGGCGGCGTAGAACGGGTCCAGCGCCGGGGCCTGGTAGTGGCGCCTGAGGAACATGGCGAACGGTGAAAGGAAAGCTATCAGCAGCAGCGCGCCGCGCAGCCAGGAGGCGCCGGCGGGGCCTAGCGAGAAGGCTCGGGCCAGCCAGCGGGCGGTGTAAAAATGCAGGCCTACGTAGGAGGCTATAAGGATAATGAAAACAGGCAGGAAGTGGTAGGGTTTCATGATTTGTGTAATGCCGGGCGGGTTAAGCGCCGTCAGGTTCCGGTGAGGTTTATGAAAAAAACGGAATCAGAAAAGGCTCCAATCTTCGCCCTTTATGTCCAGGTGCGAGCAGTTGACGGAAATTTGTCCAAAGTCCCTGTCGGCGGGATTGTTAATGTACGCCCAGCCACCGGTATCCGTTAGGAAGGTGGAGGTGGAGGACCCGACAGTAACGGCGTTCGTTATAGGGTGCGAGGTGCGCGGGACCTTGACCACCGGGATGCTGTTTATGTACTTGTGGCTGGCCAGCAACGAGGAGAGGTCATCGGACGGATACCTGCCGGAGTTGTCCGCGGTGTAGATGGCGATAGCGGAGCGCAGCGTGGAAAGCGCGCCCTTGGTGTAGCCCTCTTTGGACTTGTCTATCAGGTCTGAAAATTTAGGGATGGCGATGGCCGCCAGGATGCCGATGATAGCCACAACTATCATCAGTTCTATAAGGGTGAAAGCTTTCTTTTTTTGCATTATTGCCGCTTTTTTCGGCCGGACGGTTTCACGTATGGCACGTTTTTAATAAGGGCTTCCAGCTCGGGGTAGCCGCTCATCTTCGCTATCTCGGCCGCCGTCTGCCCGTCGGCATTGGTCTTGTAGGGATTGGCTCCCAGCGCCAGCAGTTCCTTGACCGTAGCCGCGCGGCCCCGGTTCGCCGCCATCATCAGGGGGGTGTTACCGTTGGTGTCTCTGAATTCTATGTTAGCTCCGCCCTCGGTCAGGGTTCTTATAACTTCGGAGCGGCCCTGCAGGGCGGCCCACATCAGGGGCGGCCAGCCCAGGCGGTCCAGCGCTTCGGTCCTCGCGCCTACGGAGATAAGGTAGCTCACCGTCTCCAGACGGCTCCAGCGTGAGGCTATGTGCAGCGCGGTCTCACCTTTGCTGTTGCGTAAATTGATGTTGCCGCCGCGGGAAATGAGCAGCGTCAAGGTGTCGACATTGTCCTTGGCGGCGGCCCACATCAGCGGGGTCCAGCCGGCCTGGTCGGTTATGTTGGGGTCTATGCCGGAATCCAGCAGCTTGCGCATGTTGCGGGTGTAGTCGTTCTTGGCGGCCTTAAACATCCGTTCCTGGGGCGTACCGAGGGGAATGTCGCAGCCGAAGCTGAATACCGATAGGGCGGCAAAAGCCGCGAAGAGAAGGATGTTCCCTCGTTTCATGCAGTTAAATATATAAATAATAGGGCCTATATACAATAGGGAGCGGGGCTTCATATTTTTTTAAAAAAGCTCGCCGCCCTTGCCATCTACCAGAATAAAAGCCGGAAAGTCCTCAACGTCCATGGCAAGGACCGCTTCCATGCCAAGTTCCGGGTAATCCAGAGTCTCAATTTTTTTTATATGGCGGTCAGCCAATAACGCGCCCGGGCCGCCAGGCACTCCTAGGTAGAAGCCTCTGTGTTTAAGACAGGACGCGGTAACTTCAGGAGAACGGTTGCCTTTGGCCAGCATTATAAGGGAAGCACCCTGGGGCTGAAGCAAGCCGACATAAGAATCCATGCGGCCCGCGGTTGTGGGGCCGGACGAACCGGAGGGCCTGCCTTCGGGGCGTTTGGCCGGCCCGGAGTAATAGACCGGGTGCTCTTTGAGGTAGGCCGGCAGTTCCTTGCCGGCGTCCAGCAAACTTTTGAACCTGGCATGGGCCAGGTCCCGCGCAACCACCAGGCGGCCGGTCAGGGCAAGGCGCGTGCCAGGCGGATATTTAGAGAGCTGCGCCCGTATTTCCGCCATGGGCCTGTTAAGGTCGACGTTAACCGAATTCACGCGGGATGAGAACCGGGCGCGGATAGTTTCGGGGATAAGGCTGCCGGGGTCGCGGTCCAGTTCTTCCAGCCAGACGCCGTCTTTGTCTATGCGCGCCAGAATATTGCGGTCCGCCGAGCAGGATACGCCCATTCCAATAGGCAGCGAGGCGGCGTGCCGGGGCAGGCGCACCACGCGCACGTCGTGGGCAAAATATTTTCCGCCGAACTGCGCGCCGTAACCGAACTGCCGCGAGGCTTCCAGCAGTTCGGCCTCCAGCCCTTTATCGCGAAAGGCGCGGCCGGTCCCGCCCGGATCTCCGGAGAGGCCGTCCAGTACTCCGGCTGAGGCCAGCTTTACGGTCTTAAGGCACAGTTCCGGAGAGGCTCCGCCTATAACGAAAGCCACGTGGTAAGGCGGGCAGGCCGCGGTGCCGAGCGCACGCATCTTTTCGAGCAGGAAAGGTTTAAGCTTCGCTGGGGAGAGCGCGGCCGGGGTCTGCTGGTAAAGCATGGTCTTGTTGGCGGAGCCTCCGCCTTTGGCCATAAAAAGGAACTCGTAGGCCATCCCCTGCCGGGAATAAATTTCCACCTGGGCCGGCAGGTTGTCCCCGGAGTTCTTCTCCCGGTACATGTCCTCGGGCAGCAGCTGCGAATAGCGCAGGTTCTCGCTGGCGTAGGCTTCACCGATTCCGAGTGAAAGAAGTTCCTCGTCGTTGGAGCGGGTCCACACTTGTTCGCCTTTGCCGGCTATCACCGTGGCGGTGCCGGTGTCCTGGCAGAAGGGCAGTTCGAAGCCGGCCGCTACAGTGGCGTTCTCCAACAGGCAGTAGGCCGTGAAATTGTCGTTCTCGGAGGCTTCGGGGTCGGCGAAGATCGCGGCAAGTTTTTTATTATGAGCGCGCCGCAGCAGGAAGGAAACTTCGCGCAGGGCCGCGCGCGCCAGGGCGGTCAGCGCCTCCGGGGCTATTTCAAGTATTTCCCTGTTGCCGGCTTTAATTGTTTTGACGCCGTCCTTAGAGAGCAGGCGGAAGGCCGCGGGCTCGGCCAGGTGGAAAAATTCGTCTTTTGATTCAGGCATGGTCCTCGCAAGATGCACTGGAAAACCCGCTTATTATTTTTTGGAAATAAAATTGGCGAGCAGGAACTCGCGGTTCAGTCGGGCTATGGTAGAAACCTTTATTTCTTTAGGGCAG
>JBBRDG010000088.1:0-9254 GCA_038204165.1 Elusimicrobiales bacterium
CCGCGTCTACATGAACCAGATCGATAATCCCAGCGGGTTCATGATAGACCTTTCCACCCGCATCTATTCCTTATACGGCGGCCAGAACACGGACTGGGAAAAGGTGGCATCCTCTATTACCATAATAACCCCCGCGGCGCCTGGGGAAATGCCGTACGGCTGGTACACCATGCGCGTGGCGGCTAACGGCATGTTCTCGGCCGGCATCCCGGTGCAGGTTACTATACCCAGGCCCGTGGGAACCCCTACCGTCCCCACCGGCGTGGTGCTCGGCGTAAGTTCCATAACCTGGTCCTGGGGACGCGGCACTATTCCGTCCGGCGGCGCCGACGGCTACAACATCTACGCCTCCAGCAACGACGTCTTCGTGGCGACCATGGCCTTCACGGATTCGGCCACCCACACCCAGACCGGAATGTTGCCTAACACGCAGGCCTCGCTGATGGTGAACTCTTACAATATCGGCGGAACCGGCCCTCTCTCCAGGTCCGCCACCTACTACACGCTGGCGTCCTCCCCTACCGCCCTGACCGTAACCGGTTCAAGTTTCGAGACCGCAACCCTGGGCTGGGGGAATAACAGTAATACCGCCGGCACCCTGTACGAACTCTCGATGTACACCTGCGCCCCGGGTGATTCGCTGGGTAACTGCGGGCTCACCAATTTCTCCGATCCGGTTAGAATTTCCACGCCTATATCTTTTGCAGTTAATTTCGCCAGCACTGAAACCGCCATAAACCAGCTCACCCCCAACCTGGGTTATTTCTTCCGGGTCAGGGCACAGAACGGGGCAGGCATTCCCACCGCTTTCTCTAATATCGTCTCCACTCTGACGGTAGGCAATATTAGCAACCTGACCGGCACCGCCATAAGCAGCTCCGCTATCAGCTGGTCCTGGGATGAATCCACCGGTGCCGACGCCTATGAAGTGTACGACATCTCGGCAGGCACCGCCTCCGCCGTGTTCGTAGGGTCCACCACGCTCAATTATCTTACGCAGAACGGTCTGCTGCCCAACAATATTTACTCCGTCTCCGTGAATGCCATGAAGACCACCCCTGTGATAAAAGGCCCGTCCTCCTACTCTTCTTCCATCTATACGTTGGCGGTGCAGCCCGAAGTTCTGTTGGACCCGTACGGCAAACCCAACGCCTTCACCAGCGTAAGCACCGGCAGCCTGACGGCCAACTGGATGAGCCATGGCAACTCCACGTGGACCGTGTATAACATCCAGCTTTCCACCACACCGGATTATCTGGAAGCAAATACGGTAAGCGTTACCACCACCGGCACCAGAGTCTCTTTCGACGCGCTGCTGCCCAACACGAAGGTCTACGCCAGGGTTTACGCCCTGAACGGCAACGAGTTCCCTACCGCCCCCACCGACCTGGGAACTAAATACACCAGGGCGAAAGCGCCTTCCAACGTAACGCCGGCCGTAATCTCCATGTCCGGCGTAACCCTGACCTGGGACCAGAACGGCAACTCTCCCCGCACCACTTACGAGGTGCGCTACACCACGGAGGACTTCAGTATCTCTGTCACCACGTATATCCCGTTCAGCGCGGGCTTTACCGGCAATTCTTTCGCCTTCCCCGGGCTGCTTACCGCCACTACCTATTACTTCGACGTGGCGGCCAGCAACGGCGAAGGGTTCGTCACCGCCCGTATCCAGGCGGTGCCAGCCGCGTACACGCTGCCAGGCCCGGATGGCGCTCCCGCCGGCTCCATCGGCGGCACCAGCGATCCTAAAAAGGAAATTATTATCTCCGGCGTACTGCCCACCGGCAGGAGCATCGCAATGACAATTCCCTCGGGATCTTTCCCGTCCGCCACGCCCATAGCCATCTCCTCTTCGGCGCAGAACCCCTGTTCCTACCTGGTGGGGGGAATCCCGATAGAGGTGGCGGTGTTCAGCCAGGGCGCGGCGCAGCCTCAGGTCCCCGTAACCCTTACGCTTAGCTACAACTACACTGAATCCCTGGCGGCCATAGACACCAACCGCCAGCACATGGTACTGGCCCGCTACAATCCGGTGTCCGGCCAATGCCTGCCGCTCGAGACGGTGATAGATACGGGCCGCCGCACGATTACAGCCACGATTAACCATTTCAGCACTTTCCAGCTGATGCTGAAAACCGCGGCCACTAACCTGAGCAACGTGCTGATCTACCCTAACCCTTTCTACATTAACCGCGGGCACGGCTTCGTGACCATCACGAACATGCCGGCCTCCGCCAGCGTGCGCCTCTACACCCTGTCAGGTGACAAGGTCTGGGAAGGCTCAGCTGGCACCACGGGCCTGCTGATTTGGAAAGGTCAGAATCAATCCGGGGAACTGGTAGCCAGCGGCGTCTACCTGGCGGTTATCGACTCGACTGGCGGCAAGAAAGTGTTCAAACTGGCGGTCGAAAGGTAATATGAACGCGCCTTACACCAGAAACCATATTTTCGCGGCAGCTGCGGCCATGGCCATCTGCCTGACCGCTCCCGCCTTCGCGAACAAGGAACCCCGCTATTTCGCCACCGGGGCCGCCGGCACCACCACCGCGGATTTTCTTAACCTGCCCGTCGGCGCCAGGGCCTCCGCAATGGGCGGGGCCTACACCGCCATCAGCGACGAAGCTTCGGCCGTCTACTGGAACCCCGCCGGGCTGGTTCAGATCCCCAAGCTTTCGGCCGTATTCATGCGCGCCCAGTACGTTGCGGACATCAACTACCAGTACGCGGCCTACGCGCACCGCCTGGACTACGACTCGGTCATAGCCGGCTCCGTGCTGCTCACCGACATCGGCTCCATCAGTAATACGGATATTTCGGGCAACACGCTGGGCAGTTTCACGCCCAGGGACCAGGTCTTCACGCTGGCCTACAGCAAGGCCATTCTGGAATTCTCGGACAAGGACATCGACGTGTCCGTGGGCGTATCCGCCAAGTACATAAAGTCCACCATCGTGGAGTCCGTGCACAGCTACGCCGCCGACTTCGGCATAATGACCTATAACTTCGGCGACATCCCGTACCGCCTCGCCGTGACCGCCTCCAACATGGGCGGCGGTCTGACCTACGACCAGGAGTCCAACCCACTGCCGCTCACCTTTAAGCTGGGCGCGTCCATCAACCCTTTCCGCAACATGCTGCTCGCGGCCGACTTCGTGATGCCAAAGCAGAACAAACCCAGCGTCCGGCTCGGGGCGGAACTGGCCACCGCGCCCAACGAGCTTACCCGCTTCTGCGTCCGCGCGGGCCTGGACTCGCAGAAGATGAGCGACGGCATAAGCGGTCTCTCCCTGGGCCTGGGCGCCACGCTGCACTTCTTCTCGCTGGACTACGCCTTCGCGCCGATGGGGGAACTGGGGACCACGCACCGCATTTCCCTTACCTTCGACTTTCCGTTCCGCAGCCCGGTCTTCCAGCGCAGGGACCGGACTATCTTCACCAAGATGAAAGGTATTTCGTTCAAGTAAGACCGCAGTTCCAGCAGCAAGCCCCCGACAAGACGACCGCAGGAAGGATATTTACTCCGGCTTTGCCGCCTGTGAAAAGCGGTCTGTGCCCCTTTCCGCGCCTCGCCCGCGTTTGGTTGACACATGTGGGTAAATAATATAGATTGTTAAACCGGATTTTATGAAAGCACTTGGACAACACCTGATACTAGAACTTTACGGCTGCAGCGCTGAAACGCTGTCCTCCGTAGCTGACGTGCAGGACGCCATGATAAAGGGCGCGCAGGCCGCGGGAGCCACCATCATAGACTCCATCTTTCACCACTTCGAGCCCTACGGGGTTTCCGGGGTAGTGGTCATAGCCGAGTCACACTTTGCCATACACACCTGGCCGGAGCACAATTTCGCTTCGGTAGACCTTTTCACCTGCGGCGACAAGACCCGCCCCTGGGAAGCCTTCAAAACCGTCAAGAAGATGTTCAAAGCCACCCATTTCAGCGTGATGAAGCTGGAGCGGGGCCTGCTACCTGCTTCGGGGGGCAGAAAACGCGCGGTCCCTGCGGGCAAGCGGTCCAGGCGTAAAAAACAATGAAAAGAAAAAAAACCGATTTCGACTGGATCAAACGCGGCGCGGACGGACTGCCGCGCGGCGACTGGTTCGTAGAATATTTCACCCCGGGCGAAATGCACGCGCACCGCGCGCTTAAGGTGCTCGAGACCTCCTCCACGGCTTTTCAGGAAGCCGCTCTGCTCAAAACGCACACTTTCGGAAAAGTGCTGGTGCTGGACGGCGAAACCCAGTCCAGCCAGTACGACGAGGCTTTTTACCACGAGTCGCTGGTCTGCCCGGCGCTGCTGGCCCACCCGCGCCCGAAACGCGCGCTGATCCTGGGCGGGGGAGAAGGCGCCACCGCCAGAGAGATTTTAAACGACCGCGGCATCGAGAGCGTAGTGATGGCCGACATCGATTACAACATCCTGCGTTTCGCCAGGGAACACCTCGGGGAATGGCATTGTGGGGCCTTCGCCGACCCGCGCCTGCGCCTGCTGGCCCAGGACGCCAGGAAATTCGTGTACAACACCGCCGGCAAGTTCGACCTGATCTATTCCGACTTACCCAGCCCCATTGAGGGCGGCCCGGCTTTCGGCCTTTACACCGTGGAATTCTTCCGGCGCATGAAACGCATCCTGGCCCCCGGCGGTATCTTTACCATCCAGGCCGGCCCCGGCACGCCGCTGCAGTTCGAGCTGCACCCGGCCATCGTCAATACGCTGAACAAGGTTTTCAGGTTCACCGGCAGCTACGCCACATTCATCCCGTCGTACGACATGCCGTGGACCTTCCTATACTGCACCGACGCGCCGGGACTGGCGCCCGCCAAACTAAAGACCGCCGCGCTCGACAAAGCCGTCAAAGCCAAGCTGAAACGCGCCTTAAGATATTCGGACGGAGCCACCATAACCGGGGCTTTCACCCTGCCCAAATACTACCGGGACAGGATAAAAGCCTCGCGCGCTATAATAACAGAGGCGCGCCCGATGTTTTTCAGTACTTCCCGGCACTAAGCGGGCAATGGAGCATAAAATGAAAAAACCTATAAAGAAAGCAGTTAAGAAAGTGATTAAGAAAGCGGTTAAAAAAGTAATTAATAAAGTAGCCCCGAAAGCCGCAGTAAAAGCCAGGGCCAAAGCCCCGGCGGCTAAAACCGAGGCAGTCGTAAAGAGCCGCCCGGCCGTTAAAGAAACGCTTACCAGCCAGGAAGTCGCGGAGATCGCGGCCCAGCTGAACGAGATGAAGACCGATATAGCCAAGAACGTGGCGGACAAGAAAAACCTCGATATGCTGGAACCGGAAGTTGGCGATTCCATAGACCAGGCCACGCAGAGCCTGGACAAGGAAATACTTTTCGAGCTCTCCGACAACGAGCGCAAGATGCTGCGCGACATAGAATCCGCGCTGCGCAAGATGGAGAGGAACAACTACGGGCTCTGCGAGCATTGCAAGAACCCGATAGAGAAGAAGCGCATAAAGGCGCTGCCTTCGGCGCGCTACTGCATCTCCTGCCAGAGCGGTTCAGAGCGGAACCGGCCCGAATAAAATAACAGGCGCAAAAAACCCCGCCGGCAGCGGCGGGGTTTTTTATTTTACGCCTGTTGCTCACGGCGCCTGGAAGGCGGGATCTGCCGAAGAGGCCGCCGCCTTATGAGGCGAGGCCACCTGTACTTCCGTCTTACGCCAGTTCCTGGACTTAGCGGTGATCATGAACCTGTTGCCGTTGGAAGCGATGGCCAGACTGTCCGGGGTGAGCGTCCGGTAAAGCTCGGCGCGCACAGCGTTGACATTGCCGGTCAGGTCGGCCAGGCGCTTCAGGTCGTTGGTGTAATGCCCTTCCTGCTTGTAATAGATCTCCTCCAGCTTGGCCAGCTTGGAAATGGTCCGGTGCGCCGCGAAGATCTGCTTTTTCTCGGAGGGGGTAACCTTGAGCACCGTCTGGTTCAGATATGACCCGATGAAGATGGCCATCAGGCCCCAGGAAACGGCTAGCAAAAGGCCGTTGGCAATATCGCTCCTTTCGCGCAGGCTGACCACGCGGCTGCCCGCCACATAATCGTGCAGCGCCCGGTGCTGCGGGGTGAACAGCGCCATCAGGTACCCGATGTCCATAGTAGCTGAACTAAGGAAATAGGAGAAAGACCTGGCCAGCGCCTTGCCCATGGAAATGTTACCGCCATCCACGGCCCTTACGCGCAGGTTCATCAGGAACTTGCCCAGCGTGGCGCGGCCGCCGCTGGAGAAAATAGTTTCGTAGACTATATAAGCGCCGGTCCACAGTAGCTTCCACTTCCACTCGCCCGCGGTGGAGCGTGTTATTAACCCTGAGCTCACGGCCGCGGTCATGGTTAGATGGGTACCGGCCACGAAAGGGAAAGCGTCTATAACGTAAGCCACGAACCGCTCGTTAAAGCCGGCCGGCACAGGCCCTTCAGCGAACGGGTTCTGCTCCTCCGCAAGGGCTTCCTGACCGGGCAGCGGCGTAATTTTAAAATCTTCGTTTTCCATTATAAACCCCGCCTAAGCGCTGACATTGACTCCGCTGTAATTATATCAACTTCGCAAGTGGAGTGTCCCGTAATTTACGCGCGAACCGGCGCCAAGTGTGGGAGAAGGCACCCACGGAAAAACAACGGCCGGCGTCCTGGTCCGAAGCCGGAGCCCCTGGGTTATTTTTAAGGCATGACTCGTATTGAATACCACCTGCAAATAACTTAAAATATCAAGACAATGTGCAGAATAACCGCTTTCATCTCGACCAAGCCGGCAGCCGGCAGCCAGCTCTTTTCAGAGGGGGAGAGATCCCTGCTATCACAGGCCGACGCCGTAGCAGGCCGCTACCAGGATGACGGCTGGGGCATAGCCTTCGCAAAAGGCGAAAAATTCCTGCTGACCAAGAGCGCCGGCCCCGCCCGACTGGAGAGGAAAGCTTTTGCCGCGGCCGCCGCCGGAACCTCCCGCGTGGCGCTGGCGCACCTGCGCGAAGCCTCCAACCCGAACAAGCTTTCACGGCGGAGCCTTGTAAGCCCGGCCAACACCCAGCCTTTCTGCGCCGGCGGCCTGGCCTTCGCGCATAACGGCACCCTTTTCATAAAAGACGAGATCCGGTCCCTACTCGGAAGATACGCGGACAAAGTAAAAGGATCCAACGATTCCGAAGTGCTTTTCTGGCAGGTAGTAAAAATGCTGGACGCCTACGGCACGCCGGAAACCGCTCTGGAGATGGCACTGGATGAAATCCGTACCGTGTGGATCTCCTGCAAGGATAAGCACCCCGGCCGCGAGGCCCCGTACCTGGGGCTTAACATGTTCCTCGCCTCCGCAAATTCGCTCACGGTATTGTGCCACGCTCCCAGGAAAACCCGCAAGGACGCCCTGCTGTCCCCGGGCTGGGAGTTCGGGCGTGTGGCCTGGCGGCGCGAACCCGGCCGCGTGATCTTCTCCAGCGAACCGGCCGACTCCGGTGCCTGGAAAAAGATGAACGACCCGGAGCTCGCCAGCGCGAAACTCAGCGGGGGGAAGATCGAGCTTTCATTTAAAAGGATAACACTATGAAATGGTTCCTGATGCTGCTCATCTTCATCGCCGGAATATACTACCTTGTGAACCAGCGCAAACACGAAGCCCAGGTAAAACAAACCATGCAGCTTACCAAAGAGGAAAAGCTGCGTACGCTTACCGACCCTGTGCTGCCTACCAAACCCGATAAGCCTTACGTGATGAAGTTCTCTATGGAGACCATCAAGACCCTGCGCACCCTGACGCAGGACTCCAACGAGAAAGTCCGCTTCGCCTCGGCCGAGCTGCTCTGGCAGCTGCAGGACGAAAGCGCGCCGGGCATCATTAAGGGCATGTTCGAGAACGAGACCGAGCTCCCCGTAAAAAAGCAGCTGATCGACATGCTGGCCAAGGACAAGAGCAAGCTCAGTCTGGCCCTGCTGTCCGAAGCGCTCAAGGATTACGACCGCGACATCCGGCTGAAGGCCGTGGAAGCGATAGGAAATTTCTCCAATAAAGAGGCGATTCCGGCCCTCAGCGCCGTGCTTGAGGACACCGACGAAGAAGTCCGCCTGAAGGCCCTGGAAGCCGTTAACCGGACCCGCCAGGACATAGAAGCGCACAAAGAACAGCAGCTCCGCGAGCTTGAAACAAAACCGCTGTTTCGGATAGAATAACCTCCCGGGTCTGCCCGAGAATACTTACCCGAGAATCAAAGAGGAGCATATGGACTCTGAAATATCAAAACTGAACCAGAAAATTCAGCAGGACGCGCTGTTTATCCAGGACCTGCGCAAGGAAATGGCCAAGGTGGTGGTGGGTCAGGAGGACCTGATCAACGGGCTCCTCGTAGGCCTGATCGCCAACGGCCACGTACTGGTGGAAGGCGTGCCGGGCCTGGCAAAAACCCTCACCGTCAAAACCCTGGCCCAATGCATCTCTGCCGGCTTCCAGCGTATCCAGTTCACTCCGGACCTGCTGCCCGCCGACATCACCGGCACATTGGTCTTCAACCCGAAGGAGAACACCTTCTCGGTCCGCAAGGGCCCCATCTTCTCCAACATCATCCTCGCCGACGAGATTAACCGCGCCCCCGCCAAGGTGCAGAGCGCGCTGCTGGAAGGCATGCAGGAGCGGCAGGTCACTATCTCTGACTCCACCTTCAAGCTGCCGGACCTGTTCATGGTGCTGGCGACGCAGAACCCGATAGAACAGGAAGGCACCTACCCGCTGCCGGAAGCGCAGGTGGACCGTTTCATGCTGAAGATCAACATCACCTACCCGACGAAACAGGAAGAGGCGAAAGTGCTGGAACTGATGGCCCGCCAGACCATGCCTCAGGCCGGCAAAGCGGTAACTATGGAGCAGGTGCTCCAGGCGCGCCAGACCGCCGACCTGATATACGTAGACGACAAGATAAAGAACTACGTGCTGGACCTGGTGATAGCCACCCGCGAGCCCGAGAAGCACGGCCTCGCCAAGATAAAGCCGTGGATAAACTACGGCGCCAGCCCCCGCGCCACCATTTTCATGATCCAGGCGGCCAAGGCCTATGCGTTCATCAACGGCCGCGGCTACGTCACCCCCGAGGACATAAAGGCCGTGGGAGTGGACGTAATGCGGCACCGCGTGCTGCTTACCTACGAGGCCGAAGCCGAGAATATCGGCTCGGAGGATATCCTGAAGAGCATCTTCGAGGCCGTAGAGGTTCCTTAGCTGGCGGCTGCCGCGGCAGCCCCGAGCACCGGTAATCTATG